>JBEKLV010000337.1:0-3163 GCA_050008835.1 Bacteroidota bacterium | reverse complement strand
CGAACAATTCTTCGCTATGTTCATGATGCAGTGAAAGAAACAAGGTTTCCATTCTTTGAGAGTGCGGAGTTTCCCGCTTCGGATCATGTGTCGTTTGCAAAATTCGATTTGCAGAATATTGCCATTTCGATTGTGCCGAAAGGCGACGGCGATCGATTGAGCAAGTATGTGCGCAACGGTTATAAGCCTGATTCTCTAGACGCGCCAAAAGTTCTTGGCGTTATACGCACAGTGGACGACCGTTCAAATCTTATTTCTCCGGCATCTCTGAAAATGTCCTACGAATTCACAAAAACTTTGCTCCTTTTACTTAATGAAGCTCGGTTTGTAGAACTACCAAAGGTATTGCCGCAAGACGCAACGAAAAGAAAATAAATCGTTATAGTTATTATTATTTTATCAATAGCCACTGCAAAGCTGCTGGTTTGTCTGGGAAGACCCTAAGCAATGCGCCGCGATTTACAGCCGTATCTTCGAAGAATTTATTTTTAAACACTTTTTGATATACAATCGCTATTTTAACATTGCGAAGAACAGACGCGATATATTCCCCAAGTTGGAATCGATCCATCTCCGGTGGAGGTCCTGAAACTAGTGACATATCCGCCAAGATGCGAGTACTCCCTCGTTTCTTCCGTTTCTTCACTTTAGCAGAGACTGTGTCGATGAAAGCTATCAATTCCTTTGTAACCCATTTTCCAGTAATCGTACAAGCCATATAGCCAGATTCTGCTTGGATATCGATTGAAAAGTTCATTGTTGTCTCCTGTTGTTGCCTAACGGATTGACGCTCCGCCAAACAGCCGGCGGACAAGTAAGTCCCGTGGCGTTCCAAGCGCCGCGAGGATCCCGTATAGCGGGACTGCGGCACTGCAAATGTTCAACATACACTCAACGAACCTATTTCATTATACTAACTTTCAAATTAAAATAAAACCAATGCTCGCCATGAATTTAGCAGTGCGCCTGGTTAGGCAGCCCGACGACGGACCACTTTGAGCAGGTAAATGAATACAGCGAGATTGAGCAACAATGCAATCCCACGAGAATATGTCATTCGCCTGTAGATTTCATATATCTCCATTGGGAGCAATGAACCCGTAGCTATGAGAGTAAGATACTCTGCCCATTGCTTTTTAAACCACAACCCGATCCCCTCTATCGTGAACAGAATAGCATACAGGAATGCCACTATTCCAAAAGCCTCTAATTGTTTCGGCTTTAGCCCAGTGATTTTAGCGAGAGGCGAAAGTACGAACACTTGATTGTGGTTCCACGCAAAAGAACCTACCCAATGGGTTAGCCTCTGCTCTACAGCTGGGTTGAGGAGTCTAAAAGCACCGAACGCTAGACAAATCAGTAGGACGGCTTTGAATAGTTTAAAGACTGCGATCGTCCTGATAATGCGACTCGTAATGCCACGAGATGGATTTGAAGAGCTAGATGCGAGCACTGATATTCTTGATTACTTGATTGTTCATGGACACCACCGGACCGCCCAACGGATGGCGGCTAAGCTGCCCCGCGCTTTTCGCGTTTTGTGCCTGCCCGCCGCTTCGCTTGGCAGGCGGGCGTCCCACTGTTTTGTAGTGGGATAGCGGGAAGCGCCTGGTTAGGCGATTGCCTGATGAATAAATCCTCTTTGTTTGAATATCTGAAGCACCGTTTCAGAATTTTCAGTTGTAAATCCAATACGAACTCTTTTCCCTATCATGGATAAGATGAAGATTTTATCTCTTTTGGATCGTGCAAAGTCAAGCGGAAACCAAATGGTGAAATTGCCAGTTCCCCATATTCTCCATTGCCCCTTTAGCAAAGATGGTTCCTCCACGCTAATGGATTTTATTCTATTAAAGGGTACTCGTTTTGAACCAATGAGCGGAAAATAATAATTCTTAAACAAAATAAAATCTGATGAGATTTCGATTAATTTGTCTTTGTAGACAAAGGTTTCTTCCATAGAAAAGATTCCTTATTGATTTAATGTAAGATCAACCACCTACGGATAGCCTCCCGATAAATCGGGATGCCCCGCTGTTTTTGGCGGGGAGCGCCTGGTTAGGCGCATCAATTATTATCCATGAGAGCACCCAATTCTTTGAGTGTATCGTTATAATAAAACCCTCCTTCACTACCTGAATGAATATGGGAATGGATGAACTTAATAATATTTGCACGAATATGGTCGGCTGCTGGAAAATCCTCATTGGTCCAAAATCGCTTTGACCGGTCGAAGTAGCCCAGACGCGCAAGAAAACTAGCCCCGAAGGCAACACTCGTTTCCTGGGAGTCATCGTTGTCCTGAAGTTTGAATGACCCATCCGGCTGCAGTGATTCGTTCAGGCACCAATGGAGCATCTTCCGGATTTCGACGCGCATCGCCTCCTGTTGATCCGGCATGGCCTGATTCCATCCCAAACGGAAGAGTTGAACAACATCCATATTATTATGATTCAGGTACCCGCTTCTTTCAAGCCAGCCAAGAGGATACTTTTTATCTTTTATTGCCAAGGTGGTCGCAATGATCTTTTGCCAATCCGGCACGTTTCCATTGAGATAACTAACAATATGGAATGTGATACTCAGATCATCAGTCTTCTTGATTCCGCCGTCGTCTAGCTCGTGGTACCACGCACCCCAGTAACCGGTCTTAGGGTTCCGCGCGGTATTGAGCAACCAATCCAGCAATGCTGTCTTAAGCCTCGGATCATATAGATAATTCCTTGGTTGATTGCGAAGAATCAACCGCATCAAATCGGAAATTGTTTCATTTAATTCCCGCCGATGGTTTACACTTTCCGTATTCAGATCCGAGATCAATAAATGATTGAGATGCCCGCTTAATTTCTCAGGCGAATTGATCCGATCCAGAAAGTGCACCGGATATTTTGGTATCTGGCATTGATTGGCAAGCGCTGTTATCTGGTCATAAGAAGCGTCTAATTTGAAAAACCACTCTGTGTACCATCTCCCCCAGCTGCCATCAATTTCAGATTGTTCGTCTATCGCATCTGCATTGGCCGTATCCCTTAAAGCATCTTCCAATATACTTATGTGTTCGCCTATGCGTTGATTATCATGAGTCGTACCACACAACCATTCAGTCTCATAAAGAATTTGATGTGCAGGCCGGTAAGGCTTTCCCTGTTGTTCGAGAGCAAAG
>JBEKLV010000336.1:0-3178 GCA_050008835.1 Bacteroidota bacterium | reverse complement strand
AACCGATCACCACAACCATCGAACAAGCAAAAGCGCTCACAGAACGGGCAGAAATAAAAGGATTGAAATTACAGGTAGGACATATTGAGCGTTTCAATCCGGCAATTCTTGCGTTAGAGCCGTACAATATTACACCGCTGTTTATAGAGTCGCATCGGCTGGCACAATTTAATCCGCGTGGATCAGATGTGGCGGTTGTACTCGACTTGATGATTCATGATATTGATTTGATTTTGAGTTTAGTGAAATCGAAAGTGACGCGCATTGATGCCAACGGTATTGCTGTCATCTCAGATACACCTGATATTGCCAACGCACGCTTACAGTTCGAAAACGGCTGTGTCGCAAATGTAACGGCGAGTCGCATCTCACAGAATAAAATGCGCAAGATGCGACTGTTTCAACGAGATGCATATATATCCATCGATTTTGCGCAAGGATTAGCGGAAGTCTTTCGTTTGGTTGATGAACTGACACCGAATGTAAAATCGACGATGATGCTTGGCAAGATCGATCAAGGTCAGCACAAACGGATCATTGTGTATGAACAGCCGGAAGTACTGGAAGTGAATGCATTGAAGTATGAACTTGAGCGCTTTGTCGAGTCCGTGCAAAAGAACATAGAAACACCAGTTACCGGCCATGATGGTTTGCATGCACTAGAAGTGGCACAAGGAATTTTACAGAAAATAGAATCGCAGAAAATTACAACGGCATAATATTGAAAGTGAAGCATATTGACATCCAGGATGAAATTCTAAAACGCGTCGGTGCTGTTGCTGATCGTGAAAGCATTACCGCGTACGTTGTTGGAGGCTATGTACGTGATATTCTGCTTGGCAAGGAAGTCAAAGATACGGACATCGTTGTTATCGGCAGCGGTGTGGAGTTTGCAAAAAAAGTTGCTAAAGATTTTGGAAAAACGAATCTCATTCTATTTGAAAACTTTGGCACAGCAATGTTGCATTTGGATGACAGGAAATTGGAATTTGTCGGTGCACGAAAAGAAAGTTATCGGAAAGATTCCCGAAAACCGCATGTTGAAATTGGAACGCTCAACGAAGATTTATCACGACGGGATTTTACCGTGAATGCAATGGCGGTAAGTCTGAATGAAAAAACATTCGGCGAAATTACCGATCCGTTTGATTGTGAGAGTGATCTAAAGAAAAAGATACTGCGCACACCACTCGACCCGGAAGATACATTTGATGACGATCCGCTTCGCATTATGCGAGCGATGCGCTTTGCTTCGCAGCTTGGGTTTGAAATAGAAGCCGGAGTGCTGAAAGCGGCAAAGAAGATGGCAAAGCGGCTGACGATTGTTTCACAGGAGCGCATTACAGATGAATTCTTAAAAATTATGACAAGCCACAAGCCGTCCATCGGGCTTCAATTAATGTACGACTCGGACGTAATGCAAATTGTCTTTCCGGAAATTGCAGAGATGTCGGGTATTGATCAGCGAAAAGATTACCATCACAAAGACGTTTTCAAACATACACTGCAAGTTGTGGATAAAGTTGCGGAAGCATCGGATAATCTTTGGCTACGCATGGCGGCGATTTTGCACGATATAGGCAAACCAAAGACGAAAGCATTCAAACCGGCAATCGGCTGGACATTTCATGGACACGAAGACCTAGGCGCTCGAATGGCAAAACTGATTTTCCACCGGATGCGTTTTCCGCTGGAGAATCTTCCATATGTCGAAAAATTAATCCGCCTTCACCTCCGTCCACAGGCATTAGTCGATGATGGCGTGACAGATTCCGCTGTTCGCCGATTGATGTTTGAAACCGGCAATGATATTGACGATCTTATGCTGTTATGCAGGGCTGATATTACATCAAAGAATCAAGAACTTATTGAGAAAGTGAAACGAAACTACGATCTTGTTATTGCTAAGATGGTTGAGGTGGAAGAAAAAGACCGTATTCGGAACTGGCAGCCGCCTCTGCGAGGCGAAGAAATAATGTCGATTTGTGGATTGACCGAAGGCCCGATGGTTGGAGTATTGAAAGATAAAATCACCGATGCCATTCTTGATGGCGCTATTCCGAACGAGCACGAAGCAGCTTTACAGTACCTTCTTTCAATCAAAGATGAAGTGATGAGTAAGCCGACTGTAAAGAAGAAACGCCATACCGAAAAATGAAACAGCCGCGCAATTGTGAGCGTCTAACGTGTTGATCGGTTCTAAAGTTTTATTTAGTTTGATGTAACTTTACTGTAAATAAACCGTTTATAAGATGTAGTTTTTATTTCCTACCAATTTTTAAAACATTGGAGATGTGTCGATGAAAAAAATAATAGCTTTGATCGTATTAACTGCTTCACTTTGCAGCGGACAAACGCAGCCCGGAATAACGAAAACGCTTACATTAAATGATGCTGTTGCTGTTTCCCTACAGCGCAACTTAAATATTCAAGAGGCGGCAAACGGTGTCGATGCCGCAAGAAGCGGAGTTCTGGCGGCGTATGGTTCTTACTTGCCTACTCTGGCCGCATCATCAAGTTGGTTGCGAAATCAGAGCGAGACGCCCCCAGGGTTAGTGTACAATTCTGCAACAAACACATTTATCCAGGCATCAGGATCCAATCTGAATACTACGTACACAGCAGGACTCGGTTTGAATTATACATTGTTTGACGGGCTTTCGCGAGAATCAAATTTCAATAAAGCATCGTCGAGCAAAACGCAGGCAGACCAGCAGTTCATAAGAACAAAACAATCTATTGTTTTTCAAGTGCAATCATTTTATCTAACGGTACTTAAAAATGAACAGCTTGTAAAAGTAAGTGAAGAAAATCTCAAACGGGACCAAAAGCAGTTGGAACGGATCGAAGAATCCAGTCGTGTTGGTGCTCTTTCCATCAGCGATGTGTATCGTCAGCAATCGGCTGTAGCATTTGACGAAGTGAATCTTATCACTGCACAGAATACTTATGATAAATCAAAGGCGGATTTAGTGTCACTCATTGGCCTTGATGTGATGGATGAATACACAGTGGCCGACCCCGCGATTTCTCCAGATATCGATTCCACAGACCTTGCAGCAACAACCCAATCACTTGGTGGCTTTGGCGATATGCGAAAACGTGCGCTTGTTTCACGTCAGGATTACCAGGGTGCAGTCGAAATTATGAAGAGTGCCGGTTATGGAGTAACACAAGC
>JBEKLV010000335.1:0-3211 GCA_050008835.1 Bacteroidota bacterium | reverse complement strand
CAGAAATTTTCTCTTCTCATCAAAGTCCGGGTGAAAACGCTCAACGCATTGCTTTGGAAAAAGCGATAGATGTTGCTACTCGTCTGCGAAGAGGAATTGTAATTGGTGCGGACACGATTGTTGTTCTCGATCATCATGTTCTCGGCAAACCGAAATCCAAAGACGACGCTAAACGAATGCTGGGATTATTAAGTGGGCGTGAGCATTCGGTCTTTACTGGTTTTGCATTGAAAGATGTGGAAAGTGGAAAGTATACAGCAGGAGTTGAAGAAACAAAAGTCCGCTTTCGTAAATTAAGTGAGAAAGAGATTGCTGATTATGTTAATAGCGGTTCGCCTATGGATAAGGCAGGTTCTTATGGAATTCAGGATGACTTTGGAGCTGTCTTCATCGAGCGAGTGAATGGATGTTTCTATAATGTTGTTGGATTCCCGCTCGCACGTTTTTATTCAGCCTTCCAACAATTTGCAGCTGATTTGGAAAATCTTCCGAAAAGAAAACTATAAAATCGAAAAAATGCAGTGAAAGAATTGGTTCACTGCAAAAAAACCCGTCGAGAAATATTTGACGGGTTTTGTATTATTGAAGCTTTCTTAAGCAGGCTTTGCAACTTTTACTGCCTGTAATCCTTTGGGGCCCTGTTCAACTTCGAACTCTACTTTATCGCCTTCGTTAAGCGTTTTGTAGCCGTCTCCATTGATGGACTTGTAATGCACGAATACGTCTTCACCGCTTTCCCGTTTGATGAAGCCATATCCTTTTGTATTATTGAACCATTTTACTGTACCTTGTTCCATACGGGTTCATCCCCTCGATGCATTGGACATCACACCGCAACTTTGTCTCTCAATGAAAAAGGTGTAATACATCCCTTACACCTGTCTTGCCCAGCTTGCAAACGTCGGAACCACACTATTGAATTAATAACTTGTGACGCGACAGCTAAAACAAATAACGATGAAACAAAATCGGTGCAGTTAACTACGTTTTAATATTACAATTTCGTGAATTAAAATGCAAGTAGTGGTGCATGGCCTTTCGCTTTATTTATTCTTCATCTGCCAACCAGATGTTATATTCCTCGATTTCAGACTTGGTTTCTATTGCTTCCGGTGCAATTTTTCGGGTCAGAATATGGATGCCTTCATCGGAAAAACCAAACATTTCATCTAAAGTGAAAATTCGTTCAAATGCCGCCGGTTCAAAAAACTCCCGGAATTTGCCAGCAGCTTCATGCAAACGAGCAAGATAATAGGTAGTATTTTCGTCTGGCTGATGCGGATTCCATTCGTCAGCTAAACGAGAGGAACGGGTAAGTGTGGTACCTGCATCGCTTCCGGTAACGTAATAAGAGATTTTTGAATTAGCTTTGACGAAGAGACTTGAACGCACCGCAGCTTCCATTGCTGGCGATGCTGTAATTTGTCCAGAAAGCACTTCTTTCCCGTAAGTTTCCGTATCTATACGGACGATATCTGTGCGACAGAAATCTATCGATGCCCATTTGTGTTGTACCACTTGTGTATATGCCGTGGCATATGCATGGTGCATTCGTTTTAAGTCGTTTGTCAGCAGGCATTCGATCATCCGTTGAACAAATACTCTAAGGAAACGCTCCATTCCGCGAGAGATAAGATTATTTCCTTTGATAAGAACATTGTTGTTCTGATCCAGTAAGGCGTAATTATTTTTCCGATAGCTGAACATTTGCTTATAATAATGTGATAAGACAAGTGTGGTTCTTTCTGGCAATGTACTTGAAAGCCGTTCAATAAAATTCTTCTGATTTGATTCACCGATAATATTGTTGGGGGATAGAAGAAAAAAACCATCACCATCAGATTGGATAATAGCAGCGTTGAAAAGTTCAATTTGGCGCAGAATTTCTTTCATAATCTCACGACTCGCGGTCAGTGCAACTTCGGCTAGTTCAGGATCGTTGAACAATCCGCGCGCAGATCCGAGGTAAAGATAGAAAGAATCAATAAGACGTTTAATTGCCTTCAATTGGAATGCCGAATCTTGGGACTGCAGAGTTTCGCTTTTCATCAGATCAGATGTGTCTTGCTGCAAAGCAGAAAGATATTTAAGTAGTGAAAGAAAAATATTTAATTCATCTACCTTCGGCTTGATATTCTGATGTAGTAAAATGGAAGAGTGGATTCCCGCTAATTCAACGTACATAACATCGGAGAAAACGCCGGTGTGGAATATTTCCGATGGAATTGTCATTGAACGAGAATTATCGTTCGGTCTGGGAACTGAGTGTCGTTGACGGACGTATTCTCTTAACATTAGAGATTCGATTCGTGAAGCTGCGTTGAGTTGAGTTAACATTCGGTAGTTGAATGGACACATCTGTGCAAGATAGAACAGCGGCGGAGAAAGATGGTTATAAAGATCGCGCGCAATACGTACATTGCGTAAAGATTGGTTTATAATATTCTCCGGTCGATGATTCCATTCCTCAAATGTCCGCTGTGCAGAAATAGATTTCTCAGTACCGATTGGAATACCAAAATGCTTTGCTAATGAAGTGAGGGTAAACGATTGTTCAATTTTTTTTACATCAATTTCTGTTTCTGCCAATGTTAAAAGGTCAACCAGATGCCTGCCGAAAACATCAAAAGAGAACCATTCACTTTCTCCTGAACTGGCAGAGCTATATCCTGTTGGTGTTCTCATGTCACTGCCATCTCTACCTATTGCCAACGGGATTTGTGAACGCTCGCAAGCACGGCTGAGCGCTGGCAAAATCGTTCCAAACAAATCGTATCCGTCTATGACATCGGGATTAATTTTGTTAATGTACTGTATACAACTTTCTAAAACTGTTCGTTCATCGTGCTTTTGAGTGCTGAATGTATATTCGCTTCCGTCGCTTGCGGCGAGAGCGATAACAAGAATTTTTTCTTCCGAACTTTTTCTATTCCGTTTTTTCCCTCTGGTGGGCGCGAATTGAACATCCACATGAAGCCGCACGAGTTCTTCGAACTTCATTCCTTTGAATAATGTGATACCGGATTGCAGAAGGAACTGGCGCACTGGGTCTGCGCGGACAAGAATTTCTTTAAATTCTTGATAAGACGAAACGCGTGGCGAATGGTTTTTATTGTACTGACGCAGAATGAAATGTACTGCTTCCCACATCTCGCTCCAGCGTGTAAAAGCAGCTATATAACGATAGAAATTACCACCGACAAGCTCCTTT
>JBEKLV010000334.1:0-3216 GCA_050008835.1 Bacteroidota bacterium | reverse complement strand
GTACTTTCAAATGTTGGGCAAAAGATTTTTCAGATATCAGGCTTGGTGCCTGTTAATATTCCATATCGGACTATTCAGTTAAAAGCGGAGTGAAACGAAAATGAAGCATATCCTTTTGATTGCTGCGGCGATCTTAATCGCCGCCACGACTACAGTCATCAGTCAGCCACAACTTGATAAAGCTAAAGACCTAATGAAACAAAAAAAGTATGGTGAGGCAATTGCTGCCTGCCAAATCTATCTTCAATCAAGTACGCGTGATGAAAATGGATGGTTAGTTCTTGCAGAAGCTTATCAACAAACGCAAAATCTCGACTCTGCAGAAATTGCAGCGAAGAAGGCGGTACAATTAGAAGATGGGTTGATGGAAGGATATACGGTCCTCGGACAGATTCAACTAACAAAGAAAGATGCTCAAGACGCCTATGCAACAGCAAAGTTAGGGTTGAAGATGACGAAACGAAAGGCGTCTAAGTACCCGCCTTTACTTGTTGTACTGGGACAAAGTCTGTTGGCATTAGATTCAGCTGATGCAGCGCTGGTTGCCTCTGCAGAAGCAAAGGAATTAGATCCACAAAATGCTTTGGCGTACGAGGTTATGGGAGATGCATATTTAAAACAAAAAGTTGTGCCCATGGCGATCAGTAGTTATGAAAATTCGTTGGAGATTGATTCGCTCCAGCAGCGTGTATTGTACAAAATAGCCAATGCACATAAGAACGACCGACAATATACAAGAGCGGCTGAAGTCTATTTGCGTATCCTTGCCCTCGATCCAAATAATGAGGCGGCTCGGCTTGAGCTTGCTGGATTATTCTTCCGAGCAGGGCAATATGCAAATTGTACAAAGGTTCTAAGAGAATACTTTAAGAACCAGAAAAATCCACCTAAAGAAATCCAATCGATATTTTTGGAAGCACTATACAAGAGTAAACAATATAAAGAAGCTGCCGAAGTTGCAAAGGGATATCTAAAGCTCGAACCAAAATCGGCACTTGCGTATAGGGCTATTGCCTATGGAAATCTTATCGACAAACAATATGCACAATCCATCGAGGCATATAAAAAAATTGCAACAATTGATACAATGGAGTTTGATGATTATCGCTGGTTAGGAACTGCCTACAGACAATTAAAAAAGGACTCGCTGGCTGCGATGACTTGGGAAGAAGCGCTCAAAGATACGACACAGTCAGTTACGCTTAGGTCGTATTTGTATGGCGAAGTAGGATCGATTTGGATGAATTTTAAGCGCTTTGACCGTGCCGCAGAGTTTTTCCAGAAACGAGTTCAGCTGGATACAATAGCCGTTGGTGCTTCGTTTAATTTAGCGAACTGTTTGATGCAATTAGAAGAATATGAAAAAGCAATATCAGTTTTGCGAAAGGTAATTATTCGAAATCCTAAATATCCGCCGGCTTATATAAACATGGGTTTTTGTTATTTCCAGATGAAAGATTTTGATGCTGGGCGCAGTGAATTTGAAACGGCTATTAAAGTTATTGATACCGCGGAATCAAAGTATCGTTCTGAACTTGCCGATGCCAATCGCGAGATCGCATTGGCGTTGATGTTGGAAAAGAAATCGACTCCCGAGGCGTCTCAAAAGAAATGGGAAGATGCCATCGTTTACTTAAAAAAGTCAGTTAAGTATAAAGAAGATTTTGCTCAAACACACCTTTTTCTTGGTCAGTGCTATCAGAATTTAAATCAAACGATAAATAAAAAGGACGATGCAATCAAAGAATATAAACGAACGCTTCAACTTGATCCGAAGAATGATGCTGCAAAAAAAGGCTTGAAAGATTTACAACCCGAATAAATATTGAATTGCTATTTCGACGAATTTAAAATTAACAAATATCTCTTTCACACAGCTCTAATCGAAAGGAACCGCGATGAATAAAAAAATCATCCTCTTCTTATTTACAGCACTTGCCGTTTTACCAGGCTGCAAAAAAAACGCGGCTGTGGATGTAAAAGAATGGACGCAATTTCAGGATCAATTCTTCAAGGTCTCGTTTAACTATCCCAAGGATTGGGTAGTCGTGACAGAATCGAAGAAAGTAACCATCTCATCTTCAGCCGAAGCGGCTGAGAAGTTTTTTGATCACGATTCACGTAAACCCGATGGTATCCAGATCGTTATCGCATCTGTGCGCAGTGATTCTTTGCAGGATTATACGAAGTATATCGAGGAATTCAAAAACAGTAAAACCGCTGAAGGATTTACTGTTAAAGAAATTGAAGACGCCACTATTGAAGGACTTGGTGCAAAGAAGGTAGCTTATTCAGGTGCATATGATGAGAATACAAAAATACACGCGATTTATGTTGCTACGTTGAAAGATTCTACAATTTACTATGTGCAATATTCCGCCTTCAACAATATGCTCGAACCTAATAAATTTGTTTTTGATTCATTGATGGCATCATTGTCTTTGCCTAAGAAAATTATTATTGAAAAAGGCATCGATCCTGCAATTCCAATTGCACAAACCGAACGGTATTCAGATAACAATCTCCAATTGGAACATCCTGCTAATTTTGGTGCGAGTGATGTGGCAAAGAAGGGAGATGTGATATCGGCAGTAAGATTTATGGGAACTAATAAAGACTCGAGAAATGATTGTACGATTGATATTGATGTGAGGCCAGCAAAGAAACTTTCGTTGGAGAAGGTGGTGGACCAGAATTCGAAATTCTTTAAGGCTTCGTCCAAGGGAAATACGACAATTGGCGGAGAAAAAGCAATCTATTTAGATTACTCCCTTGTAAAAAATGTTGATAGTCGAGTCTATTTTATTGTCAAAAACGATAAAATATTCCGCATTTTCTTAAATTATTATTCTCCAATGAAGAAGGACTTCCTGCCTGCATTTGAGAAAGTTATTGCTTCCATTCGCTTTAAATAGTAATATTATCCCCATCTTTTGATAAACCGAGGTCATTCAACGGCCTCGGTTTTCCTTTGTTGAATTCGGAATTTAAATTTTGGATCTCGACGGTTCTAGTACTTCACTCCCGCCTTCTGGAGTGAAGGAATATGCTACAAGCCGACCGCGTGTTCTCGGATGGCTCCGCAGTGCAGCAATCCTCGATGGTGACTGGGGTACCAGCGTAGCTTACGTAATGGGCCTTGGATTCTTCAATGCTGGATATCGCAGTTTCTGGCATCTCTCGTTCATGATGGTGTTCATGATATTCGTTGCCATC
>JBEKLV010000333.1:0-3217 GCA_050008835.1 Bacteroidota bacterium | reverse complement strand
TTAATACTATGCACACTATTTGTCTCGGTGTTCCTTGCAGTCTCCAAACGGCGTGGCGAATTGATGCTTAGTGCCGCAACAGATTCCTATGCTTCACGTCCGGTATTGAAGCAATACGATGTGGCGTTCATGGATCAAATCATGACGGTGGCAGCGTCCGGAATGGCAATTTCGTACGCTCTCTATACTGTTGCCGAACGTACTGTGACTATTTATGGAACAGAGAATCTTATCTTTACCACGGTATTTGTATTATTTGGCATTTTTCGATACATCTTTCTTATGCGAGGTCGAAAGACAGATGACAATCCGATGCACTTATTGCTGAGCGATGCACCTTTGATGGTAAACATTCTGTTATGGTTTATTACTTGCGTATTTATAATTTATTACCACGATACAACCAGATGGATATTCTAATATGAAATTACCGGAACCGAAATCTCCAAAAAGAATTTCTAATCTTCCAACTTGCACACCGAAAGTAGCTGTCGTGAAAACGACACCGCAAACAGTGCTAGAAGATATTCAGCGTGCAATGGAGCTTGCCGGAATAAAGGATGCACTGAAACCCGGTGCAACCACAATTCTGAAAGATAATATCTCATGGCATTTCCCCTTCCCAAGTGCAAATACAACACCATGGCAACTTGAGGGCACGATTCTTGGATTGAATAAAAATGGTTTTAACGATATTGTGTGTGTGCAGAATAAAACAGTTGTAACGGATGCATTTAAAGGTGAAGATCTTAACAAATATATGCCGTTGTTCAAGAAATATCAGATTCCGGTTCTCTTCAACTTTAAGGATGGTGATATGAAGTGGGTTGATTATAAACCAAAATCACCAATGCTTGTTCTTGATCAAATCTACGATGATGGGATTCGTATCCCTGATTATTTTTTTGGTAAAAATGTTCTTCATTTACCTACCATAAAATGCCATATTCATACAACAACTACTGGGGCAATGAAAAACGCGTTTGGAGGGTTGCTCAATACATACCGTCATTATACGCATTCATGGATTCATGAAACACTTGTGGATTTATTGGCGATACAAAAGGAGATACACTCCGGGGTATTTGCTGTCATGGATGGCACGACGGCCGGCAATGGTCCTGGGCCTCGGACAATGATTCCTGTAGAAAAAAATGTTATTCTTGCGAGTGCTGATCAAGTAGCGATTGATTCCGTTTCTGCAAAAATGATGGGTTTTAATCCGCTTTCCATTAAGTACATCAATCTTGCAAATCAGTGCGGGTTAGGTTGCGGTGATCCGCGGGAAATTAAACTTGTTGGAGATGACATCTCCAACGTGAATTGGAATTTTTCTGTCGGAACAAATGCTGTTAAAGTCGCGGCAGCAATATTTTGGTTCGGTCCATTGAAACGAATACAAAGCTTTTTTTTCCGAACTCCTGTTGTCCATCTTTTCATTCTAGGATCGGAAATCTATCATGATTATTATAGATGGATGCTGATTGATCGACCTGTTTATAAGAAGTGGCTGAAGCAGTCGCAGTGGGGAAAACTCTTTGCCTCGTACCCGCCAATCGGATAATAATTTGTGAGTGAAATGAGGTTGACATCCCGAACACGCGCGGAATCATATTTACTTTCCTTAACGATCATCTGGGGCAGCACTTTTGTTCTCACTAAATTCATTCTCGAGAATGCTTCTCCTTTTGTCTATGTCGCCATTCGTTTTTTTATAGCGTCACTTCTGTTTGCCGCGCTCTTCTTCCGAAGACTACGAACGATATCAAAGGATGGAATCACTAAGGGTCTAGTTCTTGGCGTACTGCTCTTTCTCGGTTTCATGCTGCAAACAATCGGGTTGAAATTCACGACTGCTTCAAAATCTGCATTCGTCACAGGACTGATAGTTGTTTTCACGCCAATATTTCAGCTCGTTATCGAGCGCAAAACACCAAAGATAGGAAATATTATCGGCGTTGTGCTAGTTGCTATTGGTTTATATCTGTTGACATCCCCCAAAGGATCAGAGTTTAATATTGGTGATGCGCTGACTCTCGTTTGTGCTGTTTTGTTCAGCATATACACCGTTTATCTCGGTGTCTATGGCAAAGAACACGACCCCGCACATTTGACTTTTATTCAGTTTGCTTCAACGACAATTCTTGCCGCAATAGCGATTCCGTTTTTAGAAACAGCACACTTAAATCTGACTTTCAATTTTATGTTGAACATTGCTTATTTAACGGTAATGCCTACTGTTGTTGCGTTATATATGATGGCAAAATATCAGAAGTTCACAACACCGACACGGAGTGCAATTATTTATTCGATGGAACCGCCTATTGCTGCAATCTTTGCTTTTTTTATTATTGGCGAACAAATCGGAATGATGGGAGTCATTGGAGGAGTGTTGATTCTATTCGGTTTGATAGTATCGGAGTTATCGGATGTTATTTTCACACGCAAGATAGAATAATTACGCTAAAATTCATTATTTAAGTCAACTATTTAAAAATTTTATGACTCGTGTCAAGTAAAAAACGGATTCAATTGTAAAAATGATGTATTCAATACTTGCGTAATTCAAAATCAAAAAGTATATTAAAACCATGCAATTGGGCTATAGATATTTTTTCCCTACTATCATTCTGCTTAGTTTTTTGACAGGAATAGTACTCGGGCAAAACGCTCCTACTATCACCAAAGTCGAACCTTGTACTGGTTATATCAGGCTGTCTTTAGATTGGACGAATGTATCAGCGAGCGCTAATTATCGCTATGAAGTATATAGAAGCAGTGGAGGTTCTGACCAATTTGCCATTGTGGGTGTTGTTGAGCAGGGGAGTTCTTATTTTGACGATCAAAACGATTTATATAAAACTGTAGATCAATTTTTTAAATATAAGGTCATTGCTGTTGGGTCAAGTGGACCTCAAGGCGTGAGTAATATTATGAATGTAAGGTATAACACAGGCGCAAGTTCGGCGGCAAAACGTACATGGGGCAGTATCAAGGCGATGTTCCGTTGAGTTTGATTTAACATAGATTTTTTTTATCAAGCGATCATTCTGCATCGCTTTTTTTGTTTTTAGGCAGTTCAATGAAACCTTTGATTCTTGCATCTCAATCACCACGAAGAAAATATCTGCTAAAGCAGATCGGGATGAAGTTTCGTGTTATTCCAAGCCGAGCGGCAGAAGTTTTCTCTTCTCATCAAAGTCCGGGTGAAAACGCT
>JBEKLV010000332.1:0-3241 GCA_050008835.1 Bacteroidota bacterium | reverse complement strand
TGGTACTTTCGGTTGCAATGCTATTTATAAGCGGTGCTTTCGATAGTGTCAGCGTCGTTATTCGAGCAACGATATTACAAGTAATGACTCCCGATGAAATGCGCGGCAGGGTACAGGCGGTGAATGAGATGTTCCTCGCATCATCTAATGAGCTTGGCGGCTTTGAATCCGGACTTGCCGCAAAATTGATGGGGACTGTTCCTTCGGCTGTTTTCGGTGGAGCGATGACACTATTGATTGTCACTTGGGTCTATTTTCGAACCGGTGATTTAAAGTATGTTGAAGTGAAAAAGTTCTGAAGCGATTCTCCGTTATTATTCGGAAACTATCGAGAAGGATTTTTTATTATTCATCTCTTTATACAAAAAAGTTGTAACAATTAACTCTCTTCGTTATCTTTAAATAAACATATTCGCGCTCATCTGTAATAAAACGATATAGTGTGCGTTTAGGAGGAAATTATGAGATATTGAAACAAATCTATTTTGAAGGAATGTCCTCAACACACTCAATGAAGTATTTACTTTCTATCGCTGTTCTTGTCTTGTTATTTCACTCAGCCCGTCTTTCCGCTCAATCTTCCGGAACGATAAATTCTTTTGGTCTCCACTCCGTTACTATCACACTCATCAAACTTGATACAGTCTATCAACTTCCAAACGAATTTGTTGTTGAAGGAAGCGAGCACATATTTATTGACTCAACATTGCATTTAAAGCATTTGCAGGATTACAGGATAGATTATCGTTATGGTCAAATTCTGTTTTCTTCAACTCAACTCAAACGAATAGTCTCCGATACCATTACTCACATAATGTCGGTAACGTACCGCACGCTTCCGATCAGTTTCAAACATGAATATGCACTTCGACAATTAGAGATACGACATGATTCTGTTGGAAGTAATAAAACATTTATCTCGCAGCAATCGCGCAGCTTACTTTCTGAAGATTTATTCGGTCCAGGTCTGCAAAAAAGCGGATCAATTGTCCGCGGTTTTTCTGTCGGTTCTAATCAAGATCTTTCGTTGAGTTCCGGTTTTCGTATGCAGCTTGCAGGCAAACTTGCTCAAGATATTGATGTAACGGCATCGCTTACAGACGAGAACTCGCCAATTCAACCAGAGGGGACAACGCAAACGCTTCGAGAAGTTGATAAAGTTTATGTTGAAATAAAACATCCGCAATATTCCGTTACACTCGGGGATTTCAATTTGCACATTGATCAGAAAGAAGGAGGCGAGTTCGGCCAGCTAAATCGAAAATTGCAGGGTGCGGAGGGTATTGCCTCATTTAATCATATTGTAGGTTCTGATGTCGATGGTTCAGTATCTTTCACCGGAGCTACAGCGCGCGGCAAGTACACTACAAATCAATTTCAAGGAATGGAAAGTGTACAAGGCCCATACCTACTTACGGGAGCAAACGGTGAAAATCATTTGCTCATAATTGCAGGAAGTGAGCGAGTCTATTTAGACGGTACATTAATGACACGCGGAGATGTGAATGATTATACTATCGATTATGCCAACGGAGAAGTGACGTTTTCCAGCCGTCGATTGATTACTAATGCATCGCGAATTGTAATCGATTTTGAATACTCCGATCAACAATTTATTCGCAATCTTGTTGCAACCACCGTAAGCGGAAAAGCGTTCAATGACAGATTAAAATTGAACGCATCTTTTATACAAGAAGCAGATGATCCGGATTCTCCGATTGATGTAACGTTGAACGATACAACTCGCGCTATTCTTCGGCAAAGTGGCGCAGATCGTATGAAGGCATCTGTATCTGGAATTACAAGATCGGATAGCGTTAAAGGTCAATACATTTTGAAGGATACACTTATTAATGGCAGGCATTATCCTATACTTATCTATGCACCGGGAGATTCGCTTGCATTCTATTCGGTAAGTTTTTCACCTGTGGATCTTGTGCCCGATACATCTACCGGATACATACGTATTGCTGCCGGACAATTTCAGTTTGCGGGAATTGGCCAGGGAAATTATCTTCCCCTTCAATTTTTGCCTATGCCGCAGCTTCATCAAGTTTTTGACGTGAATGGACAAGTATCTCTCATATCTGATTTTTCTGTTTCCGGTGAATATGCAATGAGCAATTTTAATCAAAACAGATTTGCCAACCAGGATTCAAGTAGTCTTCAAGGCAGTGCATTCACATTTGCCGCCCGCTACAATCCGAAACGACTATTCATAGATGGAAAGAATTTAGGCGAGGTAGATGCGCGCATTTCCGATCGGTTTGTTGATCGACGCTTCGTTCCGCTGGATCGTGTAAATGAAGTGGAGTTCAATAGGAAATGGAATCTCAGCGAAGCGGCAGTTGCCAACGAAGAAATTCAGGAATTCTCTCTGGCATATCTTCCAACACGGAGCCTGAATAGTGCAGTATTTTATGGTGTGCTGAATCGTCCAGGCGAAGTTCATTCCACTAGAACGCAAATCAATCTTGGAGTTGCGGATTCGAGTTTGCCAAAAGCTCAGTATCAGGTCGAGATTATCAATACATCCAACAAACTTTTACAAGATGAATCGAAATGGATCCGCCAACGTGGGACAGTGGAATATGAAATTGCTAAGTGGCATCCCAGTCTTCGTATTGAAACAGAAGAACGAAAAGATTCAACCACAGGACAAGATTCGCTGCGCCAAGGCAGTTTTCGTTATTTGGAAATTGCACCGCGCCTTGTCTCTGCCGAATTCTGGAGAATGACCGTCTCTGCCGAATATCAAATACGAACGGAAGACAGTGCTGCCAATGGAACATTGAGCCGTGCGTCACGATCTGTTACGCAGCTCTACAGTTGGCAGTTGAAAGACTGGCAATCTTTATCTAGCTCGTTAACGCTGAGTGTTCGTAATGTGGAGTTTACAGATGAATTTAAACTGCGGGGAAATTTAAACTCTGATGCTGTACTAGTTCGCTCTGAAACACGATATACTCCTCTTCAACGTGCTGTGGAAGCCGATCTCTATTATGAATTTTCGAATCAGCGATCCGCGCGCTTGGAACGTATATTTATTAAAGTGGCGAAGGGAACCGGAAATTATAAGTACATCGGTGATGTGAATGGCAATGGAATCGTTGATGAAAATGATTTTGAGCTCACAACTTATGATGGCGATTATATTGTCGTCTATATTCCAAGTGACCAGCTTTATCCAGTTGCAGATCTTAAAGCGAGTGTGCGTTTGCGCCTCCAACCAACACGTTTG
>JBEKLV010000331.1:0-3252 GCA_050008835.1 Bacteroidota bacterium | reverse complement strand
CGTGCTGGAAAACAAATACTCATTTTTGACGCTGGCACCGGCATCCGAGATCTTGGCAATCTTCTTCTCAATGAATTTAAATCGCAGCCAGTCACACTGCATCTCTTCATTAGCCATACACATTGGGATCACATACAAGGATTTCCTTTTTTCATGCCGGCATATAACAAAAACTTCCAGATCATAGTGTATGGACCACCGGCACGCGATAAAAGTCTCAAAGATTTATTTAAATTTCAGATGGATTCAGAATATTTCCCGGTACCGTTAGGTGATTTGAACGCACAGATTGTCATGCAGGAAGTCCGCGAACCATTCCGTATGGGCGATTTGCAGATAACACCGTTCTATATGAACCATCCTGCTATGACGCTCGCCTATAAAATTTTCGATGGAGAAAAGACATTCATCTATGCTACGGATAACGAGCCTTATCGGTACACACTTCATGCCGCCCGCAAAGATCCGCTTGCGTCACAGTACGGTGCAGAGCTGGATCAAAAGTTCATTGAGTTTATAAGTAGAGCTGACTTCTTCGTAAGTGATGCGCAATACACAGTGGAAGAATATCGATCAAAGGTCGGTTGGGGACACTCCCCAATCGAATCAATTGTGGAATTTGCAATTAAAGCAAATGTGAAACAGTTAGCATTATACCATCATGACCCATCGCATGATGATGCCACAATTGACGCAATAGTGAAACATGCGCAGAAATTACTTTCAACGCAAAAATCTTCTGTGCAATGTTTCGGCGCTTTTGAAGGGATGGAAATAAAGCTGGCATAACATGCCGAATCACTTCATTTATTCTTTTAGCCGTCGTCCAACGTAATCAATCATCTGCTGTTTGAAGATCATTCGGTCAAACTTCTCCGCGTGTTGGCGAATGGCATACGGGTCGAACTTCATTTTTGAAAGTGATTTAATAGCTGTATTAAGTGCTTCAACGGTTGACTCATAGAAAAAAATACCGGTTGGCGAAACACCATCTGCAACAACCGTTTCCAATGCACCACCTTCTCCAAATGCTACAACTGGTTTGCCGCTTGCCATAGCCTCAAGTGGAACGATGCCAAAATCTTCAACTCCCGGAAAAATCAAAGCGCGGCATCCGGTATAAAGTTTCGCAAGACTCTCGCCGCTCTGCCAACCAAGAAATTCTATATTCTTGTTTGACATTTTCTCCAATTTTTCTCGCTCAGGGCCCGAGCCGACAACGAGAAGTTTCTCACCATATTTGTTGAATGCCTTAATTGCAAGATCAACCCGTTTATAGGGAACCAATGCACTGACAACTAAATAATAGCTATCATTTTTTTCAGAAATTGTGAACTGATCGGTGCTGACCGGTGGGTAAATAACTTCCGATGTACGATGATAAATACGCGAGATGCGTTCGGCAACATTGTGAGAATTTGCAATAAAATAATGAACGCGGTTGCAACTCTGAACATCCCATCGACGAAGATATGGCGCCACTAAAGCCATTACTGATCTTGTCACAAATCCAGCATTTCTTTTTCCGAAATATTCCTCATACTGATCCCAGACATACCGCATGGGAGAATTACAATAGCAGATATGTTTTGCACCATCTTTCGGAATTGCTCCCTTTGCCACAGCGGCGCTCGTTGAAATTATGAGATCATATCCGGAGAAATCTATCGAATCGATTGCGAGCGGCATCAGCGGTAAATAATTCCGGTACTTTGTTGCCTTCATTGGCAAGTGTTGAATGAAAGACGTTTTTATTTTCATCCGCTCGATAGTTGGTGACATTGCTCCTTCATTATGAAGCAGTGCGAAAACTGTTGCATCAGGAAATAATTCACATAAAACTTCTAAAATCTTCTCGCCGCCGCGCATCCCGGTAAGCCAATCTTGGACAAGCGCAATGCGATGAGAAGGTAAATGTGTTGTTGACAGGCTCATAGTTGACTTTTCATTTTGTCGCTAATTTGATTAATTTTTTCAAAATCAGTAAATATAATTCTATTCTAAATAAAACCCAGCCGATAGATATCCGACCCAATGTTTGAGCGAAAATGGCGCGGTTATTCCCATGCCAGTCTGTTTCAATGGAATGACTCCTTCCGTGTAAGAATCTGAATACCGGAGGATCGTTCCGCAAAGTCTTTTACCGTACGCCTTAACCATCGTCTTCTGTGCTGTCAGTAGGCCGAATGGAATTGAAAATTTACCGCACCATACTTTATTCTTCATTTCTTCCGTGAAGTCCCGGATTTTCATTGTATCAATCCTTCCGGATAGATCTCGATTAGCAATTTGTTGATCTTTTTCAATCCCTTTTGTGTGAGCAGTAGTATCTTCTCCCCAAATAATATTATTAAAATCTCTACAATGATTAGCATCCGATGAGCAAAGGAAGAATAAATCACGGCCAGGAACAAGTTGGTTCTTCTTGATGTACTCAGAAATAACGATACTCAGTTTTTCAGCCAACTCATCCATTCGCTCGAATGACATGGAAGTCACCATAATGGGTGTGATTTTTACATTCGGGCTGAAATATTGAAGCCATGGGATCATAGCTTCGATTGAGTGTTCAAGCCGATGCGCTTTATTAGTGACGCGGTAATATTGTGTATCGAGTCTGCTCTTTATAAATTCTCTAAGGGGGGATATTACAATGTTTTTATCGCAGCCGGCCCAAGATTTAAACTCATCAAGCAGCAGAATTCCCTGCGGATCCCCAATTTCTTTCCTTACTGTTCCATGTGTTACACCAAAGATAACTACTTCCTTAGGTTTGATTGATCGGAAGAGAGGATAATAAACATGCCCGGCATAAAGAAAATCGTCATGTGGAGAAATACCGGCAACAAAATCCTTATAAGGTACGGAATCCTGTTCAATCGATGCTAGATAATCAATAAGCCGCGTCATTTGCTGAAAATTCCAACAATAACCAACACTATCACGCATGGGGCGGATATCCTGGGCAGCCATAAGCGATATCGAGAACCAAGCCGCCAAAATAAAAGATGGAGTTTTCATCGCACATTCCCTTTGAGTTATGAAGAATTTAATATTAGTAATTATAACAAAAAAAAAGCCGTCATCAAAGATGACGGCTATGGCTAAACACTTGCAAACATTCTATGATTATTTTGAAGACATCTTCATAATTTCAATATCGCTGTCTGAAGTTTCCAGAGTGATAGTTGGACCACCGCCATTCAACGTGTAGACTGCATAAATATGGTCGTCATCTTCTTTGTTCTCGTA
>JBEKLV010000330.1:0-3259 GCA_050008835.1 Bacteroidota bacterium | reverse complement strand
GCCGAGAGAATCGCAAAAAAGGCCAGCCCTCCCGCCAAAAGCTCTGGTCGGACGTCCCTCCATCGCCGGAACGTGTCTCTCAATAGCGTGGCGTAATCTTTGATCCTGACGAGACGAGTTTTCATAACGATTCCAGCTTAGTCACCTTTTCGGGTGCCGGTTTCCTCCGACGATTAGATTCAAAAACTTGAGGAAATGTGTCTTCGACCCCTGCTTCGATTCGGGAGCCTTGAACTGGAGTTCTACTTGTGAGTGTTTTTTAAAAACTTAGTTTCATATTACAATATTGCGAAGTGAAATGAAACTTAAATGTATTTCCAAATAGAGATTGGGAATGAGATAAAAAATTCACATTTTAAAAACCCCACAGCAGCCAACTTTTCTTTGCCTTATCCACAAGTATTTTAAACCCGGCTGAACCCTCCTTTAAGTTAACGAACGTAGAATCGAAATTTTGTGTGAAGCTGCTTTTTGCACTATCCATAAGATTTCTTAATCCTTCTGAACCATGTTTTAGATTAACAATGGAAGAATCAAAATTTTGCGCCAGGGATTGATCCATTAACAGCTTTCCTATTGTTCCTTTTCCTGATTGGATGCTGCCTGTAATCTTAGACAAATTACTTGTGATATTGGATGTATTATCAATAGATGCTTTTAATGATATCAGAATATCATCCATATTTATTGGCTGGATTGTTTGGACAATATTGTTGTTTTCTATTTCCATTTTTCCACCTGTCCCGGGGTTTATAATTAAAATTTTATTCCCCATAAGCCCATCCGAGCCAATAGTTGCAACCGCATCCTTCTTTATAAATTTCCGAGTGCTTTCATCAATTAGTATTTCTACCCTAATGGAAGTATCACTTACTATACTAATATTGTCTACAGTCCCCACATTTATTCCTGAGAGCCGCACGTTATTTCCTGCTTGAAGACCGGCAACATCTTTAAATATTCCGCTCACGCGAAAAGTGCTTCTGAATAATTGCTGCCTCTCACCGACAAAATATATTCCTACGATAAAAATCGCTATTCCAAGGGAAATAAATATTCCCAGCCTGATTTTATTACTTGTGTCTTTTTTCATTTGATCTACTCTTATACTGTGTCTGATTCTTTATTCAAAGAATGATCGTATCCATGTATCTGTCGATTTCTGGAGACCGGTGTATGATCCTTCTGCAGCGCATATTCCATCTTTGAGCACTATGATTCGATTTGCTGTGAGCTTGGCGCACTCAATATCGTGTGTGATAATGATGGAAGAAGTATCGTATTTATTTTGTACTTCGAGGATGAGCTTGCTTATTTCTTTTGATGTTATCGGATCCAGCCCGGTTGTAGGTTCATCATAAAGCATTATCTCGGGTTTTAAAATCAATGTTCGGGCTAGACCCAGCCTTTTACGCATACCACCGGAAAGCTCTGAAGGTGTCTTATCAATTGCTTCAGCAAGTCCTACATTTTGCAATGCTTCTTTTACCAGCAAGTTCATTTTGTCTTTCGATATTGAATGTAATTGTCTTCTAATCGGGAATTCAAGGTTTTCTCTCACTGTCATGGAATCATAGAGGGCACCGCTTTGGAAAAGGAAACCGATCTTTTTGCGCACTTCCATGAGCTCTTTATCCTTGAGTTCAGAAATATTCTGTCCAAGGATAACAAGCTTACCCTCATCTTGATCAACCAACCCCACAATACATTTTATGAGTACTGATTTACCAGTTCCGGATTTGCCAAGAATAACAACGCTTTCCCCTTTATGAATCGTCAGATTAATATCCCGCAATACATGATTATTGCCAAAAGATTTTCTAAGATGTTCCATTTCAACGACGATAGTGGTATTTTGCTTCGTATCATGTTTCGTTTTTATGGAGACAGCATCAGCTTTCATTCTTCTGATTACCCGATTTAGCTTTGAAACAGACTTGTAATTTGTACCGCTATCATATCAATTATAAACACCATTAAAGATCCGAATACCACAGCTGAGTTAGCCGCTTTCCCAACTCCTTCTGTTCCCTTATTTGAATTATATCCTTTATAACTTCCTATAATTCCAATTGCAAATCCGAAGAAAAAAGACTTGATGAAAGCTGGAAAAAGGTCTGCAAATTCGAGACTTTGAAATACCTGCGAGAAAAATAGATGGGCGCTTACATTTCCTTTTAAGTTGACGCCGATAAATGATCCGGACAAACCAATAGTATCGGCAAATACTACCAAGAGCGGAAGCATCAATGTTGCAGAAAGTACTCTTGTAACAACAAGATATTTGAACGGATTGGTCCATGATACCTGCATCGCATCTATTTGTTCGCTTGAATTCATTGAAGCCAGCTCTGCCCCGATTCCCGATCCAACCTTTCCAGCAAAGATCAACGCGGTTATCGCCGGTCCTATCTCCCGTATGATTGAAACTGCCACCATCGCAGGCAACCACGATTCCGCTCCAAACTTTGCCAACGTGGGTCTTGACTGAATAGTGAGCACAAGCCCCATGATAAAGGCTGTAATACCTACCAAAGGAAGAGATCTGTAACCGACCAGGAAAGATTGTTCCATCAGTTCATTAAACTCATACGGCGGTTTAAGTGCTTCTTTGAAAAAGCGCAGAGTAAAAAAAGTAAGAGAAGATACTTCTAAGAAAAATCTTTTAACTATTGAATCAGAAGGAATCTCAGAATACTCTTCCGGGATAGTTGCTGCTCCCTGGTCTAAATTTTGGAGCTGCTGCAAAATTTTATTTTCCATCTTCGTGAAGTCTTTCAATATTTACAATTATCTATCTGCGATCTTTGCTTTCTTATAAGCTGACTTTATCAAAAACCTTAGCGCAGCTACATTCAGTAAAAAATGACTTCAAACCTTTCGCTTACGGTTCGTGTACGGTCACATTTTGAAATCAATTCTTTGTCCCATCCACAACATTTCGTCCACGAATGACTCTAACCAAGATGACCACAATAGCGATAACAAGAAGAACGTGAATAAATCCGCCCATGGTGTAGGAAGAAACTAATCCCAGGAGCCATAACACAATAAGAATGACAGCAATAGTAACTAACATGACAAGTATCCTTTCTTTCTTAGTTTAGTTTTCAACGTAGGAGCGAACCAAGGCGCAACCCCGCTGTTATTTTTGTTTAGAATCTGTTAGAATAATTTTAATCTTTTTACTTTAATGGATTCCATCAACCGAATTGAGAAAGTGTTCCCGGACTTTTGCAACTATCTTGTCGTAGTTCAT
>JBEKLV010000033.1:0-17706 GCA_050008835.1 Bacteroidota bacterium | reverse complement strand
ATTTCTTTGCCTCGTCCTCCAAGCTTCAGCGCTCTGCAAAGTTGAAGATCCAAAGGATAGTTCGAAGATTTTCTACCTCGGTGAAATTGTGGTCATGGGCACACAAGAAAATGTATCATCGCCATTCCAACAAAACATCATCCGGCAATCCGAGTTGGAGAATCAACACCGGCTCGATGCTTCGCACGCCCTCGATCTTCTCTCAGGACTTTCTCTGTCAAACGTGGGCGGTCGCAACGAATCGATGGTGTACGTGCGCGGTTTCGATCTTCGACAGGTGCCGATTTTTATCGATGGCATCCCCGAGTATGTCCCCTATGATGGATACGTTGATCTGGCCCGCTTCACAACGTTCGATCTCTCTGAGATTACAATAACGAAGGGATTCTCGTCAGTATTGTATGGCCCAAATGCGATGGGAGGCGCAATTAATCTCATATCGAGAAAACCGACTGGATTGTACGAGTACGACCTCTCTATCGGCGCCATGAACACTGGCGAGTACGACTATGCCATCAATCTCGGCACTAATCAAGAATTGTATTACGTGACCGGCAGTGCGTCTCGGCTGAGGCAGAATTCGTATCCTCTATCGAAATCGTTCGTGCCGACCTCGACGGAGAACGGAGGCGAGCGCGACAATTCGTACCGACGGGATACCAAGTACAACATCAAGGCCGGTCTCACACCGAACGAGACTGACGAATATTCATTCACCTACATCAACCAGCAGGGAGAAAAAGGAAATCCGGTCTATGCCGGGTATAATGCCGGAAGTCCGGTGCGGTACTGGCAGTGGCCCGATTGGGACAAGTTTAGCGAGTACTTCATTTCTCAAACATTGCTCGGTAACAAGGCATCTTCCGACAACGTCCTGATAAAAACCAGATTCTTCCACGACAAATTCAAGAACACATTATTCGCCTACGACGACGCGACATACACAACGCAATTGAAAAAAAGCTCGTTCCAGAGTTATTACAACGACGATACGTGGGGCGCGGTGGTTGAAGGAAAGACGGCGTGGGTGAACAAACACGACCTCACGCTGGCGTTTCACTGGAAGGATGACATTCATCGCGAGCACAACCTCGGCGAACCAGTGAGAACCATGCAAGATGCGATCACCTCCATCGGTGTTGAGGATGTGTACCGCATCTTCGAACAATTCTCGCTCATCGGTGGCATCAGTTACGATCTCCGGAAGGAATTGCAGGCACAGGACTACAACAGCAGAACAGGGGTCATCTCTGACTTCCCGATGGATGACACACATGCGTTGAATGTCCAGATCGGCGGAATCTTCGACTTGTCAGCTACGAGGCAGATTTCTTTCAGCATCGCGCGTAAAACACGCTTTGCTACAATGAAAGACCGCTATTCGTACAAGCTTGGCACTGCAATTCCGAATCCTGAGTTGATACCTGAGCATGCGATCAACTACGATGTTGCCTATCAGGAGATGATCGGCACAATCGGTTCTTACAAGGTAAGCACGTTCTACAACGACCTCGGAGATGTCATTCAGCAGGTAAGCAACGTACAGGGAAATCTCAGCCAGATGCAGAATCTTGGGAAAGCGCGCTACTATGGCGGCGAAGTTGAAATCGAGGCACATCCTGTTGCAATGCTCAGCGCAAATGCAAATTACACTCTCCTCAAACGAGAGAATATCTCGAACCCAGGCGTCAAATTTCTCGATACGCCCGACCACAAGATCGTAATCTCCGGGAGCATCTATCCTTTCCCCCTCTTCAACATCACCGCAAGTATGGAGTACAATTCTAAACGATATAGTACGAGCGATGGCATTTATACGGCAGGTTCATTCGCAGTGTACAACATAAAAACGTCCCTGAATCTTTTTAAACAGTTCGTGATGGACGTGGGCATTCAGAATATCTTTGATGAGAATTATTCGCTCACAGAAGGATATCCGGAGCCGGGAAGAACCTACTACGCAACACTGCATATCCGCAATTGATGCAAACAATCCGCGCGGATATTTTCATTGGTCTCGTTTTTTAATACCTTTATATAATATAATTATAAATATTGACGAATGAGACCAATGGAACTGGAAAAGAAACTATTAGCGAGCGTCGCGGGTAATGATAACCGCGTCAAAGGTGCATGGATCGGGATCACATGGACCGCAATCGAATCAAGGTTCGTCGGGCTGAGCAATACCTACCAAAGCTCCGAACGAATTGACATTACGGATGCCGGTGATCTCACCTCGCATACCGCGGTGGATCTCGCAGGACGAATCCTTTCGTGGAAACCGCTCGAGGCATCGATTGGGGTTGCAGCAATCAACTCCCTGATCGAGCCGAAGGGAAAAAGGGAAAATGTGAAGAAGTTCATCACTGACAAGGCACGAGGCAAGGTCGTCGCAGTTGTTGGACGATTTTCATTCTTCGAAGAGATCGCCGCAATCGCCCGCAAGTCGTACCTCCTCGAGATCGACCCCATAGGAAACGAGTTACCTTCATTCGCGTGCGAAGATGTTCTGCCGAAATCCGATCTTATATTGATCACTGGCACCGCGCTCATTAATCATTCCCTTCAACGACTACTCGAGCTTGGATGCAATGGAATTAATATTATCTTGGGGCCGACGACGCCGCTGTCACCAGTCCTATTCGAGTTTGGAGCCGACATTCTCGCTGGCGTCAGGGTCACCGATCGCAAAGCAGTATCGAAGGGCATCACTCAGGGTGTGAGAAGGGCAAAGATGCTGCGAGGAGTTGAGCCGATATGCCTTTTCCGCAGTTAGTCATGTTGTTGGTGCCGCATTAGACGCTAGAGGCGAGAACTGAAACTTTAGAATAATGAAATTCCCGTTGCAGATAGAACCGGTTTTTTTTATATTGAAGTGTAAGGGAGAAATGTTTGGCGGGCTTGCCCGCTATCTTTTTCTTACGGCGGGGTAGCTCAGCTGGTTAGAGCGTCGGAATCATAATCCGCAGGTCGAGGGTTCGAATCCCCCCCCCGCTACGAAAAACAAGGATTATCTGCTTCATTTTGTATACCAATTGTATGAAACTGTTATACAGTTGGTATACACTTTTCTTCACAGACATAACAACCTTCACCCTTCAAACCAGAGGTTCTTATGTCAATCGCTAAAATCTATCTCACCAAGCGACAAAATAAAAAATACTACTTGTGTCTAAAACATTCAGATGGTAGAGTCACTTGGAAATCTACAAAGTGCAACAAAAAACCTGATGCTCTTCTCTTCCTAAAATCATTCCAAATCGAATCTACAAAAGAAGAAAGAATCCCTCTTTTCTCTGAATATATGAAAATGTTTATTTCTCTTAATACTTCTGTATTAAGGAAAAGGACACTGACAGATTATGAAAGAGCTAGTAAGAAATTTCTCGTATTTGCTGGTGATAAGCAGATTGATAAATATACCCCACACGAATTCGAGACTATACGAGCCAGAGAATTAGAACGTGGTATTTCAATATCCACTATCAATATTTTCACACGTTCAATAAAATCCATTCTTGGATTTAGTGTTCGACAAGGTTTACTACCAATCAATCCGTTAGCAAAGGTAAGACAGATTAAACAACCAAAGAAATTACCAGTCTTTCTAACTTATGACCAAATGCATTCATTATTAACTTTTGCTGAGAATACTACAATAAAAGATTTAATTCAATTTACCGCTTTGACAGGTTTACGACTCTCTGAAATTGTAAATCTTCGATGGGAGAATATAGATATACCTAATAATCAGATAGTGATTTCAAATTCAGATGATTTCCAAACCAAATCTGGTAAGAATCGAGTAGTGCCTATTCATCCCAAATTGATGGAATTAATACTGAGACAACGAAGAACAAAATATCTTTTCTCAAAATCAAATGGAATGAATTTCCACAAAGATTTTATTACACATTACTTTAAGAAGTGCGCCCGGAAGGCTGGACTTCCAGAAGAAATTCATTTTCACTCTCTTAGGCATACTTTTGCCAGTTGGCTGGTTCAATATGGCGTTTCTATTTATGAAGTACAACATTTATTAGGTCATTCAGATGTAAACACGACCCAAATATATGCACACTTAACACCGTCCCATCTACAATCAGCAGTCAATAGAATACAATTTTAAATACTTACTATAATAATATCGAAGCCAACTTCAAGAGTTGGCTTTTTTATTTACCTATCATATTTCTCAATCATAGCTTTCCATTATTTCCATTTTTTGATGGTTGAGTAACCTTTCCAACCGTCTCCTCACGCGCTTTTCCTCTCTAAAATTTGACTTCCATGATGGCTTCCTGTTATCCTAGTACCAGATTATTTAATGAAGGTGCTCAATGAAAACATACAAATACAATCAGTTTGAATTGATTGCCAGAAGAGTGGGAGAACAGATTGTAATCGACAAAGAAATTAATTCGCCTGAATCAGCAGTTGAGATATTTCGTCCGAAGTTTGAAGGATTAACACAAGAAGCACTATATGTGATTTGTCTAAATAGTAAAAACAAGATTATCGGTATCACACTTGTTTCTTTAGGCATACTCAACTCTTCATTAGTTCATCCGCGTGAAGTGTTCAAACCTGCAATTTTAATGTCTGCCGCTTCTATTATAGTAGCTCATAATCATCCAAGTGGAAATCCTGAGCCAAGTCAAGAAGACATTCAAATAACCAAACAACTCGTAGAAGCCGGAAAGATAATCGGGATTCCAGTGTATGACCACATAATTGTAACAGAAGATAATTTCACAAGTCTTTCAGAACGCCGTTTAATATAAGAAAGGATAACACAATGAACGAATCAGATTTTCTTAAACCAGCTCAACTTATTTGGGAAGCCATTTCTTATGAAGAAAGATTGAAGCTGATGTCCTTCAAATACTTTCAGCAAGACTTTATCGAAGTTTCAATCCGTAAGAACTGGTTAGAACTTGATAAAACGAGCAGAACACTAATCGCAAAAATAATCATTCACAAAATCTCTCAATAACACTTTAAGAAAGGTCACATCAATGAATACTCAAAAAATGACTCTAATCTCAAAAACAGAAATGTATAAACGAGTTAGAATTAATCCAGACAAGTTGATTAAAGTCTTGCTCGCCCTTGGTAACGAATACTGTCATTCAGTCTCGAAAGACAAATGGTCACCAAAGAACCCAACCCGAGGTTACTGTTATAGATTATCTGAAGTCGTTGCATATCGTTTGAGAAAAATGAAAGTAGCATACCACACTTATCAGATTAAGACCAAAAGTTCAAATCATTGGTTCATTCTCTTAGATAAGGATTCGGTAATAATTGATTTGATGTTTTCAAAGGGTATGAATTACGAAAAAGGCGTTCGCAGGAATTTCTTTCCTTGTAACACTAAAACGAATATGAGTCTTGGCGCTGAGGCTATTGCGAAAGGACTTGGAATATTATGATTACTATTATTGATTATGAACCATATACGAGCGAACAACTTGCTCATATTAATGACACCATCAGAATGAATCTCTGTAAACTAAAATGTAATGTTCTGGTCGAAGGAATATTCGGTCAGTTGGTATTAACTCGAAATGCAATAGACATTCTTGGAGATAGCGTTGTAGTATTACTCTCAGCCGTTGCCACCTTTAGCCAATTTAACGAATCGAACGACAGTTACAGGGAGCATGACTTTGGTAAAATTGAACTGTTTGATAAAACTTGGTTTTGGAAGTTTGATTACTATGATAAGAAATTAGAATGTTTTGGACATCACACTCATGTTCTGACAGTGATGTTGGCAGAGGACTATTAATCTCTTTCGGTATTCATTGGAAACGATTGAATTTAAGTTTGTAGAATCTACTAAAGAAGTGAGTAATTAATATCATCATAATCTTCAATATTAAAAATATTTTCAGCCACTCTGAAGCGAAGTTCATCAGCTTCAAGTTCAATTGTATGTTCTGCAGGTGGATTAGGAACTTTTGAATCTATAAAATATTGAATTTCTTCCATCCATTCGAAATAAGGAGAAAATGAGTTTACAATATCATTATAAACATTTAATACAAATTCGTTTTCTGTTCGCTCTATATGATATACCTTAGGTAAGTCATTATCATAATAATCTTTAGTATCAAACCGTTTTTGAAATTCTGGATATTTTTCGAAATGCTTTACAACGTCAGAAAACGATATAGAGTAATACAATCCTATGTTAAGAACGTGTCTAATCATAGCATCCATAATATGATATTTTGAAATAAGATATTGGTCAACCTGAGCTTTTTTTAACTCTTGAAGAGCTCTAAACATTCTAATTGCGAATATCTCACCCAACATTCCGCCCGGATTATTCTGCTTGCCAAACAAGAAGAAGAAATAATTTAACTCGTTTCGATTATAGTCATTGTAACAAGTTCGAAATTTGTGAGAATTATTGTCGTCTATTGTAACACCATTTGCAGTTGCTTTTGCATCAATATCGTTGATAGAAATGAAACTTGTCTTCTTGAGAAGGTTTCCGATATTTTGCTGAAGCTGTAACTCATTTACAATTCTTGGAAATACGTATACAACCGCATTCCCGTTCCCTGCATTTGCAGCCAGTTCTCTTAATAAACGGTGCTGGTTTTTATTACTATTACTATTTATTTCAAACTCGACATGAATATTGGGATGGCTGGCGTCTCCAAAGAAAATACTTTGGGGGTTTATGTTAAACTGCTGCTCAATTCCAGCTTTGAATTGCATAAAAAGTAATCGCGGATTACCACCTTGGAAATTAGTAGGCGATTTTATACAAACGTCATAGCCACCACCAGTTTTGCCTTCCAGATTTATGTGTAAGCCTGTCGCATATGATTTTGGAGTCTGCATTAGAGGAAAACGCCAATGTGGACGCCAATATCTTTTCAATGAAACAGGTTGTAAAAACCACCAAAAGCTATCAGCTAGGGAAAGAATTTCATGTGTTATGTTTAGTTCTAAAGTTTTTTCAATCTTACTCATAGTCTTAGGTAATATGAAACTAGAGCAATATATTCGACTAAATCGTTACTTAAAGAAGCTTCAAAACATTTCTTAGGTCTTCAAATTTTGAAGGATGAAGACCGTCAAATTCTTTTTGTGGAACTTTGATATAATGCCAATTTGTGCCAGTAAGATTTGTGGCATTTTCACACCAGCGTTCAGCCGCATCATCTTTCCGTTTGACTTCAATATCTTCGCGCCCTTTTGTCTCAATTATCCAATGAGTTCCATCTTTCATTCGTGCTACAAAATCTGGATAGTAATTACGGATATTGCTGAGACTATCAGGATACTCTATTGAAAACCCAAATTGCTCTGGCAATTTAGCAAATGCCTCAACGTCTTCTGCACCATCGAGAAACTTGGCAAAACGATATTCAAGGTCGTTATCACAAGTGACAAAATTAAACACACTCTTTTTAGATACTAGCACTTTTTTTGAATATGGGAAAGGGGCAGTATTGGATAACATGCGCTTAGGTGTAAGCAATTCTGGTTGTTTATCTTCGACTATAATGTCTCTAAGCGCCTTCTCAAATTCTTTTACCACGACATAGCTGACCAAATTTGTTCCCATTGCTTTTACGATTGCAGGGTCTTCAAGGTCAACCTGTTTCCCGAATGCCTTAAATTCAAAGAACTCCCTCAATTTTGGAACAAGTGCGGCAAACTGAGATGGCAATTTCACATTCGATGCTATCTTACGTGCATAATACCCAATAACTTCTTGTGCTGTTTGTGCCGGTGGAATGGTATATTCTCTCTGAAGCAAGAGTTCATCTGTTAGAATATCTCTGCCCTCATAGATAAATGTTTCTTTCTTTCCTGCTTCTTGTCTGATAGGTAGGGGATTGTTTTTCAAGGACATGACATCCATCGAAGCGATTTCTTCAGCAAGTGATTTCTTACGAACAAGAGATGGTGATAAATCTGGAATACCTATATCAGCATCTTTCTTCTTTTCTTCCGGCTGGATAGTGATAATTTTTAACTTATCTTTGCCAATCTCAAAAGTATCTAGTGTCAATCCTTCAAGCTGTTCTAAGTCCTCTACAAAAGAGAGAAATGCTTTATTGCCAATAACATCTACTCTCTCTGTATACTCAGCACCGCTTCCTCTGAACATTAACCGAAGACCACGACCGATTGTTTGTTCTGGTAAAATATTAGCCTTTGACGAGTACGGTCTCAATCCAACAACTACAGTTACGTTTTGCACATCCCATCCTTCTCGCAACATCAACACACTCACTATAGCATTAACGGACGATGAATCTTCATCTACATCACGTGCTAACTTTCGAGCTTTGTCTAAATCTTTTTTTGAGACTTCTCCGGCAGTGTCGGTATGAATAATAAGAGTCTTATCTCCACCGAATTCTGAAGGGTATTTCTTTTGCAGCCAATCTCCAATATCATCCGCTTCATCTGTATTGTTCATCATAATAAAAAGGATGGGGCGTTTTTTCAGTGGTTTCAACTGTTCGTTATATTCTTTCCAACGCTCGACACCTGCCGTAAGGAAGCCTGCATATTTCACACTTACGACATTCGACCGAGCTTCATCTATCTTGGAGATACCCTTAACTGGTCTCTTTACGATATTATCTTGAATTGCTTGCTTCAATGGATAATCATATATAGTCCAGGCGAACAATCCGCCTTTTGAATAACGTGGTGTAGCAGAGAAGTCTAATTGAGATGCTATACTTTGTTTTATATGGAGTCGTCTGATAACATTATTCCATTCGCTATCTTCTTCATGAGTGTGATGTGCTTCATCATTCAAAACTACAAGAAGTCCTTTTCGCTTTCCAATTCGTTCATCAAAATCTGTAATTTCTAATTTCTGTGTTTGTGGCTTTGAGCCGAGCAATGCGGTTAATACTTCTGGTTCATTATTGTTATTCTTCGATGGACGGTCATAGAATTGCTGAATGTTTGTTAGGAATAATGCTCCTTCGCTCGATGCTCGTTCACTATCACCACGACTATAGCAATCAAAGTCCCAAAACATTTCGTAGTGTTTTGGAAACAACGGGTCTGTCCGAAATATTCTGCCCCCGGCAAAATCAGTTTGAAGACGTTCAAACACAATGACATTAGGTGCAATGATTAAAAATGTCTTTGCAAACTCTTTATCATTTTCTCTCATAGCATTGAAATAATGCCAAGCGATTGCAAGTGCCATCACTTTCGTCTTACCACTGCCAGTCGCCATCTTTATACAATAACGGGCAAAATCATCATACGGCGGTAAACGAAGATTCTTTTCACTATAAGCAAATTGCTCCAACAGTGCCTTTCGACTTCTAGCTTTTGCCACTTCATACACATAGATAAGTGATTCTATAGATTCTCTTTGTGCAAGATGGTAACGGAAACGACTACCAGATGGCAGTTTGTGACCATCGGGATGAAACCAAAAACTAAGTAACTCTGCCGTTGTATCTGTGACACCTTTATAATTCGATTCACGCCAAGCACGAACTGCATTTCGAAGTGCAGGAACGCACGGAGCTGTGGCTAGGAATTCTTGAATGTCAAACATACCTCGTTGCTGAGGTTGTTTCTTTGACTTTGTTTTCCCTTTTGGCATTTTTTGATAGCCGCCTTGTTCTTACTTTATTACTACTTTCAATGCTTTGGTCGTGTCATTGCCCAAAATATCAATCACTTTTACTACTATCGTATATTCTCCTTTTTCTTCATACTCATGCAAGATGGAGAGGTCAATCTTTGGTTCTTTTTTGGTTCGATAACTCTGCCATTCGTTGTGAAATGTATCATCCCGATAATTCCAATCGACCGCCCAGTAATCAATCCACTGAGACCAATGGGTTACAGCTTTTCTCACTTCTTCAGGCACATCATCCGGCGGAATAACAAATTCTTTTAACGATAGCTCGGCAACTTTTCCTTTTGTTTTAGTTTTCATATCAAGCCCGGCAAGTTCAAAGAAATGAATATCGCCCTGCTCGACAGCTCGTTTATCCAATGCTTCACGTGGTATCTTTTTGAACTTTACATCAACATTATTTGCAGCGGCTTGCTGAATTGCCGTTTCATTAATATCAAAGGCAAATTCCCAGCCGAGCACATCAACGCCATTGGTTTTGATTTCTGAGGACTTACCAACAGATTTCCAAAACTCTTGTATTATTGCCTTTACATCTCCAAGCGCAACCGGAGAATCAATCGCACCAATATGTACCATTCGCTTACTCTTTACTCCATGAAGCCAATTAAAACCATTAACCGCGTCTGCATGATAAAGTTGAAGAACGAATGACCGATAGGCTTTTTCTTGTGTTGCTCTATCTTCTGGGTTAGGAAATTCCGATGCTTGCCAAGCTTGCCGCTCGTACTTGCCAAGGTTTTGTACAACAAAAGGTTTTACGTTTGGTGTTTGCAATAAACGTTTGCGGGTTGTATGGATTGCAAACCTTCCAAGGTCGCAAGTTATCCAGCGCCGATTGAGTTTCTCCGCTACTGCGGCTGTTGTACCAGAACCTGCAAAACAATCTAAGACCAAATCGCTTTCATTTGAAGAAGCCCTTATAATTCGTTGAAGAAGTGCTTCTGGCTTCTGAGTATCATAACCTAATCTTTCAAGAGAACTCGCCTCTATTTTTTTTACATCAGTCCAAAGGTCTTGGACTGGAACACCAGATGATTCATCAAGATACATTTTTAGCCGTAATGCACCTTCTTTAGAGCTCGGATAGAAGAGTCTTTTTTCTTTTTCGTATTGTTCCATTCTTATTCTATTGACGGACCAACCATTCGGATGCGGTTTGTATCCATTAAATTCATAGCGAAGATTGGGACGTGGATGAGGACTTCTAAGGGTAACTGTCTGAAATCTTCTATATCCTTCGGGCGGCTGTTGTTCTTTTTTTAATCTAATAATCTTTTTGCCGTCTTTGGATTCTGCATACGAAAAAGAAGCTTCGACTGCTTCTTCAGAATGGCTAATGTACTGTTGGTTCCATGTATATTCTTCTGAATTTGTGTAATAAAAAATAACATCATGAATAGTACCATACCTCGATGGGTCATTATGCGCACCAGTGCGTTTCCATACTATTTCGTTTTTAAATGATTCAATACCCATTACTTCATCCAAAATTACTTTGGCGTAGTGTGCAACATTATCATCAAGATGAACATACAAGCTTCCATTCGCTGCAAGCAATTCTTTTAACATCACAACAGTCTCATAGAACCATGACAGATACGAATCCAATCCTTTTCCCCAAGTGTCTCTGTAAGCTTTCTGCTCTATCACACTCGGCTCTTTTAAAAATTCTGTTGTTTCATCATCTTCGGTTTCGGGATTGTCTGGTATTGTTGCCGTAAAAGAAAAATCCGCACCAACGTTAAACGGCGGGTCAATGTAAATCAGATTTATTTTACTGGAGAACTCAGGCAATAAACTCGGCAGAACATACTTTTTATCTCCCCAAATCAAGCGGTTGCGCCACTCAGTTGGTTTACCGTTTGCGAACATATCAAGTGTCTTCTTCCGGTCTTCTGCACTTTCGTTCACCGTCTCAATAGTTTGAAATGGCAACGGTATCCGCACAGGAGCAACTTTCTTGCCGTCTTTAAACTTTCCTTCCCAAATAAGCTCAGTCATAAGATTACTTTTCGATTTCTTCGGTTAACACTTGAGGGCTCTTAATTTTTATAATTTCATTTTCAGATTTGTCGTTTAATTCTTTTACAACATCTTGGAAAAATTTATCTTTTGTCACTAATGAATTACATTGAAGGGTTATTGCAGTGGCAAGTTGAATGCAATCTGCCGTTCGGAGATTGGTTGTTGTGGATAATTGTAGAGCGATTTTCCAACCATCTTCAGTCAAATATAGAAAATCAATAAATTTCAAAGTTTCCTTGACATTTCGAACATAACCAGTAATATCATCAAAATCAGATTTTACAAGGTTACGATTATATCTTTCACGCAAGAATTTATCAATTGTCCATTTGTTTTTGACATAGGTATTTTGAAAAAATAAATGGTCTTTCTTCACGTCACATAATTCCATCATTGTGAAAACCGAGGAAGAACATTTCCATCTCTTTTTGTTTCGTAGTGTTTCTAAAAGGTGGATTGATGCATTATCTCTTCTATCTGTGTAATCAAGAATGATGTTTGTGTCTAGGTAAATAATATTAGCAACAGCTTTACCTGTTGGCATCAGTTATTTCCCCTTTTTTGTCACATAAAACGTGACCTTTACGGGTTTAGTAATTTTCTTCTTGGCGGTGAAGGAAACATTACCATCAGCGGTTTTAAAATTGACTTTTACTGGCTTAGTAAAAGACCGTTGAGCTATAAAAGAAACTTTTTTCTTTTGAGCCATCTTTAATGTCCAGAAAAGCAAGTATAGGAGAATTTGAAAACGACTTGATTCCCGATTTCAACTTTTTTAATTCTATTCAATGGAATTGAAGAGCTAATATTTATAATTGGCATTTGTCTTAAACTTTCACGTATCGATAGTAACCTTTGATGTGTTGAACAAAATACTGCCCTTTAGAGCTTTCTTGTATCATCTCTTGATAAACATTCAAGGGAACATCGAAGTATTGGTATATAGCACCGCTATGAAATTCTACTTCAAGGGTGTTTGAGTCTTCATCATATCCTATAGATGTGATGTTTGTTGAATCAACTGGTGTTCTATCCATTTTTATTTTTTCGCTTTTACTATTCTTGATGGAAATGGGTTTTGTGCTCTCCAAACTTCTAAGAATTCTTCAAAGTTTGGATTGGGTTCCATTGGAATTCCCCAACCTCCCGGTTGTGATGAATAATCAGTTGGTGTTTCATCATAAACAATCGGGTCTTGACTATCTGGTCTTTTGTCTTTAGGGGGTGCTTCAATAATTGTTCTCATTGGCAATTTTACCGATTCTCCGATAATAATTGCTTCGCCCGTTCTTAGTATCGGCAACATATTTGTTAATCCGTCTAAATTATCTGGTAAAGCGGCACCGATATGCCCTCTGTCAGTAGCGTTGGCAAGACGCATTGCGAAAAACGTTCCACACTGTGAGAGAATTGTTGAATTAATTTCAGAAGGTCGTTGGCTTACAATCATTGCCCCAATACCATATTTCCTACCTTCCTTTACAATTCTTTGGACAACACTTGAGGCAATGCCTTTGAAATTATCGTTGAGATAATTGTGTGCTTCTTCCATTACGACTAAAAGCGGTCTGTGTCTACCACCTTGAGATAAACGCCTTGACCAAAACAATCCTTCATAGAGAATTCTTAATAAAACTCCAACAATAGTATTAAGAATATCAATAGGCACGCCTGACAAATCAAGAATGGTTATTGGTTTGTTGCTTCCAATCCATTCCTTCAATAACGAATCAAGGTCATTTTCAACTTTTCCATCTAACCCAGGTGTAAAGATTCCTGGATGAAGGAGAAAGTCGTATCTAGGGATTCTAAGTTTAGAGCCAAGTGTTTCAAGTTGCCCTCTAATATTCAAAGTGCTTGGACCATATTGAATCTTTTCTTCATCCTCTTTGACATTTTTGACTGGTTTGAATCGCGGTGGGGTTGCAGTTGTAGCATCACCCTTCAATTCATTGCCATCCTTATCTTTTTCATATGCCCAATTTTCCTTTAGTGGTTTTTTCCCTTTGTCTGAGTAAAACGTGAAAAATGTTTCGTTCCATAAATCAAACCAAAGTTGATTTAAACTAAATGGAATCGGGCTGTCAACACTAAGGGTTTCTTTTAATACCCCCTTCTTAGGATATTTTAAAAGTGTATTTTCCTTTTGAGCCAACACTCTTTCTATTAACGCACTTCTTTCCTTCTCTTTTTCAGTGCTAAAATCTCCAAAGCAAATCTGAGTAAGTTCATTAAAATTTAAAGCCCAAAATGGAAGGTATAATTCTTTTTCTTGACTCTTGGGGTCTTTATCTGCATTTACCTTAAAAATGTTTGCCCTACCTCTGAACGCTTGATTATATTCACCATGAATGTCGAGAATTATTATTCTCGCTGACGGATAGTTCTTTGAATCAGATAATGCAGACAATATTCCTGCAACTGTTGTTGACTTTCCTGCCCCTGTCGTTCCTACTACTGCGCTATGTCGTGTAACGAGTTTATTTACATCAATCAATGCTGAAATTGACTCAGCACCTGCAATGTGCCCTACTTTTACAAAATATGGTTTGTCGGGTTGACCATAAATTCTTTTTAAATCAGATTCAGAAACTAAATGAACTTCATCATTAATGGTTGGGTATTGAGATATTCCTCTTTCAAATTTTCCATTTCGTTGTCCTTCACCCACGAGTTGGATTGTAAGCCAACGATTGCCATAAGGTTGATTTTGAGTTTGATTTTCTGGCACTGACCTTGCCCCTACTTGTGTTACAATACCAAACAAATCGATGTATCCGATTGGAATTTTTACAAAGCTCCCTATCTGACCAATACGATAACCCTCTCCATCAACATAAGTCAATCCTGATAAAGAATCATTTGCAAGTGCAACACTCACAGTTGTTCCGTTTACATCTTGAATAGTTCCTAAGTATGTTGATTTACTTTGCATCGTCTATTTTAAATTGCTCTTTGCCAATAAGTGTTTGAAGAAAATTTCCAAAATGCACAAAATCTCCAAGTTGCAATTGATATTGAATGACTGATTCTTCTTTCGCGTCAAGACCATCTGGTTTTTTTGTTTCTGGGATTTTAACGATTGTATCGTCTAAATTTTCATCGGCAAAAGTTTCTGAATTTGACACCATCCACTTTCCTTGTTGTCCACCAATAACTGCTTCATCAAAAGTCCATGCACTTAAATTGAATCTATCTTTTGCATAAGAAAAAGCTTTTTCATATCGGGTAAATATTTTCCCATTTTCGTCTTTGTAGGTGTATGTGTCATTGAGTAAAACGATAACCATTGCAGATGGATTTGCTTTCAATGCGTTCACTATTGTATCGTTCAAGTGAATATCACTGAAAGAATATCCAATTGTAATTAAAACCGATGCTGACTGTCTAAGAAAAGTATTCAGTCGGTCAATCAAAGCTAAGTATGGCATTTTTCTACTTTGGTCATACTTCATGTGCGAAGGGTCGATGATGCAGGAATCGCCAGCCTTCACATCTGTAGAACGATAAATTTCTTGATTTGAATTAAGATACCAATTTATGGAACCGTGAACTTTCCAAAGTCGTGTCCAATGCTTCGGAATTAAAGAATCCTCGATTGCTCTTAAATCAAAAAAAGGTTGTCTTGAACCGACAAAACCATCAAAGTAGGCAACACCAATTTCTTCAAATGCTTGTTCAGTCAGTAAATCGTAATTCGTGGTAAAACATTCAATAGGAGAATCACCTCTATCAATCAAATGTATCCATTGTGCTAACTGATGATAAGGAGTCTCACGATTCGGCAACGCAACATTTGTTTTCTCTACAATTTTTTTACAAATGTCCTTTTCTAAGTCGATTAAATTTTTTTCCGTTAATCCTCTTACATCTTTTGCTCCAACTGAAACTTGTTTCAACCCTCGGACAAAACTTAAAATATCTTCTATGTTCGGATTCTTGTTACCTGTCTTAATTAATTCTTCAAGCAATAAATCGTAATTATTTTTTTCTTTCTTGTCTTTCGATTGAAGTTCCTCACTCACAAATTTCGTAAGACCAGCAATGTCTGGTATAAGAGGCCATTTGTCATCAGGCATTTTTACTGCTAATGGACAACCTGCTGCAAGGAAAAAGCCGAGAGGTTTTTTGTTTTGAGAAAGTGTTTGTCTTAAATATTTTAATTGTCTAATGGGGTCATGAAAATTATTCATTTTATCTATCGCCAATTATTGATTAATATTTCACAAAGACAGGATACGAGATACAGATTAAAGACATAGCGTTATCGCTGTTTTAATCTTATTTGAAGCATTCGCCTTTATTTAGGATTTCGGTCATGTTGACATATTGTCGGAATAATCGTTTGGCTAATGCCTGCTCTTTCTTAGTTGCGTTGATACCAGAAAGCTTGCAGGTAATGTGTTTTCTAATACCGTAGTTTGGCTTAATATACAATTTTGAGTGGATAAACGCTAATTATTGCGTCTATCCTCACGTCATTTATTATTGTACTTCTTTGAACTCTTTCCAATCAATCGATTATTAGCAGAATCACGAGGCTCTATCACTAAGAAGTGTGAAAGAGCTTCAATTATCAATTCTTCTTTGCCTTCAACGCCTTAATTTGATTTTGTAAACTTCTATTCTTTTCTTGTTCGATAGAAAGTCTATCCTTCAAGTGCTGTATCTGGTTGTCCTTCGTTTCAATTTCTGTCTCCGAATTCATTTCCTCTTCAATTTTCCTTTGAGCAATTGGATTATATCTCTGTATTCCATTCATTAAAAATTTGTTGATTCTATCTATGTGTTTGACCGATTGACCGCTTTGAGCGACCCTGAAGCAACTTTTACTTTTATAGCTGAAAACATCATACAAGGTCATTCCCTTTGAATAGAAAAATAACAGAGAGTTAACGATTGTAGATGGCGATAGTTCAATAACCACAACGGACATTTTTCTGTTATGTGAATAAGCAACGCCGAAATTGACTTGTTTGGCATCGGAAAACCCACCGCCCAATAACTTTTTAACAGATTCAAGGACATCTTCATTAGTTGTATAGTAGTTCATAGCATTTCCCCTTTTTACTATAAATATGGAATTCAATCGAATTACATCACGAATTTAACTTGATAGGGGAAAATAAAATTTTCTTTGTTTTTATGGCATTTTAAGCATTTAATACCCAACTTTTGACAGAATTGTCAAAAGTTTCTAATACTATGAAAAATGACTTAACTGGGGGAGTTGGATATGCCAGCATCAAAATACTTTACAGAATTAATTGAGGAAGAATTAAACATCACCGATGAACTTCTAAAAGAACGATATGGTAAGAGCTCCCTTCCAAAAGAATATTTGATTCAGTTGGAAAAGCAATATAATAAGTGGAGACGTGAACAAAACGCCCAGCCCAAGACCAATATACCTCGCGAACAAGTGAGGGATGAAATTATTCGAGATTTGGCATTCGTGTCTAAAATGGATGCAAAGGAATATGTGTTATTCCAGAAATGGTCAGAAATTCAACGAAATAGGCATGCAATCAATTATAAAAATTTTACCGACAATGATGCTTTTAGTAAAGCCTATTTCAATGATGAGACTTTTCGAGAGACAGTAGACTGGTATCTTCGCGGATTTCCAGACAAATCGTTCAAGCCATCTAAAGAATTAAAATCTTATCGGACTCTGAAAGATGCTCAATGGAAAATCTGGCAGCCTATGGTTTTGGATGAGTTCGCAATTGAGGATATTCACCCTGAGATTATTCCATGTGTCAAAGATACAGAGCTTACTCAATTTTGGAATCTCGTTAGAACATATACTCATAGAATGATTAATAATTCTAATATTGGGCGAAGTAAATTTTTTATTGTTAAAAACAAATTTACGGAAAATCCGGGCGAAGGTGATAAAGTGCTGGGTCTATTTGCACTATCTTCTGACTATATGGATTTAACACCGAGGGACGAATACATAGGTTGGTCGAGAGAGGTTAAAACAAAGAAAAGGATGATTAATCATACAGCTGTAGCAT
>JBEKLV010000329.1:0-3263 GCA_050008835.1 Bacteroidota bacterium | reverse complement strand
TGCAAAGTATTGCCGATGAAGTTGTTGATTCTGCGAAGTTCGATAACGGATGTACTGCTGACTCTAGTGGAATCATTTGTAAAAGATACTGCATTTGATCCTACTAAAACTACCATCAATACAGCATAACAGATTAATCGAGTATAGAATATCAAGCGGATACCTTTAACGAATACCGCCCATCGCAAGCTGTTCAAGCCGTGCGATGCGTTCTTCCGTCGGTGGATGTGTGGAAAACAATTTAGTAATTCCACCGCCAAATAATGGATTGACAATAAACATATGTGCAGTTGCTGTACCTGCATTTTCCATTGGAATTTGTTGTACACCTTTTTCAAGTTTGCGCAGTGCGTTGGCAAGGCTCAATGGCCGTTGACAAATTTTTGCACCGCCTTCGTCTGCAGCAAATTCCCGCGAACGCGAAACTGCAAATTGAATAAGCATTGCCGCAATAGGTGCAAGAATGATAAGAAGAATTTGACCGAAGGGATTCGAATTCTCACGGTCTCTGCTGCTTCCACCGCCAAAGATTGAAGCATACATCGCCATCCTTGCAACGAATGTGATAGTTCCAGCCATCGCTGCCACAAGCGTTGCTATTAAAATATCTCGATGTTTAACGTGAGCCAACTCGTGTGAAATAACTCCTTCCAACTCGTCATCCGAAAGCAAACGAAGAATTCCTTCGGTCGCTGCAACAGCAGCGTGCTCTGGATTGCGTCCAGTCGCAAATGCATTCGGCGAACCACCTGGAATAATGTATACTTTCGGCATCGGTAATTGAGCTTGAGCGGCAAGACGATGCACAATTCCAGTCAAACGCGGTGCTTCTGCTTCCGTTACTTCTCTGGCACTATATGTCATCAGCACAATCTTACTGGAAAACCAATACATCCCAAAGTTCATCAGCAATGAGAATATAAACGCCATAACCAAACCTTGTTCGCCGCCAAGCCAATCTCCAAGGAACAACAGCAAGCCTATCATTAGAGCCATCATAAGAATAGTTTTCAGCGAATTTGTCACTTTCAGTATCCTTTCATAACATTTTCAGAGTGAACTAATAGAAAGCTACGAAAAAGTGTGCGTAGTTTCAACTTGAGCGATGGGAGAAGAAGAGAGGAAATTTTATAAATATAAATAATATATGAGAAATGTGTTTATTTTCGTTTTAACTGGCGGCGAAGTGTTTCAAGAACTAATTCGGGGCGTTCATCAAGAAAGTGACGTGAGAATCGTCGTGCTCGCTGTACCTCATTGGAATCAAGTTCAGCATAAATCAAGCATTCTTCTTGAAGTTTTGCGGTAGAAATCATTTCCCCGCCGGGTGATGTGATGTTGGAACCACCCCAAAAGTTCACACCATCTTCAAATCCTACTCTATTGCTGAAAAGAATGTAAATGTTGAGTAGCCGCGCAAATGTGCGGTGATGTTCATAATTCACTACCTGATTATCGAATTGAGTTCCTTCACCTGAAAGACGTGTCGGGCTTGCGGTCAAGCAAAGAACGGCTTCCGCTCCATCGAGAGCCAGCAAGTACGGCAATGAAACATGCCAAAGGTCCTCACAAATGAGCATTCCAAATCTGCCAAGTTTTGAATCAAACGCCGCAATAGTCTTTCCGACACTAAAGTATCTGCCTTCTTCAAACATTCCGTACGTTGGCGGATATAACTTACGATGGATATGTTTGATTTCGCCATCTTCTAAAAACATCGCGCTATTGTAGATACCATAGTGTGTACCGCTCTCGACAAATCCGACAGCAATAGAAATCTTGCGACTTTTTTCAAGTAATGGCGCAATGATTTTATTTTGAAAAGGATTGATGGCAACATCCCATGCTAAATCCCGCAGTGTATAACCTGTAAGACTTAGTTCCGGGAAAAGGACAAGCTTTGCTCCTTCAGCAATAGCGCGATCGATAAATTCAAGATGGTGCTTGAGGTTCTGTTCGAATGCTCCGACACGGCAGTCGATTTGCGCTATGGCAGTTTTGCATTTCATCATTGTAAAAATGAAGAAACATGAAATTTCGAAATTTTAATGCACATGCACATCATTAGGCAGCTCATTCGTATCGTTAGCTTTTCTTGGGAAGAATTTTGAAAGTTCCATTCCTACCGAATGGACACCGTGAACAATGCCAATTCGAAAATTCTTCTGCGAGAAATGATTTGACATCTCTTTTGCAATCTTATCCCACGTTCCATCTTCGACCTTGGTGTGAATTCCGTTATCAGCAAGGATGAAGAATCTTTTGTCTTCCAGCAAAAGGAAAATCAGAATACCCGTGCGATCTTTTGTCTTAGTCATTCCCAGCAAATGAAATTCTTGCCGTGCTATTTCTTCGATGGTACGTTTTCTCTCCCGCCATTTTCGTTTCTGGCGTATGCTAACGCGGATTTCTCCTGCTGTCGTTTTTTCCGCCTCGCCAATTGCCGATGCAATTGCGGCAAGATCTTCTTTTGTGAATATTTGTTTTACAAGATTTTTCATGCAGTGCTGCTCCGCTACGATAGGTCAATCATCTTAATATCTTTAATGTACTTTACCGTTTTGTCTTCTTTCAAATTACGAAGTTTTTCTAACTTCAACTGCATCCTTTCTACATTGTCTTTGATCAGCTGCAGGTATTTCATCGCTTTTTCAGGAAGCTCATTCTGTTCAAGTGTACTAACAATCTTATACATATCTTCAAGCGGTTCACTGATCTTATCGGAAATGCCTACAACAATTTCCTGCATTGCTTCCAAGCGTTTCCGTTTAATTTCCAATTTATCCTGTTCTTGTTTAAGATGTCCCTTCTCTACAACTCTAAGAAGCGTTTGCGGAAAAACATGTGTAGCAACATCTTCTTTAAGCAAATAATCCTTCACACCCATCCGCATAACTTCAACTGCAAAACTTACATCTTTGATCGTTGTGAGAAACACAATAGGAATGTCGTATTTCAAGTCCTTCAATTTATTCATGAATTCAACGCCATTCATTCCCTCAAGAACATCTTCTGTCACGATGACATCGACGGCATTTTGTTGTTCAAGAAATGCTATTGCTTTTTCAGCACTTTGCTGCCATATAAATTCAAATCGTGCACCCTCAAATTTTGAAAGACATTCACTAATAGATTGAACATCTCGCTCGGTCCCGTTCACATAGAGCACTCGTATTGTTTCGTTACTCATATGTCACTCACTTTACTTTCCACTCTTCTTTACCAGCTGCCGGAGGCACCGCCGCCGCCGGACATTCCGCCAC
>JBEKLV010000328.1:0-3272 GCA_050008835.1 Bacteroidota bacterium | reverse complement strand
ATGATATGACACACACTTCATCCAATAAATACCTCTCTTTATTGAACCCTCTTCGAAATGTGCAACTCTGGGTATCGATTAGTGCCAATAATGTAATCGAATGAAATGCTAAAATCAATTTTTTAAGTAGGACAATAGGATAATTATGATACAAATCACAAATACTTCTGATTGAATAATGTTATGTGCAGGGCACATTTAGCATTCGCATAGATTTCTCAATATTTTCCATGTGTATATGCCTGTTGTATGTCCATCGCCCCAAGAAATCTGAATAGCATAATGACCGACCTGTTGAATACCCGTAAGCTTATATCTTCCGGGGAGATGCTGTTGTGGTTCCGGCTTGTAAGTCTTGAGTAAAACTGTTTCACCTTGGCATTCGGCACACGGACAATTATCACGCAACGTGCGAAGAGAGATAATGCATGCATGGCCATCATCCCATTTTAAAGAAAGTTCGTCCGGTGAAGATAGTTTGATCTGTGTTGCAATCATTTTCTTTCCTTCTTAATTACAATAAAAAAGGACAATCATTGTTGATTGTCCTTTTCGTGGACCGTACCGGGCTCGAATCCCGATTAAACAACATCGGGATCTCGTTCTATAAAAACTGAAACTCGACCGGTAACCTTCCCGTCACGACTCTGTCGTGTCGGGACGCTCTCCTGCTTTGATCAGCCCTTCGATATACTTTCTACTCTTCTTTCTTTTAATTTCCAATTCCCGCATTATTGCTTTCGACCTTGTCGCATACTCTTCTGAATAAACCAAACGCCATGGACGATAGTTCCTCGTATACTTTGAAAGTCCGGTATTGTGTTCTTCAAGCCGCCGGGAGAGAGAATCAGTATGACCTATGTAATATCGATCGGTAGTAATGCTTTGAAGTATGTACATTGAAAACATAAATATGAAAAAGGACAATCGATTAGATTGTCCTTTTCGTGGACCGTACCGGGCTCGAACCGGTGACCTCCACAATGCCATTGTGGCGCTCTCCCATGCTGAGCTAACGGCCCATTATTGAATAAAATATACCCAAGGATCGAAACAAAGTCAATTATAAAGACATTGCAGTATAAGGAAGTTTTTGATATTTTATTGTTGGATTATCTACGAATAAAATTGGTTCTATATACGAAGACTCCTAAAAAATATTCACCCACTTTGGCTTTGCTCATGATTAGCTTGTTAATTGTATGTATCTTTATTTTACTTTCGTGTAAAGATCAGACAAATCAAAATCTTACTTCTAATATAGTTTTCCCTGCTAGTGGCGTTAGTTTTAGTAAACAGGTTGTACCCCTCTTTCAACAAACGTGTGCTGCAGGAGGATGCCACGGCGGCAGTCAACCGGCAGCTAATCTAAATCTTGAATATTTCACGTGGGATTATCTTATCGATTTCCAACCAAAAATTGTCGTCGAGGGTAATAGTAAAAATAGTCTTCTCTACACAGACATCGCTGGCAATCCCCAACTAATGCCTCCAAAACAACGGTTAACGCAGAATCAGATCGACGGCGTTAAAACATGGATTGATGAAGGAGCGAAGAACAACTAAGCTTCAATGCATTAAGAATTCCGCGCATCCTTTCCCCAATTAAGCTTTCTCCTTAGTACATCGTAATAACTTCTATTCTTTCGCTTAACAAGCTTAGTCGTGAGCGGTGATCGTTCAATCGTGATATCCACAGGAACCTGCAAGAATGACTGTTGCTGACCATCAGCTGCAAGATGAATTTTCCCGGTTGCTGTTTCAACTTTGAGAGTGATAATTGATCCTTCCGGCACTACCACTGTTCTTGCTGTTAATGTATGCGGACAAATAGGGCTAATAAGAATCAATTGATTTGTAGGTATCACAATTGGGCCGCCATTTGAAAGAGCGTACGCAGTCGATCCCGTAGGCGTTGCGATAATAATGCCGTCGCCAATGAATTTAGATAGAAACTCACCGTTCACAAATGTTTTCACGCTGAACATCCGCGATGAACCGGTCTGATGAAGAACAATATCATTTAATGCCTGTACGTTATTTTTTGATTTGCCGATTCGCGCTTGCAGCATCATTCGATCTTCAACCATATAATCGTTGTTTATTATCTCAGTAAGACATTCGTCAAGTTCTTCAAGTGAAACTTCTGCAAGAAATCCCAACTTACCAAGATTAATACCTAATATTGGAGTTGTCATACCGCTGACGAGCCTAGCCATACGCAGGATCGTTCCATCGCCACCAAGTGAAATAAGAATATCACACGCTGCCGGCAGCTTATGTTCTGATACAACAGGTGACTGACTAAGAAGTTGTTTATCTATCTTTCCTTGCAATCCCTTTGCCATCGCCGCATGAAGAACGTACGGCACTTCTTCCTTTTTCAACCTTGTGATTAACCTTCCAACTACTTCAGGCAATTCTGTTTTATCTAAATTTCCAGCAATTCCGAATCTCATAGTGCACTCTATTTTTTTTCCGTTGATGGCTGTTCTTTTGACATCTCGTCAACATAATTCAACTTCAATTCTTGTAAGATACCTTTCAGTAATTTAGTTTCATCTTCTGACAAATTTCCGCGCGTCTTTTCTTCCAGCATATCGAGAATATCGATAGATAATTGCGCTTGTTGAAGATCTCGCTCAATCTTATCTGAAATAGGATTCTTTAGTTTTCCCATCTGCTGCATCGCCGCCGCTTGAAAAGTCATTACTAAACTAAAAAATAGTGAAACATTTTTTTCTGCTGAAGCCATAATTATCTCCTTTAATGTTTCCAAAGTTCACGTAATTTTGCATACTTTAAGAATACTGCATGCGATGAAATAATACACACAACAAATCCATAATACCCGTCTAAAAAACCACATTTCAAAACATAATCACGAATGAACCTGAATCCAGGAGAAACGATCAATCGCACCAACGACGCCTTCCTTTTTTGTTCAAATAGAACACACGCAGATATTTCCGTAAAATAATCCACTTGTTTGATATGATCGGAAATTGAATAATAACTGTAGTGCAGAATATCTCCGTGTAAATATCCGACAGATGCATTAGGTTCGTTCAATGCATATCGGTCATGTGGATTGATTCCCGTCCAATTCCCTTTTCGCTTATCGAATAGTCGTATTTTCCGATCCGGATACCAGCCACCGTGCTGAATCCATGCACCGCAGTAATTCGTCAATCGATTCATTTCGTATCCATCAAATCTCCAATCAGATTTTACGAAGGCGATGGATTTTCGCAATTCATCTGAGAGAACCT
>JBEKLV010000327.1:0-3281 GCA_050008835.1 Bacteroidota bacterium | reverse complement strand
CGATCCAGTTGAACGGACGAGCGCTTCATCATTTAAATTCACGGGCGCCTATTTGGGGGGCATTATCGTCTCTGCCACCGTTCTTCCCCTGGCTGCGTATTTCGGAGCGGGGAATGCAGCAAAAGGTTGGCAGATGACTATGGGGTTATATGGAATTGCAGCGATTGGTTTTTTTATGGTGACATTCCTTTCAACACATGAACGAATTCAACCTATTGCGAAAGAAAAGACATCGGTAAAAGATGATTTGAGAGATTTATCCAAGAACGCTCCTTGGATGATGTTGTTCATCGTGACGATTCTTTTTATTCTCTTCGTTTGTATTCGCTTAAGTGTCACAACGCATTATTTTAAATATTATATCGGCGAACAGTCGAGTCCTTTACTGGTACATATATCGAACTTTTTTGTTCAATATCTTCTTAATCCCGTCAATGCTATGTTCGGGAGGGAACAAATTGTGCTGTTGGATGTAAACCATAAATTCGGATTTGAAGTGTTGACGTCGGTGTTTAATACTTTGGGCCAAGCATTATCACTTGTCGGTGTTCTTATTGTCCCCTGGGTCGCAAAGACCTTCGGAAGAAAGGGGAGCGTTATCATTTTGTTTGTGGCAGCATTAATCTTTACCGGTTCATTCTACTTCGTGCAACCGGAAAATGTTCTCTTGATTTTGGTGCTTCAATTTTTTGGATCGATCACAGGCGGGCCGATCTCTGCATTGTTGTGGGTCCTGTACGCTGATACCGCCGACTATTCAGAATGGAAAACCGGTCGAAGAGCAACGGGCCTTGTCTTCTCGGCTTCTATTATGTCGAACAAGCTGGGCTGGGCGATAGGAAGCATGGTTGCTGCATTTGTTTTGGATCAAACCGGGTTCGTTGCCAATGTAATACAAAACATTGATGTGAAAAATGGATTGAGAGATATGATGAGTATTATTCCTGTTGCTGTTGGAACGGTCGCTCTCTTGATCCTAGCATTCTTTTATAAATTAGATGAACCGATCATGAAAAAAGTAAAAGAGGAGCTTGAATTGAGACGTAAAGAGAGTGAGGAAATGCCAGCAACAGCTTGATGGGGCAAAAGAAAACATTGAGTGAGACCAGGACATTCGTTCAATGGAATACATACTTACTGAAAAAGAGGAAACACTATGAAAAAAACAATCATCGGTAAACCATTGCCGAATATTCCATGGGAAAAACGACCGAAAGGATGCACCGATGTAGTATGGAGGTATTCGAGAAACCCTCTTCTTGATTGGAATCCAATCCCAAAAGCTGCGCGTATTTACAACAGCGCGGTCATTCCGTATCAAGAAGAATTTGTCGGTGTATTCCGAGCAGATCAAAAAAATGGCCGGGCAACTTTGTTTTTTGGTAAAAGCAAAGATGGGCTAAAATGGAACATAGGTCCAGATCCGATCCAGTGGGTAGATGAAGATGGAAATTCCAAACCGACAAGTTATGCCTACGACCCACGATTGGTCCAGATTGATGATACTTTTTATATTGTCTGGTGTGATGATATGCGCGGAGCATCTATTGGTTTGGGGAAAACGAAAGACTTCAAGATATTCGTACGTATGCCAAATCCACTTATGCCATTTAACCGTAATGGTGTTCTCTTCCCACGAAAAGTTAATGGGAAATATCTTCTTCTCAGTAGGCCGAGCGATAGCGGACATACACCGTTTGGCGATATATTTTTAAGCGAGAGTCCAGATCTTATTTATTGGGGAAATCACAAATTTGTAATGGGCAGGGGCGGGCAAGGATGGTGGCAAGGAACGAAAATTGGCGCAGGACCGATTCCAATTGAGACGACAGAAGGATGGTTGTTGTTTTATCATGGCGTATCGGGAACGTGCAATGGCTTTGTCTATAGTTTTGGAGCTGTGATTTTAGATATCGATAATCCAAGCAAGGTATTGTACCGTACGCGTGATTATCTATTGACGCCTGAGAAACTATATGAGACAACGGGATTTGTTCCAAACGTCGCTTTCCCTTGTGCGAATTTGTACGATGCTGAAACTGGAAGGATCGCGCTGTTTTATGGCGCAGCCGATACGTGTACTGCTCTTGCCTTCGCGCAAGTTGATGAATTGATTGCCTACATCAAAAACAATTCAGAGTCTCACTAATATTCAATTCAATAACACTAAGTGACTATCTTACCCACTCAGAGGAATAAGTACTATGCAGTTTGGATATTTTGACGATAAAAATAAAGAATACGTTATTAAGCGACCTGATACACCAAGATCATGGAGCAATTATCTTGGATCGACCGAATATGGTGCGATCATCACGAATAACGCAAGTGGATACAGCTTTGTGAAATCTGCTGCTCAGGGGCGTTTTACGCGTCTCCGCTTCAATGTTATTCCTATGGATCAACCTGGACGGTATCTTTATTTACGCGATAAAGACTCAAAGGATTATTGGTCTTCATCGTGGCAGCCGGTTGGAAAACCGTTAAAAGAATATAAGTCCGAGTGCCGTCATGGCTCAGCGTATACAAAAATATCTTCTGAGTATTCAGAAATCAAAACGGAGACGTTATATTTCGTACCGCTCGGCAAAATGTATGAGTGCTGGCTGATGAAAGTGAAGAATACTGGGAAGAAAAAACGACGATTAAGTGTCTTCACGTTTGTAGAGTATGCAAACAACTGGAATCTTTCTCAGGATATGATCAACCTCCAGTATTCGCAATATATCATGAAGATGGATGTGATTGATGGTATTATCGATCATGGCACAAACGTTTATATGCCTTCGAGACCAGAGCACTTTGAAGATAGTGGACAAGGACGGCATACCTTTCTTGCAATTGCTGGGGCGAAAGTAAAAGGATTCGATACCGATCGGGAAATATTTCTTGGGCCATATCGTACCTATGCTAATCCATTCGTTGTTGAAAAAGGAAAATGCAAAAATTCAGTAGCGGTTGGAGATAATGCCTGCGGAACTCTCCAAGTTGATTTCGATTTGAAACCTGGAGAATCAAAAGAATTGGTTGTTCTCATGGGCATTGGTGCTGCAGGTGTTGAAGGAAAACAAGCAGTTCGAGAAATGGGAGGTCCGTTAAAAGTCCAAGAAGAATTTGCAAAACTAAAAAATTACTGGCACTCAAGAATTTCCGGTATGGTAGTAGAGACTCCTGATGCCGATTTCAATAGTATGTTCAATACATGGAATCCATACAACAATCTCATAACATTTGCATGGTCGCGCGCTGCAAGCCTGATATATTCCGGTGAACGGGATGGA
>JBEKLV010000326.1:0-3284 GCA_050008835.1 Bacteroidota bacterium | reverse complement strand
CATTAAAAATATTATTGAAAAAGAAAAGCCAAAGTCACTCAAACTTGTATCTCTTTTATTAAAAAAAGGCATACCGAAAATTGATTTTCCGGTTGATTACGTTGGATTCGAAATTCCGCCGGACTTCGTAATCGGCTACGGCTTGGACTACGCACAAAAAGTTCGTAACTTGAAATCAATTTATAGGCTCGCTCCATAAGGAATCATCAAACCAGATTAAGTGTGAGCCCGAAATTGGAGTTTGAAATGAATACTGAAATGCAAGACGAAAATAAAGAAAAGAAGAACCAGAACGCACCACAGAAAAAACGTTCGACACCTCCACTATTTCCCAAACGACAGATGAAACAGCCGCGAGAAGAGGTGTCGCCGTGGGGAAAATTTGGGAAAGTCATATTGAGCTGGATCGCAATTATTCTTGCAGTGTTTCTTTTCATGTGGATGTTCCGAACGAATGAGGAAACAGAGTACGAAATAAACTTTACAACATTCCAGCAATTACTGAACGATCAAAAATTTAGCGATGCAGCAGTGAAGATTAGCGGATATGCTGTTTTTGATTTTCATGGAAAGCTTAAAGAACCGATGGATATTCAAACAGCCAGCGGGAAAACTGCACGCAACGCAACACGCATTACACTGACACTTCCATACACGAATCTTGACGATGCACTCGTGACGTCATGGATGACAAAAGGTTTGAAGTTCCGGGTTGAAAAGGAAGATAATACATGGATGAATGCCGCCATCAGTATTCTGCCATGGATTATACTCATTGGAGTTTGGTTGTTTATTTTCCGGAGGATGCAAGCCGGTGCAGGCGGCGGAGGAGGAGCAAAAGGATTATTCTCGTTCGGAAAGAGCCGCGCTAAATTGTTAACAGAAGGATTAATGCAAGTAACATTTAGAGATGTTGCAGGTGCGGATGAAGCTAAAGTAGAATTACAGGAGATTATTGAGTTTCTGCGTGAGCCGGCGAAATTTCAGCGGTTAGGCGGGAAAATTCCTAAAGGTGTGTTATTACTTGGACCTCCAGGTACCGGCAAAACATTGCTTGCACGCGCAGTCGCAGGAGAAGCAGGCGTTCCGTTTTTCTCTATCAGCGGTGCAGACTTTGTGGAAATGTTCGTTGGTGTAGGCGCAAGCCGCGTGAGAGATTTATTTGAGCAAGGAAAAAGAAGTGCTCCTTGCATCATCTTCATTGATGAGATCGATGCGGTGGGCAGGCATCGCGGTGCCGGAATCGGCGGTGGGCATGACGAACGCGAGCAAACACTGAACCAATTGCTCGTAGAGATGGACGGCTTTGAGCAAAACACGGGTGTTATAATTATTGCGGCGACAAACCGTCCGGACGTTCTTGATCCGGCGTTGTTGCGACCGGGACGATTTGATCGACAGATAGTTGTGGACCGGCCGGATGTGAAAGGTCGCGAGGGGATTTTCCGTGTACATACGAAATATATTCCGCTGAATGAGGATGTTCGATTGGATGTTCTTGCAAAAGGAACGCCGGGATTATCTGGCGCTGATATTGCTAATCTTGTGAATGAAGCCGCATTACTTGCTGCACGGCAGAACAGTAAAGCTGTGACGATGCATCACTTTGAAGAAGCTAAAGATAAAGTGATGATGGGAACAGAACGGAAGAGTATGCTTATTTCCGACAAAGAAAAGAAAGTGACTTCGTATCATGAATCAGGTCACGTGTTGGTAGCTCGGTGTTTGCCTGAGGCTGATCCGGTGCACAAGGTGACAATTATTCCGCGCGGGCGCGCACTTGGAGTTACAACGTATTTACCAATCGACGAGAAGCATACATACTCACGCGAATATCTTGAAGCAATGATCACTTATGCCCTCGGTGGACGCGCTGCAGAAAAGTTAGTCTTCAATCAATTTACTACAGGTGCCGGTAACGACATTGAACGTGCCACCGAACTTGCACGTAAAATGGTATGTGAATGGGGCATGAGCGATAAACTTGGCCCATTGGCATACGGGGCAAAAGAAGAAGAACTCTTTTTAGGTCGTGAAGTTACAAAAACTCGCAACTTCAGTGAAAACACAGCAATCGCTATTGATGCTGAAGTACGGTTGATTGTAACGCGGGCAATGAAGCGTGCAGATAAAATTCTAAAAGAAAATGCAAAGATTCTTCATCGTTTGGCAAATGCATTGCTTGAACGCGAAATCCTTGACTCCGAGGAGATAGATAAAATTATTCGCGGGGAAGAATTGCCACCTGTCGACAAACATGTGAATAATATACCATCTTCTCCAGCAGAAGTACCGGAAGCGAAACCGTCACAAGCAAAGGCGACAGTGCCCACGCAATCGCCGATAACCGAAGAGAAGAAATCATAGTGCTTCACAACGGTAACGAGAAATTAAATTTGAGCGGTAGTGAGTTAAGACACCTTGATCATACCGCAACTATCGAATACAAGCATGAGTTGGTTCGGAAAGCAATTCATCTTTTTTCTCTTTCAATCCCAACTATTTATTTTTTTATCTCTAAGCAATTAGCAATTTATCTGCTAGTGCCAATTACAGCGGTATGCATCATTGTTGATGTAGGACGATATTATATTCCGACTGTTGCCCGACGGTTTTACAAATGGTTTGGCTGGCTTCTGCGACGGCACGAAACCGATATCAACAAAAAGAGATTAAGCGGTGCTTCGAATGTGCTTATCTCGGCACTTCTATGTGTAATATTATTCCCCAAAGTTGTCGCAATTAACGCTTTTGCTATTCTAATAATCTCAGATACGACTTCGGCGCTTATTGGCAGGCGATTCGGCAGACATCGTTTTCTTGCTAAAAGTCTTGAAGGATCGTCAGCTTTTTTTATTTCTGCTATACTTGTGATTCTCGTCGCACCAAAGATTGATCAGCTACCGATGGAATATATAATCGGCTTCATTGCAGCGGCAATCGGTACTGTTGTAGAGGCGCTTCCCATTAAGGTTGATGACAACCTTTCGATTCCTCTCTCTGTTGGTTCCTCCCTCTGGGCACTTTATGCATGGTTGCTTCCAGCAATAAATCTTCTTCAGTAAATGTAAATTATTTTCATACGCGTAATGGTAGCACTAGCTCCTACAATGCGGAAGAAATGGTTTTATGAACTGCCGGATGGAAAACTCTTTGCTAATTCCAATAGTCCAGTAAGCCATATTCAATAGATCTGAAATACATAATCGGAATAATTTGTAATTAACATTTAAGGAGGAGCCTTTCCACAGTTCAAGATTGTTCTTGAGGAGACATCCGTGGAA
>JBEKLV010000325.1:0-3293 GCA_050008835.1 Bacteroidota bacterium | reverse complement strand
CAGAGTCCATACCTGTGACATAAAAGTCGCCGATCTTTTGTCTGTTGCTTCCCGCAGGAGCCGATTTATCCTTTGCTGCATCTTCGAGAATTTCATGTAGCACATCGCTGTTATGATCTGCAAGGATATTAAAGCTTCCCCAGTCATCGAAGGCGGCAGGGATTGGATTATTTTTCATCCAAGTACCATTAGCATAGTGGAAGAAGTCATCACATGGTTTTATGGAGAGATCCAAATTCGCCGGATCAATCGCTTTTACCTGCGGTTGAGTATTTTGGCATAATGCCTCACCAGCGATTATAAAAGCAATAACGATCGCAAATACTGCTGAATAGATCTTCATCATAAGAACTCCTTAAATAAGATTAAGAAAGAGTTAATTATTCCTTTGAGAGAATTGTATGAAATTCATTCTAAATATGAGAGATTATTTTATCCTATAACTTACAATTTTAATAATTCATCAACCGAGATAGCAGAGAGATTTGGAACGACAATATTGGCATTAGGAAGCCGTTCCTTCGTGCCGATGCCTAAAACTTTCATGCCCGCACGTCTCGCGGATTCGATCCCAGCAACAGCATCTTCAACGACAAGACAATAATTGGGAGAAACGCCAACATTTTTTGCAGCAAGTAGAAAAACCTCAGGATCCGGTTTGGAGTTCTCTATCTGGTGCCCATCTATGATTACATCCAATAAATGCTCGATTTTCACTTGCCTGATGATAGTCACTGCATTGCGGCTGTTGGATGCAACGGCCGTCTTGATTCCACGACTTCTTAATTCGTGCAGTGCAGAAAGAGCGCCGGGTAGAAGCACTTCTTGGGTTACCGATAAAAGAGACTCTGCGAAATATCTGTTCTTTCTATCAGCGAGTTCCTGTTTCTGTTCGGGAGAGTATTTTTTTCCGGAAGCTTTCGTTATTATTTCCACGCATTCCATTCTAGCCACACCACGAAATTTGTGGTTGAACTCTTGATCAAAGAAATCAAATCCTTCTTCGTCAGACAACTTCTTCCATGATTGGTAATGATATTGATCCGTAGAGACTAAAACTCCGTCAAGATCAAAAAGAACAGCTTTTATCATCGAATAAATAACTCCAGTTTATTTATAATTAATCTGAATTTATATATAAGATACAGAGAAGTCCAGCTATTTCAAAAAATGAGATACTATCCAGCATTGCACCGATTCCGAATACGAAAATCATGGAACTAAAATTGTAAGAGATATTGTTGGATTTGACAAAGAGATTAGGTATTGTACTCTGCGAATTTTCGAAAGGGAATGATTGATGAAACAACGGGCTCTTGGTAAGAATGGTCCAACGGTTTCTGCTGTTGGATTGGGATGCATGGGAATGTCGGAATTCTACGGCACTGTAAACGACACTGAATCTATATCTGTGATTCATGCTGCGATCAATCTCGGCGTCACGTTTTTTGATACAGCCGACATGTATGGTGTTGGCCATAATGAAGAATTACTTGGGAAAGCTATCAAAGGCAAACGCGATGCGTTATTCATCGCTACGAAATTCGGGAATGTTCGCGGCGCCGATAAAAGTTTTTTAGGAATTAACGGTAAACCTGAATATGTCAAGTCTGCCTGTGAAGCTAGTCTACGTCGATTGAATATCGACACTATCGATCTTTATTATCAACACCGAGTTGACACAAATACTCCTATAGAAGAAACGGTTGGAGCAATGAGCGAGCTTGTTCGCGAAGGGAAGATTCGATATTTGGGTTTATCAGAAGCTGGACCTGCAACCATTCGTAGGGCGTATTCCGTGCATCCGATTACTGCGTTGCAAACGGAATACTCACTCTGGATACGTGATGTAGAAGAAGAAATTCTTCCAACATGCCGCGAGTTAGGGATTGGATTCGTGCCCTATAGTCCGCTTGGAAGAGGATTCTTAACAGGAAGATTCAAATCGCTTTCAGACTTTGCAGAAGGAGATTTCCGTAAGAGCAACCATCCTCGATTTGAGGAGGAAAACCTGAAAAAAAATTTACAGATTGTTGAAACGATAAAAAAGTTTGCAGCAGAAAAAAAGTGCACTCCGTCTCAATTAGCGCTCGCTTGGTGCTTAGCGCAAGGGGAAGATATTATTCCAATCCCTGGCACAAAGAAATTGAACTATCTTGGAGAAAACATCAAAGCAGTGGATGTCCATTTGACTTCGGAGGATGTTCATAAAATAAATGAGGCATTACCGGCAGGTATTGCTTCTGGTGAACGGTATCCGGTTATGCAAATGCAAAGGGTAGGAAGATGATATGTCATTCTGAATTTCGATAATTGCCATCGGGAAAAATTTTCCTGAACTCACAACAAAATTCTTAACTTAGTTCAGAACTTCAATTGGCATAAAACAAAAAACCCCGTCTTATCGACGGGGTTTCGTTTTTAACGCTAAATGGTTTCTTACGAAACTACCGTAACGTTTGCAGCTTGGAGGCCTTTCGGTCCTTGCTGAACTTCAAACTCTACTTTGTCACCCTCATTGAGTGTCTTGTAGCCATTGCTGGTAATCGCTTTGAAGTGGACGAATACATCTTCGCCGCTTGCACGTGAAATGAAACCAAAACCTTTGGCTCCATTAAACCATTTGACTGTTCCTTTTTCCATGGAACATATCCTTTCATAAAGATTGTAACACCGGCCGACCGCCGGCAGGGTGTACGCCGTACTCTACTCAAAAACACTTTTACTGGATTGATACGGCCCAAAGAAGTCGGTAACATCTTTATGGAGGTGTTCAAACCAAAGGAATGAAAGGAACCACCAACGACGACTCAAAACAGGACTTACTCTACAGAAAAGGTCTCCCGAGGGAGCCATAACGGTGTACTGTTATTTGACAGTATTAAGATAAAGAACATATATGACAATAACAAATGATTTTTTCAAAAAGTTTTCAAAGCCTTTAATAAAAAAAGTAATGTACCTCCAAAACAATCAAAATACAGCTACACGGTGATTCTATCATATCCGTCCTAACTTTCATTTTGTTCACCTTATCGCAGAATTCTGCCTCTCGCCTGATTTTAATTGATTAAGAATAAATATAAGATGATTATAAGATCACAATAAGTATCCTATCTAATAATGATACTTCTTATTTGAAATTGAAAGTATTCTATAACGCACATATAATTAAGAGGAAATAAGTTGTGCATCTTTTCCTATGTATCAATATTATGTAGAGGCAATATGAAATTGTTCAAACAACGTTTTGTACTAGTAACTTTTCTTCTTTCTTTACTAAGCACTGTAAG
>JBEKLV010000324.1:0-3294 GCA_050008835.1 Bacteroidota bacterium | reverse complement strand
TCATCGGTTGTTGTAGCATCTTCCATGTCAATACGAACGAAATTTCCAACCTTCTTCGCTTCTATGACGATAGTCTTAATATTAGTATAAGCAAGCTCCTTATCGATCTTTAAACCAAGCTGAGTCGGTTTAATAGAAACATTAGATTTTAGACTTTTCTCTTTGATTGATTGAACAATTTCAAGAATTCTTTTTTTGACTTCTTCGATTTCAGTAACATTCCTCACATCTTCGCCTAACAAATCCATTGTCGCCATCATTGTCTTATCATTAAGTTCTTTGACGAGACGAACACCATCTGACAAAGCAACTCCAGCTATGTAACGCTTCGCTACTTGTCCTACAATTACTTTTGGGATAAACGGAAATGCTGTGATGATGAGTTTGTTTAGTATTGGCATAACTTCTTCTATTAGAGCCAAATTTTATTGAAAATCAATCAATCAAATCGCAGTCAATATAGGCACACGAGCGCGGAAAAGCAAGAAAGAACATAGAAATGCATTGTATTATGGAGAATAAAGAACAAAACTCACTTTTTGTCTGTTAAAATTCTGATTGTTTAGTATGAGTAAATTAAAAGATTTTTGCGTATGATTTATTGCGATAGATTCTAACAGTTTCATGAAAGCTAAAGTGAACAGATTCTTTTTCTAGAAATGGAAAATATGAATGCCTCTTATTGAATGGGACAACGCGTTTTCGGTTGGTAATCAACAGCTTGACGAACACCATAAAAAATTCTTTCACATCATAAACACTCTCCATGATGCAATGAAAAAAGGAGAAGGAGATGAAATTCTCCTAACGGTTTTGAAAGAATTGCAACAGTATGTTCAATATCATTTCAAAGCAGAAGAATCATTAATGAAAATATACGCTTATCCAAATATTTCCAGTCACAAAGCGGAGCATGAAGATGCGATACAAAAAGTGAATAAATTTATCATTGAGTATGAACGGCACGATGATAAACTTTCAATCGATGTACTGAACTTTTTAAGCAATTGGCTTCAGAATCATATTCTTAAAACAGATAGAGAATATATCCCCTATCTGAATAGAAAAATTTAGCGAATCAATATGACAACGCAGAAATCTTTACGAGTTCTGATTGTGGACGATCAGGAATCTATCAGAGAACTTTTACAGCGCCAATTGGAGAAAATTGGACACAAGGTAATAGGTAAGGCATTAAATGGCCTGCAAGCAATCGAACTCACTGAATCTTTGCTTCCAGATATTGTGCTTATGGATATAGAAATGCCCAAAATGGACGGTCTGGAGGCTACCAGAAAAATAATGGATAAATATCCAAGACCTGTTGTCCTACTCACATCACACGACGATCCGGAGATAGTCAGGAGTGCAAGTCAAGCTGGTGCGGGTGCCTATCTATTGAAACCACCAAGTGCAGCGGAAATTGGACGGACAATGGTCATTGCAGCTGCGCGTTTTGCAGATCTCATGGAATTGCGCCGGCTTAATTCAGAATTAAAAGAAGCATTGGAAAACGTCAAAGTGTTAAGTGGATTGCTCCCTATCTGTGCCAATTGTAAAAGCATTCGTAATGATAAAGGTTATTGGGAAGCTGTAGAGGAATATATAACGGAAAAGACCGAAGCACATTTTTCGCATAGCCTTTGTCCAGCATGCATAGACAAATTGTATCCGGACTATAAGCCCAAGAAAAAACAATAGAAGAAGTTCGAAGGTGAGCCTGCTAGGAAATATTGATACACGATCTGAAAACTTACTACCACTGCATTCGATTTAAGAAATTTCACTTCCTAATGCTTATATAATAAAAGATACTCCGCAGTCCAATAATTATATTTTTTCAACACTTTTATTGTTGTATCCTGCAGCATCATTTCTTTTGTCAATTCTGTTTGATAGAAAATAGAATTTGACGAGAAAGGATCCCAAAAGATAAGACATTCCGGATACTTCTTAATTGTTTCCTTATTGAACAACGCATAATGCTCACCTCCGGCTGGTGATACATCCATAATATATGCTACAATACAATTATTACTAAGCACAGTCAGATTCGGATATTCATTCCTCATTTCTTTCGTCAGTGCAATCACAAACTTGTTATAATTTGCCCAAAGCCGAGGATGAGTCGTCAATGTGCAGTTGAACACAACGGCACCAAAGACAAGAACTGAAAAAGCAAATTGTACAGCTGGCGATTTCACTCTGTCAAGAATCTCCGACATACCATATACTGATACAATCCCTAATAAAGGCCCTATAACAGTAATATACCTCAACTCACCGATGCTTCCCGTCCAGTGAAATATCTCTGCTCCGGCAATCGTATGAAAAATAATAGTAATCGCTATTGCTGCATAGATAATTCCAAACTCGGCGCTTCTCTTTGCCCGTGCAAGAAATATGACACCTGCAACAAAAAGAATTACTTGTGCAAATCCAAATGTTGTTTGCAGATTTTCTACATAATGTGTTAATGAGGCACCAGGAATAAATTTCCCTAAATCCGTAAAATGTTTCCATTCCTTAAAGAATGCCATGATATTTCCTGATATGATCGTTGTCGAACCAATCCAGAGCAGTGGTCCAACTAGTATGAGTGGTAATATCTTCCATTCTCGTTTATAAGCATAAACGAGGAACATCAAACCAGCAAAAATGTACATTTCACTCCGGCATAATATTGCTGCTGAAGCTAATGCAAGGCTCCATCCGTGTTTTCCCTTTTGGTGATAGTAGTATGAGAGTGAAATTATAAAAGCAGTTGGCATTTCCGTCATGCATGCATACGAGAGATCAAAGAGGATCGGTTGAAGCCCAACTAGAAGAACAACCCACTCTGCATTTTTTATTCCATGAAGGATGGCAATCCGATATGTAACGAGAAGAAGGCAGATGAAAAGTCCAGCAGCAAAGAACATTGTGAACGTATGTCCAAGCTGTGTCGGAAGAGCAAAAAGCCATTGCGGTATTGGCCTATGCCAGGTTTGCACAGTCATAGGAAGCGCCTGAAATACAAATCTGCTATAAAGATAATGTGATAATTCGTCGATATAATAAAATCCGTCCGATTTGAGGATCCAAATGGATTCTATGACAGCAACAACGGCAAGGAAAAAAAATAAAAGCGGCTTTTTCAATAGAGGTATTTTGATTTTCATAGTAGATGAAACATATAATACTTTTGGTACTCATTCAAGTATGGGAAGGAGAGATAACAACGGTGGATACATAGTGCATTCAGGACTTGCGAGACTGTAGAAAAAGATGATTTTGTCACTCTGAGCGTAGCGA
>JBEKLV010000323.1:0-3312 GCA_050008835.1 Bacteroidota bacterium | reverse complement strand
ATTGAATACTCTCGTCTACAATAATAGTCCAGTAGAACGCTTCATCACTTTTTTTATTATGATTTTTGATCCGGTCAATCATAAGTTCATATATGTGAATGCCGGGCATAACCCGCCTTTCCTTTTCCGAAAAAACAGAAATGATATTAGCGAACTTATGGCAAGCGGTTTGCCTCTGGGAATGATGGAAGAACAGCAATTTGAAATCCATCAAATAGATTTGGAATATGGCGATACATTGGTTTTGTATACTGACGGAGTGACAGAGGCGGCAAATAAAAAGCTTCAGCAATTTGGTGAAGAGAAATTGCGGAAATGTGTTCTCAAAAACTTAGGCATGACAGCCGACGCGATCAAAGAATGTGTAGTGAGGGATATTCAAGGGTTCGTTGGAAATTATCCGATGTCCGATGATTTGACCTTAATGGTGCTAAAGAGAAACTCCTAGGCACTAAAGGAAGGATTAAATTTGGGACACGAGGGCATTATCTTAAGCCAGAGGCGTTGTGGCCTACTCCCGATGAATGGGGCACTATTTCTGCATGGTAATGGGGATTAAGCCGTGCGATGGATTATTTCGAAACAGATAAAAGCATTGATGCGAAATGTCATGTGCCCGGCTGAATATATCGAACAGGTGCAAAATAAAGCCGCTCATATCCGCGTGGATCATTTTCAATTCGCGGTGGTAAATCAAAAATCATCGTTGGTCTGGTTTTTAAATTAAACCGCGGCCACTCGGGAATTGTTTTAATATTAGGATTACCAGTGCGCGCAAACGCAATCCAGACGTCACTCATTATATCAGCCATCTTTTGCGCATCGGCAGTATTGCTCACCATCATAGGACAATATGCAATATTATCGAATGAAAGTGGAATATCCAATCCGTGAGGTGATTTCCATTTGCCGCCGTTGACCGGCGTCCGCCAATTAAGCTGATATACGTACGTAGGCGCCGCGTTTTGTGTTGCTCTTCGTTCCGATTCAATTACGAATCCCTTCCACGAACGTGCCGCAGTCGATGAGGCAAAGAAAATATCCGAAGGCGAATACAGCGGATACCATTGCCGGTATTCAGCGATTATATCTTGTGGAGTGAGATCACCAACGAATTGTTTTATAGATTTTTGAATTCGTGCCGGCAATTCTTCCCACGAGAGATCGAACAATGTCGAGTCGCCGCCGCCGATCAGAACTGCTGTCTCGTCATGCGTATTTCCCATCATCATTGGAATATCGGCAGATAAAGGCGATGCATCGGGATCGAACGGATCGCGTGGCAACACAAGACTGTCGGTGACCGGTCCGAAATACATACCGCGAGAAGCCTCAATCAAGCGTTCCATTGGAATTGTATCGAGTTCGCTGGAGCGATCGGGCGTTAGCCCGAGGTTCTTCAATACCTGTAATGCCGTTTCTGTAGCATGCTTTTTTGTCCTTCCGGTAAGCTGTTGTCCGCTTTCAGTAATGACGCGTTGGAATAATCCTTTCGCGGCAGGCATTGCCATCAGTGTTGCGCATTTTGCGCCGCCACCGGATTGTCCGAATATTGTTACATTCTTCGGATCACCGCCGAATTCTGTAATATTATCTTGCACCCATTGCAAGGCGAGGACCAAATCCAACATACCGACGTTTCCTGATTCTGCAAATTCTTTTCCGCGTATTTCTATGAGAAAAAGATAACCGAAAACATTCAACCGATGATTGACTGTAACAACAACGACGTCTCCTCGTTTGCATAAACGGACACCATCCAGCATATCGAAATTACTTGACGAATTACTGTATGCTCCGCCATGAATATACACCATCACGGGTCGTTTGTGACCATCGTGCAATGCCGGAGTCCATACATTTAAGTGCAGGCAATCCTCACTGATCCGTATTCCTTCTTTAGGCGATGGGAAAAAAACATATCTGCCTATCACTTGCTGTGGGGCAAACGGCCCAAACTCCTGCGCGTCGCGTATGCCGCTCCACGGCTTTGGTGGAACAGGCGGTTTAAAACGATACAACGTTGTGTTGTCGCCGTATGGAATTCCTTTAAAGGCGCAAATGCCACTATCGATATAACCGCGAATTTTTCCGGCTGTTGTCGTCGCAATGGGAGCATTATCCGCGGCTGAAACTGCAGACAAATGTATGCCAGAAACTAATGCTGCAATCATCCAATGTTTTAGTCTCAATGCTGTGCGCCTTTGTAATGGTTTTACGCTTTTCTCAACGAATAGGATGAATATGAATTTTCTTTTCTTTTTTCACAGAGATATATGGAAGAGGGTGTGCAGAAATAATTGCTTCAGTTTACTATCACTAAATAGTTCATCTCTTTTAGTTTTTCTGCCGCACGTGCTCGCTGATCGCCTTGCAGTTCAATCTTCCCTTCTTTCACTGTGCCGCCGGTCCCACAAAATTGCTTCAACATTCGCGCTATGTCTTCTATTGTCGCCGGATTATGTCGTAAGCCGTTTACAATCGTGACAATCTTTCCCTTTCTTCCATGTGTGTCCAACGCAAGGTGAATTGTATGACCCTTGCCATCGTGCTTTCGTTTTTGAGGAGTAAGAATAATTTGTTGTGGTTCAAGCAATTGTTCCAATTCCGATAAAGATCGATATTTTTTTTGATGTTCCATCTCATTTATAATGATGACCTGCGGTCGATATAGCGGACAGCTAAAGGACGAACTGTAAATTTGGAAAACTGTGAAATGACAAGATATTAGGTGTTGATAGTTATTATACGACGCCACTCAATATCTCTCAATTCGTGTATAATAAAATTATCTATGATTCTTATTTTATTGATGCACGTAACTTAACTTTTAAGTCGTGAATATGTTGGCGAATATCTCGCAATTGAGCGTAGTCTTTGCTTGCGAGAGCGGCAGAGCGCTTCTTCTTCAAACTCCGAATCTCCAACTTCATCGAACTTTTACCAGATATCTTCGCTTGATGATGAACGTGACTTTCGATACCGAGCGCTATACAAAGTGCAGGCACGAGTTTTTCTTTATGCATTGTAATGTGCCCATGGACGGCTTCGTGATCGATACCGTCGGCAATCTTGCGCAGTTCGATTACTGTCATCTTATTTAATTCTTCATATGTGTATGCCATAAAGTATCCTCCTATGTTGTATGGTTGTTACAACTGTATAAGCTGCGTTCGAGAATAAATTTGAATTCAGATTTTTTTCAGCACCGCTGAACGACTATTCTTGATGTTCGGGGAATCCAAAAGTTTCATCCCCTTGCTTTGCGCAATAAGAAGCGTACTCTCAAACCCTTCTTTTGTAACATGTCCC
>JBEKLV010000322.1:0-3348 GCA_050008835.1 Bacteroidota bacterium | reverse complement strand
ATTGGCTTCTTAAAATATCCCGAAATAATAGCCATATGATAGAAATCTTCGTTTTTATCATAAACAAAGTCTTTGCAATTCAACTAAAACCCGATCAATTGAGCTATGAAATCTTCATTGATGAAAAAACAAAAAATACTGTTTCTATGTATTTAACAAAATATAATCTTACACCGAGAGATCATTTTTTTGCTGAGAAATCGTTTTATATCGTTTTTAATCTATCAGCAAACGATTCCGTCAGGAGAATTTCCACTGAACAAGCGTATTCATTGGGAAACCACCTTGGATCAATGACATCATTTCGGACAGTTCTCCTTCATTCACCCAATGATCATACGATGCTGGAAGTAAAACAAAACCTAGTTAATAATTCCAATTGTCTTTCGTTTCCAGAACGTGGAAGCGCCTCACTGCTCGAAATTGCGTCACTCATCGAAGGTGCTCTTGCTGTAGTGACACCCGATACATCCATTATACATTTTGCGTCCGCAACAACGACACCAGTGGTTGGATTTTATACAAAGATGCAAGATGTTCATGAATGGTTGCCTCATCGTGTAAAAAATCATATCATTATCTCCGCTGAAAATGAACCGACAAGTTCGATTCTTATCCTTGATATGATAGATGCAATTAATGATTTTATTAAAGAACTTAATATAGAGCCACTGAATAAATAAATATTTTACAATAATCTTATTCATTTATACTAAAGAGAGAGCAGCACATATGAACTTAATCGACCATCGCACAACATTACCAAAGGCAATGAGTCGTTTTGGACTTTATCTTTTTGCATTTAGTATTCCAATTTCGTTTGTTCCTGCTGAGTTTGCCATAGTAATTACTTTTTTAGGGTGGTTCTTAGAAGGAATATTCAATAAGCATTGGCAGTATTATCCAGCAAAATTATTTATTCCGCTCTTGTTCTACATTGGAGGGAATATTATTTCATCCAGCATTTCTCCGAGGCCCGGTCATAGTCTTTGGGCATTAGCAGATAATGAATGGCCTATGTTCATTATGCTATTCATCTTTTTTATCGTTGATGATATTAAAGTATTGAAGCGCATATTACATCTATGGCTTTTTTCAGCTTCAGCAGCTGCCCTTTATGGTATTTGGCAGACATTCTCGGGATATCAATTACATCGACCTGATACACTAGCCCCGATGGGTAACTATTTTCGCGCAGTTGGTTTCAATGGATTTTATTTAACATTTGCGGGATTCATTATGTCTGTTTTCATTGTGAGCTTTTGTATTAGCTTTCAATCGGGAATGACTAAAGATCGTTGGAGGTATATTCTTGTAGCACTCTTAAGTATTATGGCAGTGATAGGAACATTTGCGAGAAGTATCTGGTTATCGTTCGCAGTTATTTTTCCAATCTTCGGTATTGTCAAAGGAAAACGAATTGGCAGTCTCGTGATAGGCACTTTTCTGGCGATTGCGGTTTTATGCTTCATATTTGTTCCTACAATAAGAGATCGAGCATATTCCAGCATAGTGCCTTCAGAAAATCAAACGCGTCTGAATCTCTGGAAGACCTCTATAAATATGTCAAAAGATTTTCCATTGACTGGAATCGGAGAAGACAACTTCGATTATTACTTTGGTCGATATAAAATAGAAGGATATTATGACGTTACGGTGCATCCTCACAATGATTATCTCACAATTCTTGCTTCATCTGGAATTCCAGGTTTAATTGCTTTCTTATCCATATGGTTTATCATTGTACAAGTCGGATTCAAAACTCATAAATATTCTTCAAACCCATTTCTTAAAGAACTTGCGCTTGGCGGTACATTAGCGATTATTGGTTTTATGATTGGCGGACTTTTTCAAAACTACTATGGAACATTTGCGAATTGCTGGGGATGGTGGCTGATGGCGGGGCTTACGATGGCATCCTATCGTCTATACACAAAAGAAATTAAATAATAATATAATTTTTATATTCACCGATTCTCCAGCCGCATTGTGATTCAATAGCATCGAGAATCTTTTCTTTTAATGGTTGTTGAACTTTCAACGGATTGTAAGTGAAAATCCAATTTTGTCTGCGAACTCGTTCTGCCATAACGGAAGGGTGTGTGCCTTCATATTTTGTTAACTTGCCGCCTTTGTCGTAATTATATTCAGCTATCGTCTCAACATGCTGATTTATCCATTCGTCAGAATGCCAAAACTTGCTGAATGTTTTTTGTTTTAACTGCTGAATTTCCGGTAGTTTTACCCATCCATAATGATAAATTGATGCATCGATCAACTTTACATGAAGTTTTTGTCCATTGATTCGAAATCCCTGGGCATCACCCCACGAACGTACTCCGATATTTGGCCGAATAATTCGTATTTCATGGCGATACCAGCGCCGAGAGTTACCAACATAATTATAGCCACCATAGAAATGTTTATAATTGAAGAGAATGCCTTCCACTTCTATTGCCTCTTTATAACGTGACATTGCTTCTTTAATTGACTGATAATCTTTTTCATGCAGTACTTCATCTGCCTGAAGATATATCCCCCAATCACCAACGACTTGATCAAGAGCAAAATTTGTTTGTTGGGAAAGAATTGTTCCGCCTTTGCGAATTGATTCATCCCATTCTGTTTCGAGAATTCTGATTTTAGATGAGTCAAGTAATTTGATTCGTTCTAAAGTATCGTCTTCGGACTGACCGACAACAACAACAATTTCATCACATATGGGAAGGAGAGAATTAATGGATTCAAGAAAAGGATAGTCATACTTCACACCGTTGCGCACGAATGTGAATCCAGACACTTTCATTCCAAATTATCCTTTAAAAATAAAAGCCAATCGAAATTAAATGAGAATTTCCGATTTGCAAAGAAAATGGAACATATGCATAATCGATCGTTACAAAGCTGTAGTGAATTCCTATGCCTGCAGAAAATCCGCGAGTATCAATTCCAGTTTGGTAGCCAAAGCGTGCCGTGAATGTATGATCGTATGTGGTCTCTCCGCCAATACTGCAATGATTGATAGATGTTCCAAATTCTGAAGAAAATGTCGTGGCGACGCGGAAAGTCATTTCATCCAAATTGAATGAATATGTACCGCCAAAGCGAATTTGTGATGGCAAATCTGTTCGTTCATTACGGAACGCTGAAAGCGAACCCAAGTTTGTCAATGAACAACCAAGATTAACTCCATCAACCGGCGGTGTGTAAATAACACCAGCATCAATTCCATAACCGGTTGCTTCGTCAACAAATATTTTTTCATAGAGATATTTAGGAGCAATGCCTATTCGAATATTCTGTGTCAATTCAACGCCATAAGTCAACTGAAAGGATGTGGATTGTGTA
>JBEKLV010000321.1:0-3349 GCA_050008835.1 Bacteroidota bacterium | reverse complement strand
AGCCGGAGTAAAACTCTCCGCACATAATCGGCCCTTCAGGTTGGACTTCGCGTAACGCATTAAAAGATTCTTCAGGGTTCGATCCGAAATTTACTACCTGAAACAAATCTTTTCTGAATCCCTTTTTTAAGTGATAAGGTGGATTACATGCAAAAAGTGGTACATCAAAACCTGCATTGATAATAGCACTCCTCATTAGACCCATGTATTCTGCATCGTCGGCAAAGAATCCATATTCGTTTTCAACTTGTACCATTATTATTGGTCCCCCTTTGGTAATTTGCAACGGTCCTAAAACGCCTCCAACTTCTTTTAAATACATTTTCGTTGCATTTATATACGACGGATCTTTCGTACGCAGTTTTATAGTATCGTTTTTTAACAACCACCAGGGTAAGCCACCCATTTCCCATTCGGCGCAAACATAAGGACCTGGACGCAGAATAATCCATAATCCTTCTTCCTGGGCAATTTTACAAAATTCAGCGATGTCAGCTTCACCGTCCCATTTGAAAACGCCGGGCGTGCGTTCATGGAAATTCCAAAACAAATAAGCACATATTGTATTCATTCCCAACGCCTTCATCATTTGAATCCGATGATGCCAATATTCTTTTGGTATTCTTGCAAAGTGTAATTCGCCGCAGCGTATTTGAAGGGGTTTTCCATCCAACATAAAATGGTCCTTTCCGATCGCGAATGTATGCCGCGTCTCTGAATTCTGAGAAAATGATAATGTCGTTGTAATAAAGAATATACTTATCAACATGAAAAATATGTGTACCAATTTTAGTTTTCGGATATCAGTCCGAATGAAATTCAATGCGATTTGTTTCATGGTTTTATGTCCTTTTGTTAAATGATAAAACTCTTTATGTGAATCATTTTGATCATGTCCCTTTTCTATATTAACAGGGGTTCCTAACGGTACTTCCACACCTGCTTCAGGCACTTGATTAAAAATTTTATACCTATTTAACTTTTCGAAATATTTACCTTTGATTCAAAGAATTACAAAATGCTTTTATACCCTTGCAAACAATCTTTTTTATATTCCCTTCGCTATCGAAATTCAAACTATCTATACATAACTGCCTCAATACATAACTTTCTTTTTGAGGAAATATCCTATGATAAAGAATATAGTACTGACCATTATGAAAAAATAATGTATGATGCCCGGGTCCGTACGTAGTGCTATCATCCGAAGTTTTTAATATTGGGCTGTTAATTTCTTCTCTCCATGGGCCAAATGGTGTTTTCCCAGTAGAGTATTGAATTTTATAAGTCGCATCTATTGCTTTCCCTTCGGAATACATCAAGTAATAAATACCGTTTCGTTTCAACATATATGGCGCCTCAAAATAATGAGGGGGAGTAACGTCGCGCGGAACTCCGTCAAAAGTAATCATGTCATTTTTCAATTTTGCAACAAAGCATTTACTGTTGACCCAATTCCATCCCGAACCCCAGTAAAGATACGCTCGTCCGTCGTCGTCAATAAAACATTCAGCATCAATCATATGATAACCTGGAAAGAACTGGCTGTTAATAAGTGGTAAGTTATCTTCTTTTACATTCTTCCACGGACCAAGAGGATGTTCGCTCATGCCTACCCAAATTTCACTGCCCACGGAAACATACATATAAAACTTGTCATTCTTTGCTTTAACAACTGACGGCGCCCAAACCATAGCATCTAATGAAGTGGGACTTGTACATAATTTTTTTGTCGGCCAATTAATATGCTTTCGTGTGAAATGTAAAAAATCTTCTGTCTCAAAAACCGCAAGCTCATTACCTCCCCATGGGTCTATTGTTGCATAAATATAAAATTTACCTTTAAATTTTATAATTGTAGGATCGGCAAAATAACCGCTCATAACAGGATTGGTTATATATTTATCTATTCCCTTGCTCTTCAACGTGGCACCAAATAAAATTAGCGTCAAGAAACAAAGAGCAGGCAACACAAGTGAATTTCTTTGTCGAATATTTTCCGTTATCATTTTGTAAATCTTTCCGATAAAAAATTATAAGTGATTATGCTCAACCATACTTTTATTAAATATTTCGTTAGAATATTTGAGACTATTTAAGTACGATCATTTTCTTTGTTGATGAATAATTACCTGATTGAATCCTATACAAATATATTCCGCTTGATAAATTCGATGCATTAAATTCTATTTTATACTCACCGGTTCTTTGTTCTTGATTTACTAATGATGCAACTTTCTGTCCCAACAAATTGAATATTTTAATCGTCACAAAACCGTTTTGGGGAATACTGTATTTTATCTTTGTCGTTGGATTAAATGGATTGGGGAAATTTTGATAAAGTAAAAAATTATGTGGTTTCTGATCTGTTCCTTGAACTGCAGTTACACTTTTTTGATAAACTCTTACATAGTCAATATCATATTCCTGTGGAAAGACAGTAGAGGCATCGGGATCCCCGGGCCAGTTACCGCCGACGGCCAAATTAAGAAGTATATGGAATTGTTGATCAAACGGTGCGGGATAATTACCACCTGAAGTATACCAACTTGTCTGGGTCTGATAAAGTTCTCCATCAACAAACCATTGAATTTTACCCTCTTCCCAAATTAGTGTGTAGGTATGGAAGTTATCATTAAAATCGCTGTTTGAAAGGCTGTACGGCATACCTTTGCTTGTATTGCTAGGCCAAGAATCACCGAAATGTAGTGTACCGTAAACAGTGGTTGAATCGTGTCCCAAATATTCCATTATATCAATTTCTCCACTTGCGGCCCATTCACCGTAGATATTGTCAGTAGGCATCATCCAGAAAGCTGGCCACATACCTTTGCCAACAGGCATCTTCGCCCGCATTTCGATTTTACCGTACCTCCAATCACCCTTATGAATAGTACTGATTCTTGCTGAAGTATAATTAAACCCGCCGAAGTTTTCTTTTTTTGCAACAATTTTCAAATAACCATTATTGACAATAGCATTTTCGGAACGATAATATTCTTTTTCATTATTTCCCCAGCCGCCTGAACCATTGCCAATCTGGTATTCCCATTTAGTTAGATCAAGAACTGTTCCATCAAATTCATCCGACCAAACAAGCTTGTATTCTTGTGCAATATTTCTGTTAAACGGAAAACCAACCAAAAAAATTAAAACGAAAAACCAGGAGTCTTTTTTAATTGAGAAAGAACACATTTTATAATTATGCAAAAAAAATAGACATAAAATATGATTCCTATTTTTAAAATCCTTTAACTTCTTTTATTCAAGTAACCAACCTCCGTCAACAACAAGGTTATGCCCGGTTGTAACCCTGCTGGAATCAGATAAGAGAAAAAGAATATGATTA
>JBEKLV010000320.1:0-3357 GCA_050008835.1 Bacteroidota bacterium | reverse complement strand
CATTTATATCGATTACCCAGCAAAGGTGGAAACGCGGACTAGTGCGTTCCCACTTTTTTCGTTTCTTACCGAATCGATTTGTCGTGGGAACCTCTGTTCACAATTATAAATCACATAATCAAAATCAATAATCAATAACACGGAGGTCGTTATGCCACGTAAATTTATGCTCGAAGAGAGCGAAATCCCAACTCACTATTACAATATAACTCCTGATTTGCCATCACCGTTGGATCCACCACTGCATCCAGCGACGAACCAGCCAATCGGCCCGCAGGATTTGGCACCGTTGTTTCCTATGGAATTGATCAAACAGGAAGTAAGCGCCGAACGGTTCATTGAAATTCCCGACGAAGTGCGAAAGGCATACGCCACATTCCGTCCAACACCTCTTATTCGCGCTCTGGATCTTGAAAAGGCACTCGATACACCCGCTCATATATATTACAAGTATGAAGGTGTCAGCCCCGCGGGAAGTCATAAGTTGAACACAGCACTTGCACAGGCGTACTTTAATAAAAAGGAGGGTGTAAGACGTATTGCTACGGAAACAGGAGCCGGACAATGGGGAAGTGCACTTTCACTTGCATGCAAGATGTTTGGTTTACAGTGTAAAGTCTATATGGTAAAAGTAAGTTACGAACAAAAACCATATCGCCGATCGATGATTCACACATGGGGAGCTGAAGTAGTGGCAAGTCCGAGCACAGATACAAAAGCTGGCAGAGATGCGCTGGCAAAGGATCCGAAATGCTCAGGCAGTCTTGGTTTAGCAATCAGTGAAGCAGTCGAAGATGCGGCCGGACGTGATGATACAAAATACTCACTTGGCAGCGTGTTAAATCATGTGCTTTTACATCAAACCATTATTGGATTGGAAGCAAAGAGGCAAATGGAAAAAGCAGGTGTTTATCCCGATATCGTTATTGGATGTGTCGGAGGTGGATCTAATTTTGGCGGCATTGCTGCTACGTTTGTGAAAGATAAAATAGCAGGGAAAAAAATTCGCGCTATTGCTGTTGAGCCTTCTTCATGCCCATCTTTAACAAAAGGCGAATATCGCTATGATCTTGGTGATGTCGCAGGTATGACACCCTTACTAAAGATGTACACGCTGGGTCATGACTTCATGCCTCCCTCTATTCATGCCGGCGGATTGCGATACCATGGTATGTCGCCAATCATCAGTAAACTCTATAATGAAAAACTTATAGAAGCACAGGCGTATAATCAAATGGAAGTATTTGAAGCTGGTGTATTGTTCGCGCAAACGGAAGGAATTATTCCAGCGCCGGAATCTTCGCACGCCGTTAAGTCGGCAATTGAAGAAGCAAAGAATGCAAAGATCGAAGGAACGAAGAAAGTTATCCTCTTCAACCTTAGCGGTCATGGACATTTTGATATGAGTGCTTATGATGCATACTTTGCCGGTAAACTTGGCAATGGAAATGGAAACGGGAAATAAAACACTACATAGATAATTTTTCAGAAGGGGGCGAATCGCACAATTCGCCCCCTTTTTATTTAGAGTGACAAAAATGAAATAATTACCCATAAATAGCAGCATGCACTATTCCAAAAGATGTTTTTTATCTGTATCTTGCTCGCAACAATTCTTATCACATAAGGGATTTATTATGAAAACATCAACTTGGTGGTTCACACGGATTACACTCCAGGTGATCATTATATTAACATCACTAACGGCGTTGTTTTGCCAACCGAAAACGATCACCATTTTACATACAAACGATATTCACGCAAGTTTTATTCCACATGAGGCATTTTGGGTGAAGGAAAATCCCAAGCCGCTTGTCGGTGGATTTAATGAACTCTCGTTTATCGTCGACAGTTTGCGCCGCGTTAAATCCTCAACTCTATTACTTGATGCTGGCGATGTGATGACTGGAAATCCTATCACAGAATATGCGTACAAGGGTGCCGAAGGCGGTGCGTTATTTGAAATGATGAATCGTATTGGCTATGAACTGTGGACACTAGGCAATCATGATTTTGATATTTCAGTAGCTAATCTTCGCAAGCTGACTAACGTAGCAAAGTTTCCAACAATTTCTGCAAATATTCTCGATACATTAAACCAATTTCCTGTCAACAATAAGGAATACATTATCATCGAGAAAAATGGATTAAAGATCGGCATTATTGGCATAATGTCTGACGACTTCTACAATCTCGTCAATCAAAATAGCAGTGCAGGCATTAAAATTCTTCCTTCCATTGAAACAGTGAAGCGGCTTATCACATTGCTCAATCCGCAGACAGATTTGTTGATCGCGCTCACACACCAAGGTGTGGATGAAGATTCAATTCTAGCGATGAATGTTCAGGGTTTAGATTTAATTGTTGGCGGACATTCACATACGCGGCTAAGACATCCAAAAAGAGTCAATGGCGTACTTATCGTACAAACAGGATCGAATTGTGAAAGTCTTGGCGTTCTCGATTTGAAAGTAGAAAGACATCATGTGATTTCTTACGATGGGAACCTGGTCCAATTATGGTACAATGCTGCCAGACCAAAGACGGAGCTTTCTGCTTTTATTGACTCTATGAAATTTGTGATAGATCAAGACTATTCAAAAGTTATTGCTACACTGAAGACCGATTGGAAGAGAGGCCATGGCGAAAGCGGTATCGGGAACTTTATTGCCGATGCACAGCGCGAGGCAGTCAATGCAGATGTGTCATTTATGAATTCCTCCGGCATTCGGAAAGACCTTACAGCAGGGCAGATCACAAAGAAGGATATTTTTGAGATCCTGCCGTTCAGAAATTTGCTTACAACATTCCAAGTGACCGGAGGTCAGCTCCGCACTATGATCGACACAATTATCAAAAACCACGGCAATGTACAAACATCAGGAATTCGCTGTGAGTGGCAGAAAAAAGAAAGTGGCAGGATTGAATTCCTGAAAATTCTTGTGAACGGAAAACCGCTACAGGAATCGAAAACTTATACCGGTGTTGCAAGCGATTATATGATGGGAGAATCCGAAAAATATTTTGGGTTAAAACCATCAAAGCTTACGGTACTCGATCAAACTGTTTTCTCGGCTATCGAAACAAAAGTACGGGCGATGAAAGAAATCTCCTCCGAGATCGAATACCGCATCAAAGAAGTGAAATAAAGATATTGAAAGGAACAGCCATGAATCAACACTTTCCTATCCTGATTATCACCGGGCGACCGGCTGCCGGTAAATCTGAAGTTATAGACTTCTTGAAAAAATGCGACTCAATTCTACGGCTGGAAAAATTCCATATTGCCAACTTTGAGGAGCTTGATGATTTCGTCTATGTATGGGAGACATTTGAATTAGATGATTTGATGACGCG
>JBEKLV010000032.1:0-18438 GCA_050008835.1 Bacteroidota bacterium | reverse complement strand
AAATGCAAATCTGTGTTTGAGTTGTTGAGAATCTGATGCACAGCACCTCGGGTAATTTCAAGTCCTTGTTCTGATTGAAGAATTTGTCTCTTGCCATCAATCTCGAATGTCGCTTCGCCTGACAAAATGTAAAAGAATTGATGCGACTTAGAATGCCTGTGGCGAACCTCCGACGTGTGTGATGGCATCAATTCCTGAATAACACTCAGAGAATCTGATTTGACAAGATGCCAACCATCGCACTTCTGCCCCCATTTATAGTGTTCCGCAACAGTTATATCGACTATATTAATTAATCCACAAATAAAGTGAAGAGGAAAAATTTATTGCGACCTAACATAATGCAACTCCTGCTGCTTCATAGCGGGAAGTATATGGTTAGGCCACCGTGATTACTATATTCAAAGAGAATCACAAATTGCTTGCGCCAAGCCTGCTGGATTTTCCCACGCCATCGAATGTCCAGCATTTCGTATAATACGAACTTTCACTCTGATTTCTAAAAGTCTTTTTGTATCTGGGCTTGGCAATGAATATTCTCCAAAGAGAACTGTCCGCGGTATCTGCAATGCAGCTAATTGCTCGCGCCATGAAGGCATACTACCATTTACGAGCGATAGTGCTTATCGATGGATAGCAACGGGTAACGACAATGACAAAGATTTAGCCCAGATATCGTTACCTTGTTTATAAGCATCTTGCACTAATTCAGCATGACCTTTGGTAATATAATCAGATTCATTTTGAAGTGATATTGGACGGCTAAACGTGCCTCCACCCGAATCCAGGTTCGGCTCACTTAAAACGAGTCGTCCAATTTTTGAGTTGCATGAACATGCAGCGGCTATTGCAATTGAACCGCCCATACTATGCCCCATGAAGGTTACTTTTTTAAATTCCAATCCTTCAATAAATGCGACAATCGTTCGTGCGTGATCATCGACGGTATATCCGAAATCTTTTGGGCTATCGCTGAAACCAGAACCAAGTAGATCAACTAGCAACATGCGTCTGCCCTTTAGTGCACGATTAAACGCGACTTGTGGATAATCACAGGAAGAAGAGCATCCCAAACCATGAATAAACACTATAGGGATTCCTCTGCCATGCAAATCGTGATAGCGTAATTTACCGAGTGTCTTATTTAATATAAATGTGCGCATGAGAAACCGCTGGTTATGCGGCCATTCACAATTACTGTAATTTTCTATTTATGGAATTACCTTAATCAATCCAACGAGCAACCTTAGAATCCGTTCCTTGAACTCCAGGCACTTCGACAATTCTATCAATAATAGCATCCATTGATCCGATGTCACTTCCCTCAACAATGGCAATTGCATCTGGTGTACCAAGAAGTGCGTCAGCCTTTACTACTCCGGGAATTTTACGGATTGCTTGAACTACTTTCTTTGGTGTGTTCGTGGTTATAAAAACATATGTCCATACATTCATAACAATGTCCTTTAAGAATGAAGTGGTTATTGAAATATCTTAATCATAAAGTGCCCGCCTAACAGATAGTTTACCCGTTGACTTTTTGGTGGGCAACTCCCTCTACCTTTCGCGTTTTGTAACTACCCGCCGTTTTATAGCGAGAAGCTGATGGTTAAGCAGCGTTTCATTTGTTTAGTTCTTGATTAGCCAGTTGAATGCTTCATATCTTGTACTAAACACTCTATGATTTGATTTCCCGCTCATGAATAACAGTACCTTAAACAAGAGCGACAAAACGATACCAAGCCCAACAAAAGCAACAGATTTCATATACGGTCCATTGTTCTTAGACATTTTCCTCATGGTTTCTCTGACAACCTTATTCAAGGGTGTACCAGAAAGATCAAGCAACCCACGAATTGATCTTTGCTGATTGGTCGACCGAACAAGTTGGATGGCTTTTTCACCTGTCTCAACTATGCTTCGGTTATTTTTGGTGTTTGAGAAATCTATGAGAAGTATTTTTTCCCCACCATGGTCGATGAAATTCACGTCTGGCATCTTAAACAATCATTTCTCAGTTAAGTATTGTTCAACATGTTTATTCAAGAAATCGTAGAAATCTTTAATGAATCCGGAATGCTTAACACGAATTTTAAAATGTGCATCAATAATGATTGTCGATGGATTAGAATCTAATCCAAATGTCTTCAGAGTTGAACTCCCCTGGTCATAGGCGAAGGGTAAGTCGTATTTTGTTCCCCAAGAAAAGAATAAGAAGCTTGATCTCTTTGTATCTGCAAAACGCTTTGCCTTCTCTATTATTTCCCATCCTGAATTAACCAGATAAACAACAACTCTTTGATCGTTTCTATATTGCTGATAGAACTTCTCCATTTGGGGCATTGACGTTCTGCAAGGAGTGCAGTCGGAACTCCAAAAATCAATTATGATTATTTTCCCCTTTAAATCCTGAGAGGAAACCTGTTGTCCGGTCAGAGTAATAAACTTGAATTCGGGAGATGTTTGGCTTGAATCTCTTTCAACAGTTCCTGTTTGCGCATTCGAGTTAGTTGAAATAAGGCAAAATGATAAACAGAACAAGGAAAATATTTTCACGATAACGTTCTCCTTCGATTTTTTGAGACTCAACGTCCATAAACATCAAATCTTAAATGTTGCACCCTGCCAGATGGTTTCCCGTCGGCTTTTTGGCGGGCAACTCCCATTGCTTCCTTGTGGAGAGCCGCCGGTTAGGCGGCGTTTTATTTTTTAATAACCTCCTTTGATGAAACCAATCTTATTATTCCATTAGTCGGGGTCAAATTCTCCCAGAGCCAATTATGGTATTGAATCACTTTTTCAGCGCTCAGAAAAGGACGATTTGCTGTTGTATGACAATCTTTAACCACGAAAATATTATAATCCTTGATTAAGGCAGAATGCACAGTCGCGTTGACACAAAAATCTGTTGCACAACCAGTAATGAATAGATCAGTTATATCATTTTTTTTCAATACAGTTTCTAATTCTGTATTATAGAACGAATCGTTAGCCGTTTTACTGACGATAATATCGTCCGGACGTCGAATGAGGGCTGATAAAATGTTCCAATCAGATGTACCGGGAATATATGAATTTTCTTTCGTTCCATCATGTTGGATGAAGATTACTTTATCTCCATTTTGTCGGAAGTAATCTGATAATGAATTTATTCTTTGAACAATACCATCAGCATCATAACGCGGCGTTTCGGGCTTAAAAGATCCTATCTGCATATCGATTATTAATAATGCTTTCAAATCTTCTCCTAATAATTGAAACGCTGCCTAAAGGAAAGCGGGTAGTACCCGGTTAAGCGTTATTCTTTATTTGTATAAATTCTACTGGCGCACCATTCTCTTCTATAAATGCAACCACATTGCCTTCTGACGGACTATTTGGTGCGATTATTACCTTGCGATCTTTTATTGCTTCGTAAATGTCGTCCACTTCAAATGCGATGTGTGGAATTGTTTTTACAATCTCCGGAAGACAACAGTTTTCTTCATATCGCATCCATTCTATTCCAAATTCACTCTCTTCAAATCCACCATGATAGATCTTGTATTCTTTAAGATACTTTTCGCCGTTGAATGGTTTTTGAGTCGGAATGCCAATATGATGATATTTGTATTTCATTTATTCATATTTCTTTGTTATGACCATGATTGTAGTTCGATAATATTACCTTCAGGATCTGTTACATAGCACCAAGTCACCTTAGCTCCAGTAGATGTATGCAAAGTTACGATTTCTCCTATAGCTTTTCCACCAGCCTGCAAGACTATTTCCCGAACATTCTTCACATCACTAACAGACAATGCAATATGTCCAAATCCGGGACGATTAACAGCCGGAACTGGTCCTTCTTCTGGGATTGTGTATGAATATATTTCCAATGTAGGACCGTTATCATCATATCCTGGCATTCGCAGGTGAATGCCATGAAGTTCTGATCCTTTCACACCCGTGCCGCGTTCAAGATCTGCGCCTTTATAATGCCGCTCAGGTGGAACCGGCTTGAATCCGAATACTTCTTGATAAAACAAGGAAAGCTTTTGCCAATCGCGTGTAATTAAATTTGTATGAACATATTTTGCGTCTATAGACATAATATTCCTGATATTTAATATAGATCACTTTCCGCAATGCAATTAATTTTTTAATAAAATCTTTGCTTGCAATTTAATTTGCAGTACGCTTATTCCATCAGCCCGGGTGCTTGATTAGCTGGCGTGCGCTGCGCTTGTAATTCCAATATTCCATTCTTTTCAAAAACAGAAACTGTAACAGAGTCTGAAATTAAATTAAGATTGTTAGGATTCCTCAAGAATAATTTTGTGACACCGACTCGAATGGGAATGACATACAAATTATTTATGCGTATTATAGTTTTATTATATCCAAAGAACAATTCATCCGCATCGTAGTCTATTAGTTCACCATCAGAAATCGTAAAGCCGGTGTACATTGAAGTTAAAATATTATGAACATAACCGGAATCACTACGATTAATATCAATAAGATAACCATATATCGTATCGGCACTTGGTTGTTGTATCTTCTTGGAATTAGACGAATCTTGCTTCTGTGAACAAGAAAGCAAAATAAACGAAAGTATAAACGTAAAAATATGTTTCATCGATTTTTCCTTCTCACGCCGACTAACGGATAGCGGCTAAGTGGCGCAACGAGAAACCGTAAGTTGCTGACAACGAAAATAGTTCATTCTGAAAAGTTTATTATTAAAAACCGAACCTATGTTCGCCATGTTTAACGTACCCACCTGGCAACCGTCAGCTTGCCTGCCCCGCTCCTTTCTAGCGGGGAGCGCCTAACTATAATTAGACCGCACCTATCAGGCCAATTCTAGTTCTTTGTATGTTAGATTGCAATATTCTGCAATTGTTTTTGGTTGGCACTGAAAGGAAACCGATCTACTATTACCCGTCCATCAATCCCCAACAGCCCGCCCGCTTTCTCTTTTCATCGGTCAATCTATTTAATCGGCAATCTAAATGCAAGATAAAATAAATTACCCAGTCATTCTAAGCGCAACGAAGAATCTTGTTTGTCAGTTCAAGTCAAAAAAGGAAGATTCTTCATCGCTTCGCTCCTCAGCAGGACAATGAAGTCAAATATTTCAGAAGTCTCCATAAGCAGGTTTCAACTTTTTTACGTAGATTATTTTAGAAACAGAAAGGTTTTTCATGCAAAAAACAGAGCAGCTCGAGGCTCTCATTCAAAGTTGGGGAAAAGTTATTGTCGGGTATTCCGGAGGAGTGGATTCGACGCTTGTCGCCTTTGTGGCAAATAAGGTTCTATGCAAGAATGCGCTCATCGTTCTGGCGACAACAGATACTATTACCGCGGAAGATATCGATCTTGCACGAACAATAGCTAAAACGCATCGCTTCAATTTTCAAGAAATTGTATACAACGAACTTGAGATAAAAAATTACGCAGCAAATCCTATTAACCGGTGTTATTTCTGCAGGCAAGAACTCTATAGACAACTTTGCGAAATCGCAGGGAAAGAAAATATTTCGTTTATACTGGATGGCGCAAACTTAGACGATATCGGAGATTACCGTCCCGGAAGAATTGCTGCAAAAGAATATCAGGTTCGCTCTCCATTGATTGAAGCTCAATTTACCAAGCAGGACGTCCGCGCTGCCGCTCTATATTATGGTTTACCGAATCACGATAAACCGTCTGCGCCATGCCTTTCTTCGCGTATTCCGTATGGAACAATGATCGATAGAGCTTCTATCGGTATGATTGCACAGGCGGAACGCTACATTCGAGAAAAAGGATTTACGAATGTACGCGTGCGGCACTTTCAGACAACTGCAAAGATTGAAGTGGATGCCTGCGCTATTGCAGAGCTTACAGCAATGTTTGACAATGTGCAGAGTTTTCTGAAATCATTGGGATACAAAGAAGTGCTTATAGATGAAGAGGGATTTAAATCCGGGAAGCTCAATCGGGAGATTGTACAGAATGCAAAATAAAAAGTCCCGCTCAGCGATTCATCGAAACCACAAATCCACCCACAAAAAAGCACAGCTTCATTCATCATCTTTGCACACTATTAAAGAATATGCAAAGCTCGATATATCACGCCGGAATCGAACTTCGATTCCTGAGGTAATTTACTGTGAAAATAAATCTGTAGAGCGCATTATCGCGATTGCAAAAGCGCTTTATGCAAAACAAAAACTCGTGCTCGGTACACGCTGTCCGAAGGAATTTTTCCCGCAATTAAAAAAAGCTTTTCCGAAGGGATTGTTTTTAAAAGATGCACGCTCCTTCCGTGTCGGGAAACCGTTAGCGCAAGTTTTCGGAAGACGAATCGGTATTGTTTCCGCCGGGACCACCGATATAACAGCGTGCGAAGAAGCGGCGCTCGTTTTAGAAAGTCTCGGCGTAGAAGTGCAAAGAGTTTTTGATGTGGGTGTTGCTGGAATTCATCGTCTTTTTGCAAATGATACGAAGCTGCGTGATTGTGATGTTCTTATTGTTGCAGCAGGGATGGAAGGCGCTCTACCAAGTGTCATCGCAGGACTTTATCCGCAACCGATCATTGCACTTCCAACAAGCGTCGGGTACGGCACTGCACTTTCCGGTTTCACGGCGCTATTTGCAATGCTCACGAGCTGCGCTCCGGGAGTTACGGTTGTCAATATCGATAATGGTGTTGGAGCGGCTGCAGCAGCCATCAAAATTATTTCGTTAGTCGTTGCAAACCCTACACGTAAATAAAATCATATAATCATCTAATTCTTCGTTTGAACAAACTGTTTCGAAGGACCATCTTTGGATGTTGCTTCGATGCGATAGAAATATAATCCTAAAGAGACATTCGCGTTAAATACGACTTTCATAGCAATCGTCCGATCTGGTATACCGCCACACCTGTTACTAACGAAATAGCAAGCAACAGTATTACGATGAACGCCGTCCATCGCCACGAGCGCGTCTCTTGACGGATCGCCGTTATGGTTGCCACACATGGGATAAATGTCATCTGAATAATCAGGAAAGCTATTGCTGCTGCAGGTGTTATAATAGTGCCAAGAGTATTCAAGCCGATTCTATGATAAAGGATTCCCAATGTCACAATTGTATTCTCCTTGGCGACTACGCTGGATAGCAACGCTACTATCATATGCCAATCCAAGCCCATCCAGGCCCCGACTGGGGTAAGGAATCTTCCGACATTCGCTAAATAACTCATTTCTAAATTGCCTTCGGGAAGAACCGAAAAGAGCCAAATCACTATAGAGGCGCCAACAATGATGCCTCCAGCTTTTTTTAAGAACTCTAGTGTTCGCTGCCAGACAGACAAACCGATAGTGCGTATGTTCGGCAGATGATAGAGAGGCATCTCCATAATGAAGGCGACATGTTCTCCTCCAAGCACCAGTTCATGGAGAGCGAAACCTATCCCTGCCAATAAAAGTAAATTCAACCCGATTATACCTATAGACACCCACACAGCCGCAGAACCAAAGAAGAGAGGTGCGAGCACAGCAAGTATTGTGAGACGAGCAGTGCAAGGCACCAGGGGCATTAATAAAATAGTTAATAATCGAGCGCGGGATGAATCAATGATACGAGTGCACAATACGCCTGGTACATTGCAACCGCAACCAAGACAAAGCGGCAGGAACGATTTGCCGTGCAACCCCATCCAGTGCATATAGCGATCCATAACATAAGCGGCTCGTGCCATATATCCTATATCTTCGAGAAACCCAAGTGCAGTGAAAAAAATTAAAAGAATCGGCAGAAAAGTGAAAACCATTCCTGCCCCTGTAATAATACCGTCGGTTAGAAGACCCGTGAGCCACCAAGGAGCACTGGAGAGTTTCATGTACAGGGCTGCCGCTCCGGCTTGGATCAGGTCTTCGTTCATCCATCTCTGCAACGGTACCCCAACGCCAAACGTGAAACCAAAGATTAATCCCAATATTCCTAAAAGCAACACGAACCCACATATAGGATGAGTCGCAATTCGGTCTACTCGCTCTGTCACTGTGATTTGTCCGGCGCGAGGCCGCGTTACCGCTGCACGTACCATGCGTTCTATCCATTCATACCTACCACCAGCGATGGCCAGCACAGCATCTTCGTGCGCTTTAAGGATTTCGTGCACCTGCGTCCAGTCGATATTACCAAGGCTTTCGCGCACTATTTGTGTAATCTGCTCATCTCCTTCAAGCAGCTTGAGCGCTACCCAATCAGGTGGATAGGGTGCAGGTGTTTTGTCTGCGATGATTTGGCGAAGCTGGGCGAGCACCGCTTTGTGATCGAGACGGATTTCAGGACGATGCGGGGAATAGCTTTGTTTTTGACGCGCAACCTGTTTGACCGCTTGGATAAGCTCTTGAATGCCTTGATTTCTCGTGGCAACCAATGGCACAACTGGCAAACCCAAAGCAGCTTCTAGAACGTGAGGCTCAATTCTCATGCCATGCTGTTCCGCAACATCCATCATGTTCAGCCCCAGTACAACAGGCGTTGGTAGCGCAAGCAGCTCGGACAGCAAGTACAAATTTCGTTCAAGTGCAGATGCATCTACTATATCCACAACAACATCCGGTTGTTCGATCAGGATATAGTCTCGTGCAATCCGCTCTTCCAATGAGTTGGCGGTCAGACTGTACGTTCCTGGTAGGTCAACCACTTGTAGTGTGATATTCCCATGCTGATAGATGCCGCTCTTTTTCTCGATGGTTTTTCCCGGCCAGTTACCAACATGCTGTGTAAGTCCGGTCAGTGAATTGAATAGAGTAGACTTGCCTGCGTTTGGTTGCCCTGCGAGTGCTACTCGGATTGTACCCGGTGGTGCAACTGGTTTATTTTGAGTAGTCGCCTTCTGTACATCGACATATACCTTAGCAGCTTCACCGCGTCCAAGTGCGATTTGTGTTCCGCGCACACCGACGATGATTGCTCGTTGACCAAGGTTCCGGATAATATCAACCTCGGCTTTCAACGTAAAACCAAGTGCAGCCATTCTGCTGATGAATTTTTGAGTTCCAAGCAATCCACGCACGATGCCGTGTGTTCCTGGTACGAGATCACTTAGTACCGGTAATGTGGTTGTTTCCCCCCGTGATTCTCCGGTGAAGGATTCTGGAATATCAATGGAGTGTCCGCGTTTTAGCATCTCTATTTACTCCAATATTCTGTGAAAAATAAATTTTGGGGAAATAATGCCATAAGAAATTATCCTTTTATACCCGTTGGGCTTTATAAAAACCGAAACCAAAAAATGATGATATCTTGATGACTCTAAAACATGTGTTCATTAGGTTTTTCGTCAGTTCTCTAAGTGAGAAGCGACATTCCTTGGGATGATCCCAATGCGGCCACCTGCCATCAAAAAGTTCTAAAAATTTTCCTGAGGGTTCCTCTACGCACATTTCTCCACCAGATCGTAGAACCCGATGGCATTCCGACAGCGCGACCCGCCATTCTTGCATATGATGTAATGCTCCGAAGATTACGATCAAATCCTTGCTCGCATCTTCAATGGATTGCATGTTTGCAGCATCTTCAAGTCGAAATTCAGCACCTTGGATTCCTCTCTTCTGCGCTAATGCTATTTGTTCTTCCATCATATCGATACCGATATAACTGCGTGGTTTATCTTTCAGTATCAATGTAGCCCCATAACCTGAGCCACATCCGATTTCTAACACATCTTTCTCATTGAAACGAATACCCATACGTTTTACCCGAGGAAGCTCATAATGTTTTTGCAAAAGCCTTCTGGGAAGGCTATTCATTGCCAGAAATTCTGCTCTTGAGAGTCGTGACATTGTCTAATTCCCCATATAATTTGTACATAGCCATTGAACTAATCCTGAGATTACAATGATAAAGATAGAGAAAAGGGAGAAGCAAACAATCCCCATTAGTAGGGATTTTACTAATGTTATAAAAGATATCAGGGCAGAATATCAGAATTCAAGAATAGAGACAGGATAATCAGGTGAGATTTTTCGGAGAGATCAATCCATTGAGTAAAGCACATACGGTCAATCCGGCGATAGTTTTAATTTGGAGTTTACGTGTAATATTTTTTCTATGAGAAATGACAGTATGTAGGCTAATAGAAAGTTTGTCTGCAATTTGTTTATTCAAAAAACCACATGCAACAAGTTGAAGAACCTCAAGCTCTCGTTTAGTGAGTTCTTCAAATTGTTGTGTCCCTGTTTTAGAAATATGAGAGGGGATCCGATATAATGCTTGCGGCGATTCGCTTGGCTTTACTTCAGTTGTTACAAATGTTTTTGCCATTTTTCTTGTAAGTGCGTTTTTTCCTGCAGTACGTTTCGAATGTTCTGCTGGATAAAACAAGGCATCTTCCATTTCGGCCACAAGCGGAAGCAAAATATTATCTTCAATACGTGTGTGATCAAGAATATCTTTCTCAAGGCGAAAGAGTTCAAAAATTACTTCTTGATACAATTGTTCCGTCGAATCGCTCCGTATATATTTGATAAGGATATTTTTTAGATCGTAGAGTTTTTCGTCAACGTTGTTATGCTCTTCTTCATACACGTGCATGGAATATTTTGAAAGTGCTCTCTTTTCTCCTGCAGTTGGATGTGAAGTATTAAACAATCGATACACTTTTCGGACATAAGGGAAGGTTGTTACATCTTCCCGTTCCAAGTGGTTCAATAATTCTTGCTTGTATTCCAGAAAAAATTTCTTGATGAGCCTAAGCTGTTTTATATCGACAGAACTCTTGCGGAGTAGGTTATTGAGCAGCTTTTCTATGAGGGGAACTTGCGCTTCGATATAATATCGATGTGTTTTTTGCAGGTAATCGACAATTATTAACACATTGAATGTCTGAAGCTTCTTTTCCTGAAAGTAATGTTCATGAGAATATGCGTTGATAATTGCTAAAAAGAAGTCGACATCGATTTTATGTTGTTGGCAAACTGCACGCACAGTCTTCTCACCGACACCCAGCGATACACCAAAACGATTGATCACAGGCATTAATAAATAATTACCGTGAATAACATCAGCCATTTTCATATCAGGAGTAAAGAGTTTCAAGAATCACCTTCAAAAAAGAAAATACTAAAAATAAACTATGCGTTCTTTTCTGATGTAAAAGCGAGCACAAAATCTCCTATGCTCGCTTTGAAATTATGTTGTTGAGCCACTATCCGCTTGTAGTCATTCGCCAGTCTGGTTCGCCAGATAGTTTTGTATTCCAATCTGTGCTATTTGATCACGTTGCTGTTCTAGCCAATCGGCGTGCCCTTCTTCCATTAACAGAATCTTTGTAAGTAAATCTGCCGTACCCGCATCGGAAACTTCACGCGCCAGATTGATAGCTTTGTTATATAATTGAACAGCAGTCTGTTCTCCATTACTATCGTTCAATAGCATAGCAGGAATATCGGCACCAATCTTGATTTGATTGAGCTTGGACATAGTCGGGGTGCCTTCTAAGAAAAGAATACGCCCGATTAGCCACTTGGTATGTTTCATTTCATCGACTGCCTGTTTCTCAATCGCTTTGTGCAATTTTGTAAAACCCCAGTTGTCGTACATTTCGGAGTGCACCATATACTGGCTGATAGCAGTTAGTTCTTCTGCTAATAGTTCGTTCAATGTTGTGAGAATTTTATCGTTGCCCTTCATGATCATATCCTCCTTTATTGTGATTATTATTTAACAATCATTCGTTGTTTTGCCTGCAGCATATATCTTGGAATAACCGCAAGTATCTGTTTTTTCAATACATCCACTAAAACATGGTTTGTAAAATCACGATGTGTCAGCATGCTTACTTCACGGACGGGAACGGGTTTTTGAAACCTTCTCAACATGTGCTTGTCTGATTTGTTCAAATAGAGCAACGCAAGTTCCGGTAAAATGGTAATACCCTCATTGCGTTCCACCATCTTTTTAAGTGTTTCAATGCTGCCGGCTTCATAATAAAAATGTTTATCCTGTTCCGATGCTTTTTGCAAATGGCAAAGATTCATGATCTGCGAACGGTAACAATGCCCTTCCTCAAGAAGCCATAGTTTACTTGCATCGATTTTTGCAGGATCAAGATGTTTTCGTTTATATGATTCTTCATGAATAGAAACGTATGCGACAAATTCTTCATAGAAGAGTGGTGTGATTTGTATCGATTTATCATGAATAGGAGTCACGAGCAAGCCCGCATCGATCTTACCTTTTTTCAATCCTTCAAGAATTTCTTCTGTCAACAATTCTGTGACTGTAATGCGAACCTGCCTATAAATGCGTACAAAATCCTGCAAAAAAAGTGGTAGAAGATACGGTGCAAGCGTCGGCAGAATACCTATTTTCAGCTCTCCTTTGATTTCTCCAACATGAGCATGAACAATATCATGAACGCGTTTAATATCCTGTAAAATTACGCGTGCCTGAGCAATAATCTGTTTGCCGACTTCCGTAGGGAGCACAGGCTTCTCTGTCCGTTGAAAGACCCGGACACCAAGTTCTTCCTCAAGCTTTTGAATCATAGAAATGAGAGTCGGTTGAGTGACGAAACACTTCTCGGCTGCCTTTCCAAAATGCCTATAGGTATCAACTGCAACAATATATTCTAATTGCTGAAGGTTCATTATTGATACACTCTATCCTGTGATTGAAAGTTTCAATTGGAATCTTTCTTCTAATATAGTTAATGTCTATCAAGAATAAAACCACGAATGCTCCACTTTTACATAGTAGGAATATCAGGAGCGAAAATGGAAAGAATTTACCATTACATCTGGTAAGTCGTACGCAGAACATAAAAATACTCCTATTATTCATAGGAATCCTGTTTAAAAATATTAACAACGAAAGGAGTACATAATATGAATGAAGAAAACAAGTGCCCGGTAATGCACGGAACTCACACTGCTGGCAACGGTACGACCAATCAAGACTGGTGGCTGAACCAGTTGAAGCTCGATATTCTACACCAACATTCAGCAAAGTCCAATCCAATGGGCGAGGGGTTCAACTACGCTGAGGAATTCAAAAAGCTCGACTTGAAAGCTTTGAAGAATGACCTACGTGCCCTAATGACACAGTCACAGGACTGGTGGCCTGCCGACTGGGGTCACTACGGTGGTCTCTTTATCCGTATGGCATGGCATAGCGCAGGAACATACCGTATCAACGACGGCCGTGGCGGTGCGGGACACGGCAACCAGCGTTTTGCGCCTCTCAATAGCTGGCCCGACAATGTCAATCTCGATAAGGCGCGCCGGTTGCTCTGGCCGATCAAAAAGAAATACGGTCGGAAAATATCTTGGGCCGATCTGATGATTCTCGCCGGTAACGTCGCATTGGAATCGATGGGTTTCAAAACTTTCGGTTTTGCTGGCGGGCGCGAGGACATATGGGAAGCAGAAAAGGATATTTACTGGGGTTCCGAAGACAAATGGCTGGGAGACAAGCGCTACTCTGGTGAACGGAAACTAGAGAATCCACTTGCCGCTGTGCAGATGGGACTTATTTACGTCAACCCGGAAGGGCCGAACGGCAACCCGGATCCAGTCGCTTCGGGCCGCGATGTCCGCGAGACCTTCGCGCGCATGGCAATGAACGATGAAGAAACTGTAGCCCTCGTTGCTGGCGGTCACACCTTCGGCAAGGCCCATGGCGCTGGCGACCCGACCTTGGTTGGCCCCGAGCCTGAAGGCGCTCCCATCGAGGAGCAGGGCTTGGGCTGGAAGAACCGTTTCGGCACTGGCATAGGCGTACACACTACTTCCAGCGGCATCGAAGGCGCTTGGAAGCCAAACCCCACTAAGTGGGATAATGGTTACCTCGACATGCTGTTTGGCTACGAGTGGGAATTAGTCAAAAGTCCGGCAGGCGCACACCAGTGGATGGCAAAAAATATTAAGCCGGAACACATGATTCCCGATGCACACGACCCGTCCAAGAAGCACCCACCGATGATGACCACGGCTGACCTGTCGTTACGGTTCGACCCAATCTACGAACCCATCGCGCGCCGCTTCCAGCAGAACCCGCAGGCTTTTGCCGACGCTTTTGCTCGCGCTTGGTTCAAGCTAACACATCGCGATATGGGCCCGCGCTCACGCTATCTCGGTTCAGAGGTTCCGAAAGAAGAACTCATCTGGCAAGACCCTATTCCCAAGGTCAATCACAAACTAATCGATGCGAAGGACATCGCCTCTCTCAAACGCAAGATCCTATCTTCTGGCCTGTCAGTATCTGAGTTGGTTTCGACCGCTTGGGCGTCAGCATCCACTTTCCGTGGTTCTGACAAACGAGGCGGTGCAAACGGCGCTCGTATTCGTCTTGCACCGCAGAAGGATTGGGAAGTTAACCAGACAACTCAGCTGGCGAATGTGCTCAAGACACTGGAGAGAATTCAGAGTGCGTTCAACAAACAGAAGTCTCGCGGCAAGAAAGTATCTCTGGCCGACTTGATCGTTCTGGCCGGTTGTGCTGGCATCGAAAAGGCTGCTAAGAATGCCGGACACAAAGTGACGGTTCCCTTCACACCGGGGCGTATGGACGCCTCGCAGGAGCAAACCGATGTGGCTTCATTCGCTGTGCTTGAGCCGAAAGCGGATGGCTTCCGCAATTACCTCAAAACCAAATTTGCTGTATCGGCCGAGGAAATGATAGTTGACAAAGCGCAATTGCTAACCCTGACCGCTCCTGAAATGACCGTTCTCATTGGAGGTATGCGAGTTTTGAATACCAACTACGGCAAGTCCCAGTATGGTGTCTTTACCAAACGGCCGGAGATGCTCACCAATGACTTTTTCGTGAATCTACTCGATATGAGCACGGAATGGAAGGCAACAGTAGAGAATCCCGACATCTTCGAGGGTCGTGATCGCGCAACAGGAACACTCAAGTGGACCGGCATGCGTGTCGACCTCATCTTCGGTTCAAACTCCCAACTCCGCGCTCTTGCGGAAGTCTACGCATGTGAGGACTCCAAGGAGAAGTTCCTGCGCGACTTCGTAGCGGTGTGGAACAAAGTTATGAACCTTGACCGTTTCGACCTCTCTTAATAGTAGAATAAAATCAATAACTAACCAGCTTCTCAGTATATGAACTGAGAAGCTGGTTTTTCGTAGAAGTCGGGTAATCAGCATTTGCTCCTGCACATATTGTGGATGGTCTCTGGTATTCACCGGATAAGATGTTGGAGGAATGATTATTGCCATACCCTTGGTGTGCACTGCTTCCGGCTTGGCAGCGTGATTCTTCTATTGCTCATTGGTACGATCGCAATGCAGAGGGGGAGAATGATCACTATACACAGCCCGGTAACCCATTCCGGCTCATAATTGAACAGGACAAGAAAAATACTATCAGCAATATTGTCGGTTCAATGCAGAGAATAGTAACGGAGAAAAAAGCAGAGACTATTAATCGACAGTTATGCCACTTCTTCCGCGCCGATGTGAACTTAGGAATGGAAATAGTAAAAGGACTAAGTGTGAATGTTGATCAATTCATGCCGAAAAATAGTTATCCCGGAACAGCATTAATCTCTTCAATAAAAACGATTGTCGTAGAAATATGATGACCGTTTTCTTTTATAGCGTCGGACTTTTTTACAATGGCGACAAATTATGCGTTGCTAGATCTGTGTGTGCTGAGAGCTCCTCGCTGAATTCAAACTGCGTTGCGGGGATGCCACTCTATTCTTCTCAGTTTAAATAAAGATAAAATCATCTCTTGATTCCTTTTAAAAAAAGTGTTACAATTATCATAATCGTAACACGGAGAATACCATGGAACAACTTGTCCGATTTAGCGTGTCGATGGAAGATGACCTGCTTCACCAATTCGACCACCTTATTGAGCAAAAAGGGTATACCAACCGGTCAGAGGCAGTCCGCGATATTGTGCGGGACGCGCTGGTTGAAGAAAGTGTGAAAACACCCGACGGTACCGTATATGGTGCGTTGGTGTTTGTGTATGATCATCATAAACGGGAATTGGAAAAATCTCTTTCTAATCTTCAGCATGATTATTATGAGAACATTATTTCGACTTCCCATGTCCACGTCGATCACGATCATTGCATGGAGGTAGTGCTGCTTAAAGGCAAGGCTGTTATACTGAAAGCTATAGCAGAAAAGCTTCTAAGCTTCAAAGGTGTAAAACATGGAAAGCTTACGCTCACGATTGCGTTGAAAGGTCATCATCATGGGAAGTAATGCTTCTCAAATTCTGTCTTCCATTATTATGTGTGTAACAACTATTATTTGGACTTCCTACCACTCCGTTTCTTTGTAATCGGTCTACTAAACACATTGGCGAATTATCTCAGGTTACAAAGAAAGGTACCAGTATCTTGAAAAAAACTATTCTAATAATTATTCTATTACTTATTCCTTTATATCTTTTTGCGCAGATAGACACGGCACGGACATACAATCTAGATCCGATAACCGTAACAGCGACTCAGACAGAAATTACGCGAAGTTTAGTTTCACCGTCAATCAGTGTTGTTTCATTAGAGGATATCAAGGCAAATCCGGATAAATCTATTTTTTCCATCATCAGCCAGAATGTACCAGGTGTGTTCGTGACAGAGCGAGATGTGCTGGGTTTTGGAGTAAATTCGGCAGCGGGTCAAATCAATATACGTGGCATTGGAGCCAGTCCGAACAATGAAGTGCTCACTTTAATCGATGGTCGTCCGCAATATATGGGTTGGTATGGTCATCCAATAGATGACGGTTTCCTTTCTACAAATATAGAGAGAGTTGAAGTCATTCGCGGTCCCGCATCGATGTTGTATGGCTCCAATGCAATGGGCGGTGTCATTAACATTATTACGCATAGAACGCAGCAAGATGGAATATTAGGTGATGCGTCAATTTCGTGCGGAAGTTATGATGCACAACAATACGGCACCCACCTTGGATACCGGCAAAATGGTTGGAATGTGCTGGGATCCTTCACACATGAACATACAGACGGCTCACGCCCCTGGTCTGAATACACCGCCAATAGCGGCTATGTAAAAGCATCATATCAGATAGATAATCAATATAAATTTTCACTTGATGGAAGTTTAACAAAATTCGAAACATTTGATCCGGGAACAATTTCTTCTCCCGATACAAACAATTGGATGCACATCAATCGCGGGTACGTTGGCGCATCGTTGGAAAACGATTTTGGCATTTCTAAAGGCGGTATTCGAATGACATATAACTTTGGCCACAATGAACTATCCCCATATTATGATAACTTCAGTTGGGTATCGGATGATCATCTTGATGCATTAAATTTATATCAAAAACTCATGCTCTTCAAAGATAATACAATCGCTGTTGGAATTGACGTTCAAGAAAATGGAGGCACAGCTTCCAATGCGATGAAGGATTTCGGAACGCAGTCCATAAAAGATTATGCAGGATATGTAAGTGTGGAGCAAAAGTTCTTTGATCACCTATTGGCAAATGCAGGTGTTCGTTACGCTCACAATAGTTATTTCGGAGATATTGTTGTACCGCAAGCCGGCGTAAATTATCAATTGGATCAGGAAACCAATCTTCGTGCATCGGTAGGAAAAGGATATCGTGCACCTCAGGTATTTGAGTTGTTTCAATTAACACCGACTGTTTCCACATTGAATCCGGAAGAATTATGGAATTATGAAATTGGCGTTTCTCATACTTTTGGACAAACGGCTATCGTGGACATTGCTGGATTCATAATTGACATAAAAAACACAATTATCGATCAATGGTATTCGATGCATTCTTTTAATTCCGGCGGGTCTCATTATGGCGGCATAGAAGGTTCTCTGCAATGGTTTATCACAAACAATTTAAAAGCAAATGCAAATTATTCATTGACAGATAACGCAGAAAATATAGTTTCTGTTCCGAAACACAAAGCGTATTTAGGTGCTGAATATCGTTGGAGTATTTGGACGGCATCTCTTAGTGCACAATATATTCGTTCGATTTATGGACTGGATAATACATACTCGATTGCGAAGCTGCCGGATTATACAAACGTTGAAGCAAGAATTGGCACTCAAATTACAGACAAGTTTTCTCTATCGTTCAGTGCGCGGAATTTATTAAATCAATCCTATCAAACTATATATGGTTACCCGATGCCGGGGAGAACTGCAAATATCAATATGAATGTACAGCTATAAAAGAAAACCTATGGATACACATGAATTCGTACTCCAAATACCCCTTCATGTAGCTGGAATGCGTTGCTCATGATTATCACACTATTGAAGGAAATATAAATAATGAAAAATAACAACCATATGTCTCAAGAATCATTCGCAATGATCTTATTTTTAATAATTGCACTATCGCTTTATTCCTATGCACAAAAGAATCCTATGAAACCAATGCCGAAATTGATCACACTCGACCAATTATTACCTGACTCAGCCCAAATTCCAAATGGTCC
>JBEKLV010000319.1:0-3362 GCA_050008835.1 Bacteroidota bacterium | reverse complement strand
GTTTTTCCAGCTATGAGAGCGGGCATACATACATTTTCTAATGCCGAAAATTCTGGGAGAAGATGATGGAATTGAAAAATGAAACCAAGCGAACGATTTCTAAATGTAGCTAGTTGTTCTTCCGTAAGTGAAAACACATTCTGCTCACTAAGTTTCACCGTTCCGTCGGTTGGACGATCGAGTCCACCTAAAATGTGAAGTAATGTACTCTTACCTGAACCAGATGGGCCGACAATCACAACGAATTCACCGTGTCGAATTTCAATATCAACACCTTTGAGAACCGGAAGAGTCAGGTTCTTTCCCATTGGGTATTCTTTCCAAATATTCTCTCCTGTCAGAAGAGTAGAGCGTCGTGTCATTCCCATCGTATAGCTTTCACTGGATCAAGGTTTGCTGCCCGTTTAGCCGGGAGGCGTGAAGCAAGTGAACATAAACCAATTGCAGCGACTGCAATAAGCACAATATCTAAGATATGCACTTCTACAGGTATTGCCGGTATTATATATATAGTGGTATCGAGCGCAACTAAATGATACCGTTGTTGAAGATACACAATAAGCAATCCAATTACAGATCCTACTATAGTACCTACAATACCAACAAATAGACCCTGGAGACCAAATATTTTTTTAAGACTTTCGTTGGACGCGCCCATCGACTTTAGAATTCCAATATCACGCCGTTTCTCAATAACGGTCATCGTCAATGAGCCAAGTAGATTGAATGAAGCAACCGCGATAATAAGACAGAGCACGATGTATGCACACCACCGTTCAATTTGCATCACAGTAAATAGTTCGCGATGTAGATCGTACCACGTTAGATAGCGAAATGCACTCCCGTACTTCTTCTTTAATTCATCTCTCATGCGATCTGCATTATCGATATTATCAAAGCGAATATCTATACCATCAATTCGTCCTGCATGACTGAAGAGTGATTGAGCACCAGTCAAGTTCGTAAAAGCATAGTAACCGTCATAATCCTTATTGTTTGATTCATAAATTCCGACTACTTGAAACCGGCGAATGACAGGCATGGCGAGTTGCATCGTCGCTAATTCAACTCCTGATGGGCTTACTACAGAAATTGTATCACCAATTACAGCACCTAATCTATCTGCAAGAACAAGACCCAATACAATTCCGCCTCTCTGTTTTTTATCTAAATCTATTGATCCGAGAACAAGTTTATCTGAAAGTCCGGATACAAGCGAGATTTTACTTGTTTCGAGTCCTCTGATATTTACAACTCGATTTACATTTTTAGAAACTATAAGTGCTTTTCCACCTACAAAAGGCGAGCATGCTTTCACATGCCGCTGATGAGAAATGTATTCCAGCATTGGCCTGCTATTAATCGAATCCATTGGAATAGTACTTTCGATTCGAAGATGCGGATCAAAATTTATAAGAATTGAAGATACTAAACTTCCAAATCCATTAAACACCGATAACACGACAACGAGCGCTGCTACGCCAATTGTAACGCCTGTGACAGATATTGCTGAAATTATTGAGACAAATTTCAGATGTCTTTTGCTCAATGAATATCGAAACGCTATAAAATTTTCATATCTCATTATGAAAAACGAATAAGTGTAATAGGATCCATTTTTGCTGCAAGTCTTGATGGAAGCCACGACGCAAGAAAACTCATGCAGATTGCAGCCGCACTTACGATAAGAAAATCGAAAATAGAAAGTACTATCGGTACATGAGTCATAAAATAAATTCCTGATGGGAGCGGAAAGAACCGATAACGAAGTTCCATCCAACAGAGTGCCAATGCAATAATATTGCCAAGAATTGTTCCAACAATCCCGATGAGTAATCCTTGTTTTAGAAATACCCACACGATATTCTTACGCTGCATTCCGATAGTCATCAAAGTTCCGATTTCGCGCGACTTTCCAAGTATCATCATCAATAACGTTCCAATAATATTTACAGTGGCGACAATAATTATAAGCGCTAAAATAATCAATACTGGAATTCGTTGAAGATCGACCCAGGCAAAAAGATTTCTGTACTGCTGAAACATTGTTCGTGCATAATAGGGATAACCGAGATATTCAGGAATTTGTTGCGCAAGCGATGCAAGACTATCTGTGTTAGAAACTAAAATGTCAAATCCCGAAACAGTATTTCCGACTTGACATAGCCTCTGCGCATTTCTTAAATTTACATAGATAACACTTCCATCATAATCCGCCATTCCAGTTTCGTAAATACCGCTGATTTCAAATTGCATGATCCGAGTATGTGCAAGCGAGAGCGACGTCCCGCCAAGTGCATACATTAGAACATGGTCGTTCAGCCGCACATTTAATTTTTCTGATAAACGTCTTCCAAGGATAACTCGCTGGGCACCGGTTTCCCGTTCTTCAAGATCATAGACTCCCTCTACAAGCCTTCGCTTTGCCGCGGAAATATCATTTGTCGGATCGACGCCTTTGATCAAAACGCCATCGATATCCGAATTTGATCGAATCATTCCTTCGCGGGAAAGATAAGGTGCCATTTCAAGTACTTCTGGGAATCTCGCAATGACTTTCTGAATGGTCAAAGCCGGATCTGGCAATAAATCGTTTTCAAAAGCAAACAATTGCATATGCGCAGTAAAACTTACGACATTTTCCTTGATCGTTTTTTCAAATCCACCAAGAATAGCAAGCGTGATGTCTAAACTTGCAACTCCAAGCGTCACGCCGATAATTGCGATAAACGTAATAAAGGAAACAAATCCTCTATTATGCCTCGAAGTTAAATGTCGAATTGCAATGAAATCTGTAACATCCTTTTTTTTGAGCCGCAAGCGCACTAGGAATCCGGTAATTATTGTTTTGTTGAAGATTGAAGAAGATAGCTTTTGATAAATTCATCGATTTCGCCATCCATCACAGACTGCACATCTCCTTTTTCTGTTCCCGTTCTGTGATCTTTCACAAGTTGATATGGCTGAAAGGTGTAAGATCGGATTTGACTTCCCCATTCAATTCGTTTCTTAGTACTCTCAATTGCACTGAGCCGTGCCTCTTCTTCTTCTCGGCGAATTTGATAAAGTCGAGATTTTAACATTTTCATCGCGCGTTCACGATTTTGAAATTGCGAACGCTCTTCCTGACACGCAACAATGACACCTGAAGGAATATGTGTTATACGCACAGCTGTTTCAACTTTGTTAACATTTTGACCACCCTTGCCGCCAGCACGGTACGTATCAATTTTCAAGTCAGAGGGATTTATTTCGATTTCTACATCATCTTCAACTTCAGGATAAACAAACACGGAAGAGAATGAAGTATGCCTGCGTGCATTAGCATCGAATGGCGAAATGCGCACCAACCGATGCACACC
>JBEKLV010000318.1:0-3376 GCA_050008835.1 Bacteroidota bacterium | reverse complement strand
AGAAAGCATTATGTCAACCAAATCAGTATTAGCGGCTGTCTTTTTAATCAGTCTGGGAATTATTTTTGGGGTTGTGCTGGTATCAAGCTTCAAAGGCGTTGATTTCTCATTCGCTGGAGAGGACGTTAAACTTGGCGCTCAGCAGGCCCCTATCAAACCGAATTCTACATTGCAGGCATTAAATGAGGCGTTTCATAGCGTAGGCAAAACGGTAACACCGTCTGTTGTGTATGTGGAAGTTGAAATGGGCGGTGAATCGGAATCCGAATCTCAAGAAGATCAAAATCAATTCTTTTATAAATTCTTTGGTCCGAATTTTAAATTTGATATGCCGAAGCGTGGGCCGGAAAGAGGTTCAGGTTCAGGTGTTATCATTACAGCGAACGGATATATTCTAACCAACAATCATGTTGTTGCTAATACAAAAAAGAATGGAATTAAAGTCCAGCTTTCTGATACAAGAGAATTTAAGGCAAAACTAATTGGCACAGATAAACATACTGATCTTGCTGTGATAAAGATTGATGCAGACAATCTGCCAGCTGCGGCGCTTGGAAATTCAGACGACATTGAGGTTGGGCACATCGTTTTCGCAATTGGCGCACCATTAGGATTAAAGTCGACAATGACTCAAGGAATTGTAAGTGCGCTTGGTCGTGATATTGGCATCAATATAGATGATGTATATCGAATTGAGAACTTTATTCAGACTGATGCTGCCGTCAATCCCGGCAATAGTGGTGGGCCGCTTGTGAATATTAATGGAGAAGTTGTTGGTATAAATTCTACTATTGCTACAACAAATGCGCGTTTTCAAGGATATAGTTTTGCAATTCCAGTAAATCTTGCAAAACGAGTTGCAACCGACATTATCAAATACGGAAAATTTCGTCGAGGATTTCTTGGTATTCAAATTAAAGATGTTGATGCAGTATACGCGAAAGCTGCTGGGCTTGATAAAACAAAAGGAGTTTGGGTCGAATCGGTCACAAAGGACGCTGCAGGCGATAAAGCAGGCATTGAAGACGGAGATATTATTCTTTCAGTAGATGCAAAAGAAGTGAATTCGGTTCAAGCTTTGCAAACCGCTATCGCTTCGAAACATCCGGGTGAAGTCGTGGCACTTCAGATTTGGCGGAATAAAAAGGAGATTGACAAGAAAGTTACGCTTGGTTCACGCGATGAAGAAGGTGAAACAGTGGCAGAGAAGGTTAATAATGAAAAAGATGAAACCGATTCTGAAATCGAAACGGAAAAGGTTGTTGATGTGAAGGAAATTGGTGTTACAGTGAAATCAATTGATTCAAAAATGAAGAAGCGCTATGATGTCGAGAAAGGTGTTGTGGTTGCAGACATCGAAGACCTCGGTCCGGCACAGGAACGCGGATTGAAGAAAGGTGATGTAGTAACGGATATTGGAGATCAGAAAATCTCAACACCAGAACAATTTGGAAAATTGATTAGAAAAATGAAACCGGGCGATGCCGTGATGCTGCGAGTCAAAGGGGAAGATAAAAAAATGCGTTTTGTCCCAATTGAGATGCCAAAATAAACATAAAATATCTTCATAATAGGCGCATCCGCCTTTGGCAGAAATTCATAATCCAATATAAAGGGCGCGGCTGAGCAAATCGGTCGCGCTTTTTGTTTGTATACTACGTTGAATCTCCCTCGAAATTTTGTTTTATTAAGTATGTAAAAAAAAGGAATGTAATCCGCCCTTATTAATCAAGAGAACAAACCTATGATCAGATATCTAACTGCAGGAGAATCACACGGTAAAGCACTTGTTGGTATTTTGGAAGGAATACCGGCCGGTGTCGAGATTTCTGCCGAATATATTAACCACCAATTGTGGCGGCGCCAACAAGGGTATGGTCGCGGCAGTAGGATGAAAATTGAAACGGATAAAGTCGAAATTCTTTCAGGCATACGATTCGGCAAAACGCTCGGTTCTCCGATTGCTTTGATAATTCAGAATAAGGATTGGCAAAATTGGACAGAGAGGATGTCTATAGATGGTAATGGTGCAAGAATCGATAAAATTACAATTCCTCGCCCCGGTCACGCTGATTATTCCGGCGCAGTAAAATATGGATTTGATGATTTACGTAATGTAATTGATCGAGCAAGTGCGCGCGAGACAGCTATACGTGTGGCGCTTTGTACTATCATCAGAAAATTCTTAGAGGATAATGGCATCTTTATCGGTAGCCATGTCTTGAGTATTGGTTCAACAGTGATGAAGAATAGAACGAAAATCGATCAGAAGATTAAAAAATCAATCAGCGCTGAGCCGTGTGCGGCATACAAAATGGCGGAAGAAGCGGACAAATCCGTAGTGAGGATGCTTGATAAGTCAACAGAGACTAAGGCAATAACAGAGATCAAGAAAGTAAAGAAATTAGGTGACACACTTGGTGGAGTATTCGAAGTCATTGTTGCAGGCATTCCAATAGGATTAGGAAGTTATGTCCAATTCGATAGAAAGTTGGATGGACAACTTGCTCAAGCGCTGATGTCGATTCAGGCGATTAAGGGTGTTGAAATTGGAGAAGGATTTGCGAATGCGTTGAAATTTGGTTCTCAAGTGCATGACGAGTTTGCATTGAAAAACGATAAAATTACGCGTATAACCAATCGCGCTGGTGGACTTGAAGGAAGCGTCACGAATGGACAGATAATAGTTCTACGTGCCGCAATGAAACCGATTGCTACACTTGCCAAACCATTGAAAGCTATTGATCTTGCAACGAATAAATTAGTGGAATCCCGATATGAGCGCTCTGATGTGTGTGCCGTGCCGGCTGCATCGATTATAGGCGAGGCAGTGATTACTCCAGTTTTAGCAAATGCATTTTTAGAAAAGTTTGGCGGCGATTCGATGGGAGAGATTAAAAAGAATTATAAAATGTGATAGATATTGGAGTCAATTTCATCATCTAATTAATTTGATTACTCTTCATATAAGCTTCATTCTGAAGTTTCCAGTGGATGCATAGACTTTATAGAGGTGATAATATGCTTAAAAAACGAAGGTTACTGCTTTCTCTTATTTTTATTTTACCTTTCTATGCAGGAGTTTTTGCTCAAGGGAATGATTCGGTACAAACTACGACATGGGAAAAGGAATTTCGTTCCATCCCGCGTGCTGAGAATCTTCGCAACACGATGAAACTGCTGTCCGCTCACCCGCACCATGTTGGATCGGCATACGACAAACAAAATGCGGATTGGATACTTTCAAAATTCAGAGAGTGGGGATGGGATGCCCATATCGAAACATTTGATGTTCTCTTTCCGACGCCGAAAGAACGCGGCGTTGCCCTTGTAGCGCCGAATAGCTTCATTGCAAAACTTCAAGAATCTCCGCTTG
>JBEKLV010000317.1:0-3393 GCA_050008835.1 Bacteroidota bacterium | reverse complement strand
GTTAAATGCCTTGCCCTCGTACGATGTTAATCGCTTCATCCATTTCTTTTTACTTTCAATAGCGTATCGAATGATTTGATACGCGGGGTCTTCACCAGTTACCACCATTTCTGCAACCTGAATGGCATTGGGCTGCAAGCGGATCAATAAATTGTGTGCACCGCCATCGGTTATGATAACTGTATCCGATGTATGGCCGACATAACTCACTGCAAGTCTCACGAGAGAATCACGGACGGTGTACCGAAATTCTCCTTGAGCATTCGTAATAGTTCCCTGTGAAGTCCCGGCAATTCTTACAGTTGCCGAAGGAAGCGGCTCCTTCTCGACAGCATCCACTACTTTTCCTCGAACAACAAATGATTGCTGTGAGTACGCTGTCATAACACTAGCAAGCATAAAAGTCCACAGAATTAATTTATATGGTTGTACCATTTTATTTCCGAAATATTTAACAGAGGATTAATTTACAACTCACAAATCCATATCAATTTTAGATGTGCTCTAAAATTTCTTTCATATCTTCCGGTAGTTCAGAATCAAACTTTACAAATTCTTTTGTGACAGGATGAATAAAACCGATAGTCTTTGCATGCAGTGCCTGTCGCGGGATGAGCTTAAGAAGATTTGCAGCGGATTGCGCCTTCTTCCCTTCCAATCCATTCCACGTATTGCTTCGTCCGCCGTAAGTGGGATCGCCAAATACCGGATGATTGATATGCGCTAAATGCACGCGAATCTGATGCGTGCGGCCAGTCTTGAGATGCAGGCGAACAAGTGAAAGAAAGTCGAATTCTTTCAGTACTTCATATTCCGTAATTGCAGATTTTCCATCTTCCGTTACCGCCACTTTTTTCCGATCGCGTTTGCTTCGACCAAGATTTGCGTCAATCGTTCCTTTCGGCGATTTGAACCTGCCCCAAACTATCGCCCAGTACTCACGGTCGATAGTGCGTTTGGCAAATTGTTTTGCAAGAAATGCATGCACCGCATCGCTTTTTGCTACTACCATTAATCCTGTTGTATCTTTATCTAACCGATGCACAATACCAGGACGCATTTCGGTGTTTAGCGTAGAAAGATGATTGCAATGATGCAGGAGTGCATTCACGAGTGTACCAGAATAATTGTTGTATGCCGGATGTGTTACCATACCTGCAGGTTTATTTACAATCAGCAGAGACGCATCTTCAAACACAATATCGAGCGGAATATCTTCCGGCTCTGCATCCATACGCGGCGGATGCGGAAACGTAATATCAATAATGTCATTGGGATTGAGCAGGTAACTCGATTTGACAATCTTGCCATTCACCAGCACCATTCCAGCTTCGATGGCTTGTTGGACTTTATTGCGTGTGGCATTTTCTACTCGATGTGTAAGATAGACATCGAGGCGTTTACGGTGTTCGCCGGGGGGAACGACGATGCGGAGCCGCTCGCGCTCCTCTGTATTATCGCCAGAGGATTCTTGAAGAGACATAATTCGCGTTGTTATGATGGATTCACCGAAGAACTCTGCATATCGTTCTTTGGTTCATTCACATTGCTGATCGACGAATTTTTGTCAGCAGGATTTTGCCCAGCTTCATTCGTCTCTACTGCCGGTTCCTCCACTTTAGAGAATTTCCGATAAAATAAAAGCATCAGCACAATACCGGTGGAGACGGAAAAATCGGCAACGTTGAATATAGCAAAGCGGTTAATGTGGATTGCAAGAAAGTCTATGTGGAAAAAATCCAAATCGATAAAATCAACAACTTTGCCGTAGAACAGTGACCCTTCACCGAAAATAACGCCGTAAAATATTCGGTCTATGAGATTGCCAATCGCTCCACCAAGGATCATTGCCAGCGTTAAACGAATAATGAATAGTTCCTTGCGCAAACGATAGATGTAATAGAAGATACCAACGCTTGCGACAAATGAGAAAAGTGTAAGAAATAATCGTCCGCCGATTTCAATGCCGAATGCCATACCTGGATTTTCAACAAACGTTAGCCGAAGAAAGTCACCGATTACAGGAATACTTTGCCCAAGCTGCATTCCTTGGTGATAGTATTCAAAGATTGGCAGGGTGAATCCTTTCACCAGTAACTTTGTAACTTGATCAAGAAAAACAATACATAGAGTTACATACAAGACACGCAAGAAATACCTCGATATTCATGATGAATGAATAGTGAAGAATAAATCGTGACGAGTGATTTGTGATTACTCATTCATCATTGTTCATTGATCACTGATAGCTAGTTGCCGCCTTTTTTCATTTTACATTTAACACACTGGTGCGCATGTGGAACTGCTTTGAGGCGTTCCTTATCAATCAGATTACCGCATTCAGAACAGAATCCGTACGTACCATGCTGGATACGCTGCAAGGCATCGTCTAAATAATTAAGAAACTTCCCTTCGCGCGAAGCAAAAAGAAATGTCTTCTCCCGCTCCATCGCGTCCGTACCCTGTTCCATGTGAAGTGAGTAAGTTGAATTTTCAATCTCGTATTGCCCGGTGGTTACGTCCATCATCGTCGATTTCAGCGATTCAAGTTCTTCAAGAATTTCTTTTCGTTTTTCCAGAATTATTTTCTTGAATTGTTCAAGTTCAGTTTTGCTGTAACCTTTCTTGGACTGAACTTTCTGGACAACAGCTTTCGTTTTTAATTTCTTTAGATTGATTTTTCGTTTGGCTTTTGTCGAAACACGTTTGGTCATTTTCTTTACCGTTGATTTTTTTGAATTTTTTTTCTTTGCCATGGCTTTTCTCCCACGTTATTGGGATAATTTTTAAAAAAACCCTCAATTAAACTTTCACAAATATAAACTAAATTCTCACAACTGCAATCAAACTCTGCTCACCATTAATATCTTCACTTTTTGTCGTAAGTTTCTGGGCATCTTCATTAGAGATCGCCTGAAGTTCAACTGCCAGTGTTTCTTGCTTCACATACTCCGTCATACGGTCCAGTGCTTTGGTTAAGTGCTCTGAAGATGTATGCCGAATACGAATCCGATCTGTGACCTCAAAACCTGAATCTTTTCGCAGGTTCTGCACCCGATTCACAAACTCACGCGCCAGCCCCTCGTCAATTAATTCATCTGTCAAAGCCGTATCTAACGCAACTGTCAGGGAGCCATCTGTTTCAACTAACCAGCCCTGAATATCTTCGTGCAATATTTCCACATCATTTGTATCTATCATGTAATCTTTACCGTCGACTTTTAGCAAGAGCGTTCCTTGCGATTGGAGCTTGGTGATTTCTTCGGTTGTCAAGTTACGTAGCCGTGCCGCTATCGGTTGGACTAATTTACCGAACTTGGGACCAAGAGATTTAAAGTTCGGTTTCGATTTCTTTTTAATTATAGCAGATTCATCTGCCACATACTCGATCTG
>JBEKLV010000316.1:0-5546 GCA_050008835.1 Bacteroidota bacterium | reverse complement strand
GGCCAATCATATCCCTTAAGTACATTGCAAGTATCTTCCTCTGTAATAGGAGTTTGTTTTATCATCTCGATACTCATTATATGCATGAAATGTTCCCAGAGAACCAGAATATCTTCAGGTCTCTCCTTCAATGGAGGTGTATGGAGAGGCACGACATGTAAACGATAAAAGAGATCTTCACGAAATCTATTTGCAATGACTTCTTGTTGTAATACTTTGTTTGTTGCGGCAATAATACGTACATCTACTTTAATCTTCTCTCCCGTTCGGCCAATCTTCTCAATCTCACCATCTTGAATAACCCTAAGCAATTTAACTTGCGCCGAGAGGGGAAGCTCTGCAACTTCGTCTAGAAAAATTGTGCCATGATTAGCCTGTTCAAAAAGTCCACGTTTGGTTGCATTTGCACCTGTGAATGCACCTTTTTCATAACCGAATAATTCGCTTTCTAATAATTCATCCGGTATACTACCGCAATTAATAGTAACAAGATTTTCTAACTTCCTTTTGCTCTCATAATGAATGTTGATTGCAACAAGTTCTTTGCCTGTTCCAGATGGACCAGAAATTAAAACAGTCGCATCTGTCACTGCTAATTGCTTGATTTGAGCACGTACCTTTTGAATTTGTTCTGAGATCCCAAGTATTTTTGTACGGGACAGCATACTTTCGACATTACGCAACAATTTCTTTTCAGACCGCATCTTTTCATACTCAAGTTTTTTCCTTTGATAAGCATTGAAGATACTAAGAATAAAATCGGTCGGTTGATAGATATATTCCTCAATATCACTCGGGTATTTCGTACAATACCAAAATGCTCCAGCTTGTAGAAGCCTGCTAGCAAAATCAAAATCAGTAATATTTACTGTCATCTTTGTGATAACGATGATCTGGTGTGATGGTGCTATTCGCTTGATCGCCCTGATGAGTGCTTCTCCCATTGTCCCGCCGGCTAGCTGGAGGTCCATAATCACAACATCGAATTGTTCATTATGCTGAACAAGTAGTTCTAATGCTGTATCACCATTTGACACAACTTCACTGATTTCTATTTGGTGTTCGAATGGTTTAAGTGTATTACGTACTCGGCGAACATCAAACTCTTCGTCTTCAATAAGTAAAATTCGTATTCGCTCATTAGTTGCCATAGTTTTTCCGATCCTGTTTTCTTAATGCGGTACAATAAATGTAAACCTACATCCTCCGTCTGGCAAATTTTCAGCATCTATCTTCCAACCGAAGCGTTGCGTCGCAAGTTCATAAGCAATATAACAACCATATCCAGAATGTCCCTTTCCCGATAAGTTGTCGAGAGTTATTTGCTCTTGGAATATCTTTTTAATACCACGCTCGTTTTTTCCCAATAGGTCGGATCGAATTCCTCCTCCATTATCGCTAATCATAATGCTTGATTGTTTAAGTACGGGATTGAACTCCGTCTTGATGGTGATAACTTTACTAGTGACTCCACCATGATCCATGCTGTTCTGGATGATCGGCTCAAGCACCTCCCAAATTACATATTCATTAATTGCCACCTCGGGCATTTTAGAGTCCAGTTGCAAATCAAACTTTGTTGTTAGTCGATTATCCGATACTCGCTGAAAAATATTTTCTACAATGAATTTAATAACCTCATTCACATTAGTTTTAAACATCGGACCACGAATAGTCTGAATTGGCGGATCATACCATTTCATATCATAGATAACTCGAGCAACAAAACTAACATATTTACCGATCCTGTTCTTAATTACGTCATTATTGTCCTCGGTCAAGTTTCGCAAATCTTCCTTAATAAATCCACCTATCTTTTCAGCTTTATGATGAGTATGATAAATCCGCTTGGTGAAAAGCATTTCTTTTTGGTGATTAATTTGCTCCGCTAAATGTTGTTTTTGTTCTTCAAATAATAGCCGCTGAACCTCGTTTCGTTCTGCAAGCGTTCGCGTCGAGATATAGAACATCGCGAACAACCCAACAATAATTAGAGCAGAATATACCAATGCCGTCTGATTGTAATTCTTTGACATCTCCTCAGTGAGGAACGTGAGATCGGGAGCTGTCTTCATATAGACCACCCCAACAAATTCTCCTCTCGGGACAAAGGGAATAAATACATGGAATATTTGGTCGGTTTGCTCGATTTTACGAAGCGTATCTTGTATGGAACGAAATAACCTAACAGCCTCAGTGTGCATACTTTCTGAATTATGAATCCTATTAGCATTCCCGAAAAAATAGTCATACAGCTGTTTACCGTCGTCAATGACATCAATCATATTTCCATGAGGGATGAGAATAGAAACACCCTGAACATTTTTATCTAATAATTGCTGACTAAAAATGATGTTAAAGTCTTGAATGATTTTCCGTTCTTCACTTTCCGACAGCCGTTCTTTCGAACTTTTAGATTCTAATAGCATTTCGATGGTTGTCGCCGTAAGATTCGCAATGCGTTCAGCAGCATCTTGCTGATACCATTGCTGAGATTTTACAAATGCTTTTTGGAGTGAATTCTGATTCATGAAAAGAACAATGAACTGGAAAGCAATTAATACAATCGCAAGCACCGTAATGTGCCTGATCTCAAAGCGATACTTATGATATCTTTCCCGTAAGCTTTGGGGATTATTTGGCTTTGTTTTTTTCATTTGATCAAAACTTCGTTAGAACGAATAAGTTCATCGCTCCGTGCCAGCGCTTGTTCGACGGAGATTTGTTGCTTGATGGCAAGGTGCGCAAAATGAGAAATAATATCTGAAACTCTGGTGTATTCAACAAGTGCAGGCCGATGAAATCCATGTCGAAGCATTGTACGATAGAACAATATGTCTGCATGTGTTCTTGCAAATGCTGTATCCTCATACACAGATTGAATTGCGGGTAAATATCCCATTCGTTCAAAAATCATTCGCTGTGTCGATTCACGTTGATAGAATTTGATGAACTCGATAGCCGCAGCTTTTTTTGTCGATGATTTTGAAATCATAAAATCCCAGCCACCAAAGATTGAAGAAGAAGGTTTTCCTTCGAAATGCGGCATCGGAACTTTTACAATGTATCTCAACTTTGCCGTATCTTCATATGCCGTGCGAAAATTCTGAACCAGATCTTCCCAGCTGCGGAGAAATACAGCATCATGATCGAGCATATAAGTGTTACATCGAAATTCGTCAAAATCGGTTACTTCTGGCGGTGTCGTTCCATCTTTGACAAAATTCACCATCATCTGAAGCGCATTCCTCGATGCCGGTAATGTTACTTGAATGGTATTCGATTGAAGGAATTTCGGATCGTATCCAACCGCAAGCTCAAGGTAATTACATATCAACCCCTCATAATCTTTTGCAGGGAAGAGATAGAATGGTTTATTCATATAGCCTAATCTCTTACGTAAATGCGCCATTTCTTCCCAGGTCATTGACTCCTGCAGACGCTTCTCGATAGCATCCGCATCAGGCAACTTTCGAATAATATCCCGACGATAATATAAAAGTCCTATATCAAGATACATCGGCATTGCTACAAGTGTCCCTTCAAATACACACGACTTTAAAGCATCTTTCAGTAACCGTTTTTTCTCATCGATTGAAAAGTAGGAATCCAGCGGCTCACTCCATTTCGCGAAACGCGGGACCCAAATAAGATCAACCGCAAAAATATCGAGTTTTTCACTCTTGCTGCGAAGTGAACGTGTAAGTAACTCTTTCCGCTCGTTCGTACTGAATTTTGAAAATGGCAAATTAACAGGAACGACTTCAATCTTTCCTGCATACAGACGATTGAACTCATCAATCGCCAGCTGATGTGAGAGAGAAATATTATCTGCGTAATACAATTTAACAGGCTGATTTTTTTCTTCCTTATGGAACACACCAAGAAGTGCAGTAAGCCATCCTATACCAATAAATATTGGGATACTAAGGATTGCCAAAATAAGTAGCTGTCTTTTATGCATAAGACGATTCTTCCCATTATACTATTATTGATAGCAATCTAAGATGCAATTAGGAGATTTACAAGTGTACAGGAATTTTGCAAATAGCTCATCGCGAACAAAATTATTCAATAAATTTGACTCGTTTGGGATTCTTATGGTTCAAAACGTGTGCATATTCTTTTTTCTAAACTCTTTATAATCCGCACAGTTTCGACACTAGCCTGCACAGCAACGAATCTTCTAATGAAAATCAAGATGTCGATATAGTAAGCACTTGTAGTTTGCTATCAGAGTCCTTTTTTGTAGTATATTTTTTAGATATGTTGTATTCAATAGAAGTGAAAGGAGATTACTAGATGACAAACCAAGGGACGAAAGTTGCCATTGCCGCACCCACGTTTGGATCGGCATTACAAATTTCTATGAACGAAAACTTCAAGAAGTTATTCAAACCGGAAGAGATGACATTGCGGTCTCTAACAGATGATGCCGTTATACAGAAGGAACGATTAAAGCAAGCGCTCGAACAGACAAAACCCACCGCTTTAATTGCTATTAGTATAAGACCTGATTCCGATACAATTGCTGCCTATACAGCCGAGAATGTGCCAATCATATTAATAGACGAGGAGACACCTGGGGTATCCACCATTACAACGGATAACTGCATGGGCGGACGCATAGCTGGAGAGTACTTGATTTCGAAGGGCAAGAAGAAGATCGCAATTGTTACCGGCAGGACTCAGGTGAAAGGTGGCTACAATGCAGAACAAAGACTCAAAGGATTCCAACAAGCGCTCAAAACTAAAGGACTTTCCTTACCGCGAGGGTATGTGATGGAGGTGATGCACTACTCACGCGATGATGGTATAGAGGTAATGCCGAAGTTGTTGGCTATGGGTGTTGATGCTATTTTTTGCGCAGCAGGTGATAATTGTGCGCAAGGATTACTAAGTGTAGCCAGAGAGCGGAGAGTACGGATACCAGAGGATGTCGCAATTGTTGGTTTCGACGACCTGCTTATCGCGCAACTTTCGACTCCAGCACTTACTACTATTAGACAGCCTTTGGAGGAAATGGCTGAAGCCGCATACAAGATGGTTGTTTTCCAAAGAAACGAAATTCTTCGCAAACCAAAAAATGCTATATTCAATCCTGAGCTTGTGATTCGCAAATCAGCATAAAATTTTATTGCAAAATAGCGACGTAATTTGAACTAGATGATAGGATTAGAAAGCGGTGATGGTGCCGCTTTTTTACCTTGTTGAAATTTAAATATATAAAGTGTAAGGTTCTGGTGGTAAAAGAAGTGCTTACCAGGGTTCTATCTTTTTCCGACGAACACTTCGAGAAATCATCACAACAGAATCAGACCACACAGTGCGTTAAGATATTGTCTCCCCGCACCAGAAATTGATAGTGCTTGATAACGGAATGATACTAACTTATAATTGGCACATATTTCGGGGGTGAGTCACGATACAAGGTTGAATCATCTCATTTGCTCGTTTTGCGGTTTGCCGTATTATTTTTTTTCGATATATTATCGAAGACAACAGGTTTTGAATTATTCTCATTTCTATTTAAAAGCACATTCGTA
>JBEKLV010000315.1:0-3408 GCA_050008835.1 Bacteroidota bacterium | reverse complement strand
CGCAAGGTAATCATTTACGGTAACAATATGAACGCCGCGCCCCGATAGTGCGTTAAGATATGTCGGCATTGTGGCTACAAGAGTTTTCCCTTCTCCAGTCGCCATTTCCGCAATTTTTCCTTTATGCAGAACAACACCGCCCATCAGTTGAACATCGAATGGCACCATATCCCAGACAATTTTAGTGCCCGCAACATCCCACGTTTGTCCTACAAGCCGCCTGCAAGTATCTTTGACAACTGCAAAAGCTTCCGGTAGGATTTCATTCAGAACTGTTTCAATCTCTTCATCAAGCCGTTTATTCAGTTCATCAATCCTAGTGTAAAGTAATTCATGTTCTTCAAAGGATTTCGATTGCTTCAGCGTTTCTTTGATCTGTGCAATTTCTTCTTCAATATCTTTTGTACGCTCGTGTATTCTTTGACGAAATTCTGTGGTTTTTTCTCTTAGTTCTTCGGCGGTAAGCTTTTGGATTGAGGCAGTGTGTGAATTAATTTCATCAACTATAGGATATAAATCCTCTACATCTCGCTCATGTTTAGAACCAAATAAATTTTTAAAGAATTGAAGCATGTTTTCATCCTGCGATTTATACTGATTTCATAGTCAATATATTCATTTTTCGATGAGATAGCAAGGTAAGGCAAATTGCATCGGTTCTTGCATTTTAGACGTTTTAAGATGAAATTCACTTAGCCTATGATCAACAAAGAACAAATTTATCTCATCAGAAAATACTATTCGGCTTATCATACGATTACACAATATTTCACGGACACATTGTCTAATACGTCGCGTGAATATTCTAATCGGATTTATTTTCTCACATTTATTCTTGCAGGGACATTACTTGGTTGTGTAGCGACTCGCCCAGTTATCTCTCATTCGGTTACACCTCCCCCAAATCCATTGAAGCAGCTGCAGAACAATATCAACTCTGTCCTTTCTGATTCTCTTTTTATACCTGCACATGCAAGCATCAAGATTGTATCATTGGATAGTGGAAATGTTCTCTATGAACATGAGAGCAAAGAGTTGATGAATCCAGCTTCAAACGTTAAACTGATTACATCTGCCGCCGCTTTATCGATGCTTGACACTGATTACCAGTTTAAAACTTCTGTATTTATGGATGATAATACAACAGACGACGATGTCGCCCAAGATATTTATCTGAAAGGATACGGTGATCCGAATTTGATAAATTCAGATCTGGATTCTTTGGCTTTTGCGGTTCGCCGGTTTGGAATCAGTACCGTTGCAAATAACATTATTGTGGATGATTCTTTTTTCGATGATAATTATTGGGGAGACGGATGGCCCTGGGATGACGAATCTGACCCCGACGCACCATACATTAATGCTCTTTCCATTAATAATAATTGTATTAGAGTAAATATCATAACAGATTCAAAGAACATTTCAGTCTCTCTTGAACCAAATACAGATTTCGTCACAGTTTTAAATAAGGCTGCAATTGTGCGTGATAGTATCCGAACGCCCTTAAGTATTAAGCGTCATTGTTTAAACGATGCAAATACTATCGTAGTTGAAGGAGATATTTTTCCTTTCAGTCGAGTTACCCAGAAATTTTCTCTCCGACATCCCGAATTCTATACAGGCACGCTTTTCAAAGAATCCCTTCAACGGGTTGGTGTTTCTGTTTCTGGAGACGTTGTAAGCGGTTTAGTTCCAAACGGCCTTCATGAAATTGCACAACACCTTCAACCGATAAATAGAATAATCACCATTATGAACAAACAAAGTGATAATCTTTCCGCGGAAAACACACTCAAAGTTGTAGGAGCTTTAAAGAATAACATTCCTGGATCTGCAAAGTATGCTGTGTATATAGAAAATAAATTCCTTTCCGGCTTGGGAATGGATACTACAAAGTTCTTTATTGTTGATGGATCAGGCAATTCTCGCCATAATCTGCTTAGCGCCGAACAACTTGTCCAATTTCTCGTGGCAATGAAGAAACAGGCACGTGTGTTTCCGATTTTCTATAATTCCCTGCCGATTGCCGGTGTTGACGGAACATTAGCAAATCGAATGAGTGACTATCCGGTTGCCGGCAATCTGCATGCAAAAACAGGAACTCTTAATGGCGTCAGTTGTTTATCTGGATATGTTCAAACACGCAATGGTGAGATGCTGGCATTTTCGATGTTAATGCAGAATTTTATTACGCCTGCTTTTGATTACCGTCAAGCACAGGATAGAATTGGAGCTTTACTAGCCGGATTCAGTAGAAATATAATTACTCAAAAAGCTTCGGCAAAATAACGCACACAATGAGTATTCTCAAAACCATCTCCTTTTCTAATTCATCATTATTCTATAAACGAGTAAAACTATGAATCAATCGAACGCATCTTCATTTGGATTATATGAGGCAACCCGTATTCTTGTTCCCGGTTTTTACTTTGCTTCTCTTTGCTTTTTGTTCTTCTGCACATTTGTGTCTCGGTATATTCCTCTTTCCGTTGACCATGGTTATTCTATTATCCTGTTTTTATTCCTTGTAATAGTTTCCGGATTAACGATGTATGCGAAGGAAACCACTAAACGACGGCGTGCTTTTACCGAAAATCAACCGAGTGCATTTCTTCAAGATATTGCCCGTCGTAACTTTGCCACACTTATACTGAACGAATCCGAAGCTCGCCAGCTGTATTTTTATATTTTGAATCATTTTATCTCATCCGCATTCCATGAGAAAGTTTTTTTCTTCGGTGCCGTATATCATATTATGATTCAAATACGCCGGACGTCATTTTGGTTTGCCATCATTTCGCTCATTTGTATTGCATTTCAGACTGCTACAGGCTCCGCGCTTATAGAACAGCAAGAATTAATTTCTTTCTGCATACTTATCTGGCTTATTTATCTGCTGAATGTTAAATACAACAAAGCTGACAGAAAAATACAGGAGAATTATCAGGATCAAATATTCTGGCTCCAAATGAATGAAGATTTGATTCAGGATCTTTTCAAGAAATATGCGCTTTCAAAGAAAAGTACTAATTCATGAAAACACGCGCTTGGTTTCAGGTTGTCATTCGAATTGATGAGAGATATCAAGATTTACTTATTGGATTGCTGGTTTGCATTGGATTTACGGGCTTTGTTCAAGAAGATAAGTTACTTAAATGCATTTTGCCTAAACAAAAATGGGATAGAGATTTTAAAAATAAATTCGAAATAACACTTGCAAAATTTAAGATTGAATTTCCTTCCCTTGACCTTTCGTATTCTGGTTTGATATTACATGAAGAAAACTGGAACAAAAAATGGGAAAATCAAACAGGCATTGTGGAGGCAGCGCCTAATATTATTATAAAGCCATCCTGGAAGAAATTACCAAAGCGGCATTCTAAGAAATTGGTTCTTCATATTGATCCA
>JBEKLV010000314.1:0-3438 GCA_050008835.1 Bacteroidota bacterium | reverse complement strand
GCCGATTCATCGTGAAAATCTTCTTGCCACAGTCCGCGGGAAAATAAAAAGGTACGAACAACTCAAGCTTCTTTCAGGGTTGTAGGTTTCGCATTATAGAATGATGCAGAGATTATTATAAGTTTAACAAAAGGAAGGCGAAGATCGATTTCTTCTTTTCAATATTTTGTTTTTTTTACCGTGCGATCTAACGGCCTAGATACTTCTTTTTCCCTAAATATTTTCCTTATTGTTTCTCCAAGAACGGCTTTCCTAAATGGTTTGAGCAAAACTGTCCGTATGCCAAGAGCTTCAAGTTTCTTTGGATCTTCTAATTGGTCATATCCGGTCATTAAAATGATCGGCAGGTCGTTTCGCAACTGACTGATTTTGCCGGCGAGAAGGATACCGGTCATATGCGGCATCGTCTGATCTGTAATGACGAGATCGAATCCGGCAGGGTTTTCCTCGAATGCTTGCAATGCTTCAGCTGCCCTGACGAAGGGAAATGCCCGATATCCAAGACCATTTAATGTCTCTGTCAGCGTTTTAAGCAATTGCTCTTCATCATCTACGATTATAATACGTTCAGCGCTTCCGACACTTTCTTTTGTTTTATCTGATTTCACATTCTCTTCTTCACCTTCATACACAGGAAGATAGACGTCCACTTGCGTGCCTTTTCCGACTTGACTTTGAACTTTGATTGCGCCACCATGATTTTTAATGATGGCATGCACAATTGCCAATCCCAATCCTGTTCCTTTGCCTGGAGCTTTTGTTGTAAAGAACGGTTCGAAAATACGTTTCAGAGTGAATCCATCCATGCCGGTTCCAGTATCCTGAACGGTAAACATTGCATATAGACCTTTTTTTAGGTCAGGATGATATAAAATTGAACGGTCGTCAAACTCTACATTTTTCTGACGCAAGAAGAGTTTTCCGTCGATTCCTTCCATTGCTTGAGCGGCATTCGTACAAAGATTCATAATCACTTGGTGTATTTGTGTTGCATCGCCTAAAATGAGCGGACCGTTTATCGGTAAATCCACTTTGATTTCAATGGTCGCAGGAAGCGATGCGCGGAGAAGTCTCATTCCCTCTCGTAAGATGTAATGCAAGCGCACAGGCCGGAATTGTGTATCTTGTTTCCTGCTGAAAGCGAGAATTTGTTGAACAAGTTCTTGCGCTCGATCCGACGCACTGATTACTTCTTCGATGTGTTTCATTGCACGGTGTTTTGGAGAAACTTTCAGTTTCACTAGCTCGGCGTTGCCAATGATGACAGAAAGAATATTGTTAAAATCATGTGCAATACCTCCTGCAAGAGAGCCGACTGCTTCCATTTTTTGTGATTGCAACAGCTGTGATTGCAGGTTTCTTTGTGCCTCTTCTGACCTTAATCGTTCAGTGATATCGCGGAGGATAATTGTATAAAGTTCTTCATTTCCGACGTTCACCTTTGCAATAGAGGCTTCGACAGGAAAAACTTCACCATTAGTACGAATGCCATTAATAGTTCTCATACTGCCTTCTAATATGCTGACAATCGAATGCAATTCATGCATATCGCTGTTGGTATAATTTTTATAGCTATTTGGAAGAGCAATAAAACGATCAATGGATTGTCCTAAAGCTTCTGCTTCTGAGCAGCGGAACATTTGCTCCGATGCGGGGTTAAACGATTGGATGCGCCGATGTTCATCTAGTGTGATAATACTTTCCATCGCCGATGTGATGATACAAGAAAGTCGGCTCTGACTTTCGCGAATAGCACTTTGGGCACGTTTGAATTCTGTCAAATCCGCCACAATACCAAGTATTGCTGGTTTTCCTTCATAATGGATCACCTTCGACATTTGAAGGCATTCCATTCTCTGATTTCCTTTTCCAATAAACGTACACTCATACGGCTCTACTTCGACTCCTATTTTATGCTGAAAGAATTTTTGCATGACCGAATCTCGATATTCTGGCGCAATAATTGAGATAAAGTCGAATCCTGCCGTATAAATTTCTTCGCGCGTGTAGTTAATCAACTCTTTACATCGTTCATTCACATATATAATTTTTCTATCCTTATAAATAAAAACCATATTCGGTAACTCTTCAGTAAGTGTCCTGAACTTTTCTTCCGATTCCTTCAATTCCATGGCTTGGTGTCGAATATCCTTTTCGCTCGTTCGTGCTTTATTGATACTTCGCAGAAGGTCGTCTGCGAGAATGCGTACAGCAACAGCTGTCATAGAAAGGATAACGGTAATATCGATAATGTCGAAGTAGGTAGTCTGTGTGATATCCCGATTCACGAGCAATCCATTTATTTCGAGAAAGCCTATAATGACTACTGATAGAATCGTTAAAATGGTGTAGGCATAGAAATACGTTGCACGGAGAGCAATTCCCGCGAACACCAGACAGATGGGGATGCCAAGAAGGGCAATATTGTGCAATCCATTTGATGTGTATAGCAAAAATGTAATGAAACCCAAGAGCGTCCATAGCAGCAAACCTTCTGCCCATTGCAAACGGCCCTTCCTGAGGAACACGGTAGAAATAATAATCAATACACCGGCGGATAATGTTTGAAGAAATAATTTATACTGACCGGCGATCACTCTTTGAAGCACTAGAATTGTGAAGCCTGTAAGGATACTAAGTGCGATAACATTGAGGATCTCTGCGACACGATTTTTTTCTTCGTTACCGAAGTTTGGCGGTGCAAGAAGCGAGATAAACTTTTCAAACATATTGAATTATCCTTTTGTGGTGCCAGCTTTTTAGTTCGACAATTGATAAATGACATAACGTAAGAAATTCGGCAGGCTTCATCGTTGAATGTCAAAATCAAACGAAAATAATATACGAACGGTAATGCGGGAATTCAAGATGCGCGGAAATATAAGTTACTTTGGATCAATGAAGACGTCAATATCATATTCTTCAAAATATTATATCTCAATACGATCGCTGATTATGATTCAACCTGCAAAAAGCTTCAAAAAAGTCAATTAGCAAACATCACAGTAAGCAAGTTGGCAAATACATAAAATATTGGTATCTTAAATAAATACAGCTATCTCAGTTATAAGTGAAATTAGATTATAAAAGTTTTATAGTATTTATTTCATACTAATCCTAGAGTTAGAGTTGGATTAAAATTGAAAGATAAATTGTTCCGAATATAATAGGAGATACGAATGGTACTCGAGAAGTATTCAATAGGTATCGGAGATCGTTTTGGCCATCAAGGTAATGCACAATTACAAGCATTTCTGACTGCAAAAAATCTGGGAGTAGATGTGGTTCCGGTTTGGAATAAATCCAATCGCGAGCACATTATAATTGGTACAAACCCAGAAGATACCCGTCGTGAAGCGGATGCAGCAGTGAAAAAAATGGGGTGGCGGGGAGCATATCACGTTGATGCCGATCATATAGGGCTTGGCAACGTAGATA
>JBEKLV010000313.1:0-3443 GCA_050008835.1 Bacteroidota bacterium | reverse complement strand
CATTGAAAAATCTTTAATGGCTGCCTAACCAGCGCATCAAGCTGACGGCTAAAGCGTGGGGGCAGCTTACGCGCCATCCGTTAGCTGGTAGGCTTAGAAGATTTTTATCTATGACAATATCCGAAAAATTATTTGAAGAGCTATGCAATAATTCTAAAATCCATGTTGAACCTATATCAACTATGAATAAGGTAAGAACAGCGGATTATAGAATATGGCTTGACGAAATTGAAGCAATTGCAGAAGTTAAGCAGATTGAGAAAGGGAAATATGAGCGAGATTTGCTGGCCACAGCAGAAGATGATAATACTCCAGCAATTCCTTCTGATATTCATATTCGTATTCAAAAGAAATTCCAGAAGGCAAGAAAACAATTGAAAAATCTATCTGCAGGCCGATTGCCAACTTTATTCGTATTATACGATAATACTGGTGGTCTTTCTGGAATGGACAATGAAACATTTCTCCAAGCAATGCATGGAAATGAGATAGTTGAAATATATTCAGCTAAAGTTGGAAACCGCCCAAAGATAGTTGGCGCGTTTCATACTTTTGGTAACAATAGAAAGGTTCGTGAAAATCTAAACACATCGATCAGCTGCTTTTGCAGACTATTAATTGAAAATAACAAACCTTGCCTATTTGTATATCATAATGAGTTTGCGAAGAACCCTCTATCAAAGGATGCTACTAAGAGAATTGCTTATAAGCAGTTTATTCGTTTTAAATCAGAAGCGAACGAATATAGGAATTGGTGGTTGGTATAAAATTGCAACGCCTGCCAGCTAACCAGCAACTCAAGCTGATGGATTGAGCGTGGGAGCAATCAACATGGCGAAAAGAGGTATTGTGCTTAATAATCCAGTTGGAAGCATAAACCTGTTTCCTTGGATGCATTACGAAACTTGGTCACGCCGCAGCTTAGTTGCCATCCGTTGGCCAGCGTGAAAATGAACTTAATTAGGGAATGAATGATGGCACTCTTTAAAAGTCTTCCGGATGGTTTTTATCGAGAACCAATTACCATTCGTGAAGCATTTTGTAAAGTTGGTATCCCGCTTGGCGATACAAAGGAGAAGGCGGAAGACCTTTTCAGTATTTTGCCCAGAGAGCTTAAAATAGCGCCCGCCTTTTTTCTTGTACTTATAAATAAATGGTGCTATGAGTTTGGAGAAGTTTTCGACAGGATGCCTCGGAATCATATTCTTCTTGGTTCAGAGCAGTTTCCACAAATTGAATATCTTTATTTAGGGCTCCGTGCCGCAGATAAATACTTGTCTCGTGTTCAATTACTTAGTTTTCTACAGAGATTGGCTCACCCAGCCAAACATCTTATTGCGCTTGGTGAACTTACTCCATTAGTTCGCATTTCGAAAACTGTGACTCCAACCTATGAGGTGGAAGGATATGGTAATGGAAATCGTTCTATTGATTGGCTATTTGAACCCAAAGAAGGCGTTCCTATTCTAATGGATGTAAAATACAGAATTGTTGATCTCTTACAACACATGAATCAAATGATTCCTGAAATAGACGATGGTAAGTCTGCATTGTCAACTCCAGAAATCGATCCTGAATCACTTTTTAAAGATACCATTGAGAAGTTTATTCCTCGTTCTACGAAGATTTATTTACAGGGTGTATGGATTCATTCGCACATAAAACAAGAAAAAGCCAAACTTCAATCTTGCTTCAATAACCTTGATCCTCAACGTCTCCACTTCGCAATTATGAGTCGTTGGGAAGGTAACGCATATATTCTTTGCAGGGATGAAGTTGACATTGAATATTTATATAAATTCTTTGATCTTACACCGAAAAATGAATTTGTCTATTAATAATAATGCACGCTGGTTAACCAGGTGCTCAAGCTGGCCGAATGAGCTGGGTGCGGGAGATGGTGGAGCGGAAAATAAAGAAATACAATCGAGTTTCTTTGACAATATTGGGAATGAAGATTGACAGAGAATAATTGGAGGACTAAATGGGACGTCAAGAAAATAAACTCTGGATAAAAGCGAAGTATTCACTCGAAAAACACTATGGGTACATTTGCGCAAATCCTGATTCAAAAAGAAATAAGTTGAGAAAAGGATTTATAAACATCGGATTAGGTGGAATAATTCCCGATGTAATTGGCATCAAGGAAGTTGGGAATCAATATGAACCGCATATAGAAATCATTGCCGTTGAAGTCAAAGAGAATCTACCTAATTATCGTGAACGCCACATGGATCAAGTGAGAAGAGCATCAGAATTTGCTCATAAAGTATTCCTCGCCGTACCAAGAGAATTCAAAAGTGAAGAAGTGGAATTGGCTGTCGAGCATGGTATAGGATTGTTCGAATTGAACTCTCAAAAAAATAGACTAAAACTCATTGTACCTTCTACAACTTTTGAGCCATCAGAAAGTAAAATTATTGAACTAATGCGAAGATTAGAGTATTTCAAGTGTGGTATCTGCAATTGTTATTGGAACAAGAATCTTATAGATGTTTTTGGTTATAGACCAATTCATCTGTTCTCAAAAAGGAACCAAACAAAATTCGTTAAATTTATTTGCGAGAAATGTTCTGAAAAACTCCTTAGTATGATGAATAGAGAATTAAAGGATAACTATGCCGAAGACTGGAAATTGGCGAGGACAGATAGACGATTGGAACGCCTTACCGATAAGAATAAGTTACTATCAAAGAAAACTGATCTCGAACGCGCAGAAAAAAGACATAGTCGAATAGTTGCGAAAGTAAAAGAATTCCCAATCAAAAGAGATTTATTGAGATTAGAGAAAAAGATAGAGAAACAATCAGATAACCTGAAAAAAACTAAACGCCAGCTTAGAGAAGCGATAAATAAGAAGACTCAGAAATCTACATCACAGTTACGAAGGATTAAAAATAGTTTGCGATCTATATAGGTTTGGCAGTGATATAATTATTTTCACAAAGCAATGAAGGAGATGATGGAGGAGTAATGTGAAACTCGAATTCTAATAAAATGTATTCATTTTTAGCAAATATAGAATCGGAAAAGAATTTCGAAGAAATGATTGAGCTAATGAAAGCACATAAATGTGTAGCTTTCATCGGAGCAGGACTTTCTGTAGGAGCTGGATATAGATCATGGGAAAGAGGGATTTTTGATGAGTCAAGTTTGGGTTACAAGTCAGGTGTGCCAGGATTATTAAAACTGTCGGCGCTATCAGAAGACGACATAAAGGATTGTATCGGAGATCTTTCAGAAATCGCATTTAGATGTAAAAAAGCTTTTACTGCTGAGGATGATTACTTGGAATTTCTTAGAAAAGAATTTGGTCCGGAATATCATGAGCCATATTTATTAGAACATTCCATTATCTGGAAATCCAATTTTCGACATGTCTTAACAACAAATTTCGATAAGTGTTTACATAATGCTACTTCTGATCCTGAATGCAAAGATGT
>JBEKLV010000312.1:0-3460 GCA_050008835.1 Bacteroidota bacterium | reverse complement strand
AGAAGGGTGAAACGAAAGAACAGACCCCTGTGGCCGGCATGGGGGTAAATCTCCTTTCTGCCAATAGTCCGGAGTGGAAAATACTAAATATCCAGCCCGCACTCGTTCGAGGAGAATTACCAAAAAAGCATGGCGATCTTTTAATAGCGGAAGAACTCGCACAGAAACTCAATGTTCAGCCAGGCCAAAAAGCTACACTGATCAGCTCGACAATGTATGGCAGCATGTCTTTCACGAATTTCACAATTGCTGGAACGATACGATTCGGAGTGGGACAGATGGACAGAAGTGTAATCATTGCCGACTTTTCCGATATGCAGCAAGCGCTCGATATGCAGCAAGGCGCAAGTGAGATTCTAGGCTTTTATCCAGATGATCTCTACCATGAAGACATCGCAGACATCATGGTCAGCGGCTTTAATGCACATTTCACAAATACTACAGAGAAATTCTCGCCGGTCATGGAAACACTTCGAAACCAGAGCGGGCTTTCCGATTATATGGATCTAGTTGAAAAATTCACGCGACTTATTCTCGTTTTTTTTATTTTCGTCATGTCCATTGTTTTATGGAATTCAGGATTAACGGGAAGTCTGCGACGGTATGGCGAATTTGGTTTGCGACTTGCTGTCGGTGAAGAAAAGGATCATATTTATCTATCTCTAATCATTGAATCGTTACTTATTGGCATTGCCGGCTCTTTGCTCGGGACAGCTATTGGAGTGGCAGGTGCATACTATCTTCAAGTGCACGGATTCGATATTGGATCGATGATGAAGAACAACACTTTAATGTTCACTGATATCATTCGAGCACAAGTAGAACCGTCAACTTTTATCATCGGTTTCCTGCCAGGGATTCTTGCTACACTGCTTGGTAGTGCAATATCTGGTATCGGCATTTACAAACGACAAACATCGCAATTGTTTAAGGAACTTGAAACATGAAATATCTATTCTGGTTTGCACTTTTCTTGCCGCTTACAACTCTTTGGGGGCAAACTCTCTCAGGAAACGAGATCTTGAAGAAAGTGGATCAAAATATGTTTTCAGAAAACAAAATTCTTACTTCGCACATGATGATTCATGGAGAACGCGGCAGCCGGAATGTAGAAGCAAAATCCTGGCAGCGAGGTACCAAAGAGGCATTCACCGAATTTCTGGCTCCTGCCCGTGAGAAAGGTACGAAGATGCTGAAGCTTCAAGACATGTTATGGACTTATTCCCCTTCTACCGATCGGACAATTTTAATTTCCGGCCATATGTTGCGTCAGTCGATGATGGGTTCCGATCTTTCCTACGAGGACATGATGGAAGACCCGCATTTGCCCAATCTCTACACGGCAAAAATCGCATCTGAAGAAACCGTGAATGGACGGCAGTGCTGGGTTTTAGACCTCACTGCCAAAAAGGAAGACATTGCCTATGAGAGCCGGAAAGTCTGGGTTGATAAAATACGCTTTGTTTTTTTGAAAGAAAATCTCTGCGCCAAGAGCGGCAAGCTCTTGAAGACGATCGATGTGCGTGAAGTAATGGAAGTTCAAAGCCGATGGATAGCAAAGTCGGTCTTATATAAAGATGTCTTCAAAGATGGTGAGGGAACAGAATTTCTTATTGACTCCATTGTTCTTGATGCTACCATACCTGAGTATCTTTTTTCTAAGGCAGCTTTGAAAAAATAGATAGAGCAAACAAATCTTAGATACTTACCCTTAAATTGTTTTTTTGCTTTAGTTCGAACTCAAAGTTTTATATATAAAGACTATCAAACGCTCTATTTACTCTATCTCCGCCGCTGCGACAGATTGTGAGCGGTAGGCGGAATATCCCTCCAAACCGAACAGAATTAGTGCTACCCAGACAATACTGTAGCCGATGAATTGTGTAAACGAAAACGATTCCCTGTAGACGAAGACGCCGAGAAGAAATTGCAGGGTCGGTGAGATGTACTGCAAAATACCGATAAGCGAAAGTGGAATGCGCTGCGTTGCTGAAGAAAACATTAGTAAGGGAATAGTTGTTGTCAATCCCGCGCCGATCAATAGAAAATCGGACATGATTCCCGCATGTAAAAACACACCGCTGCCGGCTGTATCTGAATAAACAAGATATGCCGTTGCCGGAAGAAGCAGAATGCTTGTTTCCAACATTAGCCCGTAAAGCGATAAAAGGGGTGCAATTTTTTTGACAACAGCATATAGCGCAAATGAAAACGCGAGCGTAAGCGCAATCCACGGCAGCGAACCGAAGACAATCGTGAGGTAGACTACTCCTGCCGCCGCAAGCACGACAGGAACCCACTGCCACGGACGCAATCGTTCGCGAAAGAAAATCACGCCCATCAAGACACTCAGCAGCGGATTGATGAAATACCCGAGACTTGTTTCCACCATATGATTAGAATTGACAGCCCACACATATGTGAGCCAGTTAATTCCGATGAGTGCCGCTGCGGCAAGATAAATGCGCAGTACGCGGGGGGCAAGAGCTGCAGCTCGAAACGAGTTCCATTGCCGCATAAGTAAAATTATTATCATTAACGCAACGAACGACCAGACAATACGATGCCCAAGTAATTGCACCGAAGGTACATGGTGAAGCAGCTTCCAGTATACTGGAAGCAATCCCCAGCAAGTGTATGCCCCGACGGCGTACCATGCTCCTTTATTCATTGTTTTCTTCTTATATGCTTACTGTATAAAGGCAATATTTTTGTACCAAAGTATTTTATAAAGACAACCAATTAGGAGAAGTAAGAAGTTAAAATATGAAAGCGGAAATCGATGGCTAAAAGTTGAGAATGAAATGCTGACAGTTAATTTCTGAATTATACTCCCTACACCTTCTTCGTTTTCAATAACTCTTCAACTAATTCTTTTTTATTTGCCCGAGAAATCTGTCTGCCATAAATTGGCAGTCCTTCAACGGTCCGTGCAAAACGGCGTAACTCATGCACTGTCATTAAATCTAACTGTTTGAAGTACGTTTGCAGTTCCGGAGTCAACCCTTCCGGCATAATGTACAATTCTTCCTGAATCGGTTCTTCCCTGGGTTCTTCGCTAACTTTATCATCATTCTTGCTTTGTGGTGCGATAGGTTTTTCTTCTTGAAGACTGGAATATTTTTTTACCCGCGATTCTGGTTCTCCGTTGAAAATTTGTTCTACCTCATTTTGCGTGAGTTGACTCTTTGCAAATATCAGTTCTTCCAATCCGTCTCCAGGACGAGGAATAATGTGCTTGGAAACGAGTTCACCAACACGCTGTGCCGCTACCGCTCCGGCATCCACCGCCGAACGCACCGCCGCAGTGTCACCGACGATTTTGATTGTTACGAGTGCGCCTCGTGTTATTTCCTTACCAATCAAAACGACATTGGCAGTTTTCACCATTGTGTCAGCTGCTTCAATGGCGGCAACAAGTCCTTTGGTTTCCACTAAGCCGAGAGCGTAGTCAGCCATG
>JBEKLV010000311.1:0-3490 GCA_050008835.1 Bacteroidota bacterium | reverse complement strand
TTCCGCGATATGACGCGCATCGCATCGAGCCGATTTCTGATGTGGAAAGATATTATCTCCGCCAACCAGGAAGAAATCGGTAAATCTCTTCGGCTTTTCATCAATCAACTGGAAAAGATGGCGGCAGTTGTGGATTCAAATCCTTCACATCTTTCGACGGAGTTTAAAACATCACGCAACCTGCGGCTACACATTCCTCAATCGATGAAAGGATTTATGTCGCCCCTTGTTGACTTGTCTGTCTTCGTTGAAGACAAACCTGGCGAGCTTGCGCGCTTGACTTCATCGCTGGCGAAAAAGAAAATTAATATTAAAGATATGGAACTGATAAAAGTGCGGGAAGGACGCGGTGGAACATTCCGGCTCTCGTTCGAGAATCACAATGTCTCTAACGAAGCTGCACGCATACTTCAACGATCCGGTTTTGATGTGAGCGGGAAGCACTAAAAATAATAGATTAAGCATTTCCTTAACGATGTATTCCTACAGTACTGTCTCCTATCGTTTATTTGTACTTATGACTTGTTAGGTCTTTTTTTAGGTTTAAAAAATACTCAGAAAGAATCTATCTGGGTGGATGTATAACTCTACTGAATGATGTCGACAAGTATAGTTCATGATCACAATAATGACTTTTCCCCAACCGAATGATTATGCAGAAATAGTGGGAACAATCGGATTTATTTATGTTTGATTTTCATTATGAGGATATAGAATGCAATAACAAATGTTACACTGTTTACCAGCACCACAGGGAAAGATATAATAATTACACCATAAATAACCCAGAGAATAGTACCGCCGCAGAAAAGTATAAACATTCCCAAAGACAGATCTTCAGTCTTTTTTGTTTTGAAAACCTTGTACGCTTGCGGAATAAAAGAACTTGTGGTGCCGATTGCTGCGAGAACACCCAACACCTCCACAAAAAACATTTCATTTTCTCCGATCAAAAAAACGTTACAATAGCTTAAATACGAATGAGGATTATTTATACAATATCTCTTGAGATATTCAGGTTCTTATCCGAAGCCTCCATTATTTTTTGTCTACCCCAGAATGTGAATCCGGAGAACGCTTTGAATCGGATTTAGATTTTGACTCCGGTTTTGGTTTTGAGTCGGGTGCAGACTCGGGCTTGGATTCAGATTTGGAGCTAGGTTTCGATTTTGATTTCTTGCCGGAACTTGAGGATGTATCTGATTTCTGATAATCGGTCGCATAAAACCCGCTTCCCTTAAATATCAGTCCAACGCCGCTCGACATTAATCGTTTGAGTGCGGGTTTGGCGCACTTCGGACACATTATCAATGGGTCAGCTGACATCATTTGAAATTCTTCAAATTCATGACCACAGGATTTACAGCGATATTCGTATGTTGGCATTCTTACTTTTTACTCTATATTTTTAACTTGATGAAATATACTTCCGATTTACCAAGATTTCAATTGGATTCACCAAATGAAGTGAATGAGACATGGAACCAATCGCATTCCATTATCGTTTAGACAATATCACAACTAATTAAAAAGGAGACTCCATGATCAGCAAGCTTCTACAAGACGCTATTAATGAACAAATCAACTTCGAACTTTTTTCTGCATATCTGTATCTTTCAATGTCGGCATATTTTGAAACGCAGAATCTCTCCGGCTTTGCGAACTGGACGCGCGTGCAATATCAAGAGGAAACCGGACACGCTATGAAGCTTTACAAATATGTATTTGATCGCAGCGGCGCGGTAACACTGAAATCTATTGCGCAGCCGGCGACAAAATTTAAAACCCCTCTGGATATCTTTAAAGAAATTCTTAAGCACGAACAAAAGGTAACTTCGCTTATCAACAAGCTGTACGAATTAGCGGTAAAAGAAAAAGATTATGCCGCGCAGATTTTCCTGCAATGGTTCATCAACGAGCAGGTGGAAGAAGAAAAGAACGCAATCGACATCATTAATATGTTAGAGATGATTGGCGACTCACCTGTCAGTTTGATTATGGCTGACCGACAACTCGGTATGCGGAAAGCAGGATAATTATTTTCTAATATTTAATATGTTGTTGAATAAAAAGCCACTTCATCTACTTGATGAAGCGGCTTTATTGTTATGAACCAATCCATAACACTTCTTCCACTCTTTTATTTTTTCGAACCTGATAGTTTAACAAGAAGCTGTTCGCGAAGAGAGTTTAGTTCTTTCGGTAGCTTATCTTGAAGACTAATAAAGAGTTCTTCATGGAGCTGGATTTCTTTCTTCCATAACTCCGCATCAATATTCGTTACATCTTCAAATTGTTTTCTCGAAAATTCCAATCCACTCCAGTCCATATCTTCATATCGTGGCATATAGCCGAGCGGGCTTTGAACACACTGTGCTTTCCCGTTCACTCGCTCGACGATCCATTTCAGCGCTCGCATATTATCACCATAGCCCGGCCATAAGAAATTTACGCCGTTATCCACCCGGAACCAATTGACTCCAAAAATTTTAGGCGGGTGTACAGCTTTTTGCCCCATTTCAAGCCAGTGTTTAAAATAATCGGCCATATGATAACCACAAAACGGCAGCATCGCAAACGGATCGCGGCGCACCTGCCCTACTTTGCCTGCCGCAGCAGCAGTTGTTTCCGAACCGAGCGTAGCGGCAAGATACACTCCGTTCGCCCAATCGAGAGATTGATAAACAAGCGGTGTTGTGTTACTGCGCCGTCCGCCAAAGATAAATGCCGCGATCGGCACACCATCTGGATTTTCCCATTCTGGATCAATACAAGGGCATTGATTTGCCGGAGTTGTAAACCGTGCATTCGGATGCGCCGCCTTACGACCGCAGTCCGGTGTCCATGGCTGCCCAGTCCAATCGATCAGTTGAGGTGGAGGTGTTTTACTCATTCCCTCCCACCACACATCGCCATCCGGCGTGAGTGCGACGTTTGTAAAAATAGAATTCTTTCTCGCAGTTGCCATCGCATTCGGATTTGTTTTTTCAGAAGTGCCGGGAGCAACACCGAAGTACCCGTATTCAGGATTGATCGCATAAAGGCGACCGTCTTTACCTGGTTTGATCCACGCAATGTCATCACCTACAGTTGTAACCTTCCATCCTTTGAAAGAATTCGGTGGAATAAGCATCGCAAGGTTTGTCTTACCGCATGCACTTGGGAACGCACCTGCTATATATGTTTTCTCACCTTGTGGAGATTCGAGTCCCATAATGAGCATGTGCTCAGCCATCCATTCTTGTTCACGTGCCATAGTGGAGGCAATACGAAGTGCAAAACATTTTTTCCCGAGTAACGCATTTCCGCCATATCCACTACCGAAAGACCAGATGGCATGTTCTTCCGGATAATGGACAATATATTTTTCTTTATTGCATGGCCATGATACATCTTTCTGTCCCGGCGCCAACGGAGCTCCTACTGAATGAACGCATGGAACAAACTCGCCATTCGTGCCCAGCACGTCCCACACAGATTTCCCCATTCT
>JBEKLV010000310.1:0-3509 GCA_050008835.1 Bacteroidota bacterium | reverse complement strand
GACAATTTGGAACGGCGGGTGAGTATTGGTTAGGCTATATAGACGAAGTTCGCATCTCCAACATTACGCGTGATCCAAGCACATTCAATCTCCAGCTACCGCCCAAGAACCTTACTGTGACACCAAGTGGAACATCAATAAATCTAAACTGGCAAAACGGTGGCGGAGCAATACCATTAATGAGATATAAAATTTATCGTGGAGCTGACTCTACAAACGTCTCAATAGTTGATTCAACAGCTTCTCTATCGTTTCAGCAGTCAGGTCTGGGGACTGGACTCTACTATTATCGTATTAGCGCAGTTGATTCGACGGGATTTGAAGGAGCAAAAAGTTATGCGGCAGGTGCAACGGCAGTTTCGGCCCCAGTTATTTCGCTTTCAGCTACAACAATTGTGTTTGGGTCTGTAAGTTCAGGCAGTACAACAACAAAGTCTCTTGTTGTTACGAACACCGGAACTGCAACATTAACTGGAACAGTGTCTGTTACAGCCAATGCTGGATTTTCTATCAATAAAACTTCGATCAGTATTGCGGCAGGAGGGAAAGATTCAGTCATAATCACATTCTCCCCAACCGCAACGCAAAGTTATAGTGCCACATTAACCATCACCCACAATGCAGCAGGAAGTCCATCTACGGTAACACTCAGTGGCACGGGAATAGGTGGTCCGTCGATTTCGGTATCACCATCAAGCGTGCTCGTCGTAAGCAATGGGACTTTTGCTTCTGCCACCGTCGGTACTGTAGTTGTAACTAATAATGGTACTGCGACATTGAGCGGTACGGTATCTTATTCAGGATCTTCTAAACTTTCTGCTTCTCCAAGCACACTGAACATTGCGGCATTAAATTCTAGTACGATTACTATTTTCATTTCCTCGGTCAGTATTGCAGATGGAACCTATTCCGGAACTATAACCATAACTCACAATGCATCGGGAAGTCCGACAGCAATTCCTATTGTAGTTCGCAAAGTAAGTATACTGTCAACGTTTACAGCATCGAAGCAGTTTACTTTTGAAAGTACCGGCAGCGGCACAAATTATAAATTAATTGGTATTCCAGGTATTACATCATATTCTGCCTCATCGATATTTAGCGGCACATATAAGCAAGACTGGAGAATGTATCGCGATAATGGCAGTACATCAAGCAATTATTTGGTTGAGTATGATGGGTCATCTTATTTTAGTTTTGGATTGGGCAAAGGATTTTGGGTTTTAGCAAAACAGAGCAAAACTTTTTCCGCAACATTATCGAATTATATATCGAGTGGAGCTTTTCCAATTTCATTATACAGCGGTTGGAACATAATTACCAATCCATTTGAGTTAACTGTATTGTGGAGTGATGTGATAACTTATAATCAATCTCAACTTGGTTCAAACGCAGCAAACTCAATTATTTATTCCTGGGATAATGGTGTATGGTCTCAGGCAACATCGTTAGTTCCGTATTCAGCATATTATTTCTACAACAATGGAAATCTTAATACATTATCCATTCCATACGATGCAAACGGAGCATTAGCAAAGCAGAATGCTTTGGCGAAAACATCCGAAACGATATCGCCTCCCGTGAGCAATCAGCATCTTAAGATTTCAATTTCAACTGGTGATGTCGAAACTTCGAGTGTGTATATGGCGTTCGATGAACATGCCAGTAATAATTATGATAATAAAGATTATTTTGCCCCGCCGGCGTCGTTCGCTGTTGCAAATATTCAGATTGAAAATATCGATTTATCAACCGAACAAAAACGATTGTGGATTGAACATCGCACTTCAGTTGGTGAAGGTCAACGGTTTCATTTAGTCGTGAAAAACACTGCTTCTATTTCTTCTTTGGTAGTTGAAGGGCTTGATAATTTTCCTAATGATCAGGTCTATCTCTTAGATGAGCAACGCAAAGAATTATACGATCTAAAATTATGCCAGCATTTCGATGTGCCGACAAATTCTGAAGAATATCGGTACAGCGTACTTATCGGCAGGAATAAATTTATTGATACACTGAACGCTGTTATAGTGCCGAACACATATTCCATCGCGCAAAACTATCCGAATCCGTTCAATCCGACAACAACCATTGAATATACTTTGCCTCAGCAATCGCATGTAAAAATGGTGGTTTATGATATTATGGGAAGAGAAGTTGCGATACTTGTGGATGAATTTAAAAATGCTGGAAGATATTCGGTTATTTGGAATGCAACACGCTGCGCAAGCGGCGTGTACTTCTGTAGGTTAACAATGGGAGATTATAGGTCGATAAAGAAATTATTATTATTGAAATAGTGTCGATGACGCAGGTTGTATACAAGATTACGAGAGGCAACCTTATGAGCTGAAAGCAAGGACTCAGAATATTATCGATGCACTCGGGTCTAGATCTGAACTGCAGATTCCGACATTATCAGGTCAGATACTGAAGGAATTATTGCTTCACAAGGATACTTCATAAACGCTTTTCAAAACCATTACAGAAGCATACCTTCTTTCTCTATGTACAGATTTCACTCAGGAACAACGGTTCAAGCAAGAATTGATCGGGAGTGAGAATTTGTTCAGGTTCTTCAGCTGCTAAGAACATACTTCTATTTAAAGCCGCAATACATTATTAAGGAATTCCAAGTAGATTGTAATCCGATTTCTAGTCAACATTTTTGTTCCACAATATACTTTTTAATACATTCCTTATAGATTACTTTTGGGAAATAGATCAATTTAAATCGATTCATAAGAGGTAAAGTTATGCAGGTGAAAAATATTTTAAAACTTCTTGTGATCTTTTTTTTCACTCTCATCGGCATATTGGAATCTCGGCCTAAAGATTATCCAATTACACCTGTTCCTTTTACCAATGTAAAGGTGCTCGATGAGTTCTGGGCTCCTCGCCTCAAAATCAACAAGGAAGTAACTATTCCGATTGCATTCAAGATGGCGGAGGAGACAGGGCGTATTGCCAATTTTAAGATTGCTGGAAAATTGATGAAGGGAAAATTTCGCACTCAATATCCATTTGATGATTCGGATATCTATAAAAATATCGAGGCTGCAAGTTATTCTCTTCAGATCATGCCTGATTCTGTGCTTGAAGCATACGTTGATAAATTGATTACGTATATAGCTGCCGCACAGGAACCGGATGGATATCTCTATACTTGCCGCACCATTGATCCTTTGCATCCGCACGAATGGTCTGGATTGAAACGATGGGAACGAGAAGATGAATTGAGTCATGAACTTTACGATGCTGGCCATATGTATGAATCAGCTGTAGCATATTATCTAGCGACTGGGAAGCGAACGTTTCTAAATATCGCATTGAGAAACGCGGACCTTGTAGAAAGAGAATTTGGATGGGGAAAAATTGAGAAAGCGCCCGGCCATCAAGTAATTGAGATGGGTTTAGTAAAATTGTATCGCGTAACCGGCGATGAGCGCTATTTGAGGCTCGCAAAATTTTTTATCGATGTACGCGGCCAACGACCAGAATTGGGAGAC
>JBEKLV010000031.1:0-22860 GCA_050008835.1 Bacteroidota bacterium | reverse complement strand
GCAATAATCTGCCCTGAGTGTGCATTGATAATTTCTTGATCTGTCACTCCTGAAAAGTATTTTTGCTGAATAAAGGCAATGATGTATACAAACATCGTTTGAATGCCAATCCATGAAAATCCATGTGCAAAATAAATTTTGAAGAGTTGTCCCCATTCTGTTGCCGTTTTGCTCTTCGATTCCTCCTCGGCGGGTTTGAGTTCTCTGCTTTCAGCAATAAAAAACATTGGAACGATAGAAAAGAGAAACACGAGCACTACGCCAATATAGATGAGAACATAATTTCCAAGGGTTGCACCAATAACATATGCTAGCACGCCGAAGAAACCGGAGATAGTCTGCATCCACGTGTATCCTTTGGTACGCGGGTTTCCTTCCGGTGTCACATCAGCAATGATGGAGCGAGTTGGATTAAAACTGATATTGATCGCCAGGTCGAGCGTCAATGCCACCGCAATTGCAACAATTAGCAAGCTTCCGATACCGAGTTTTCTACTAATAACATCGATGTTCGGCAACGCCAACAGCATTCCCGCTGCAAGCACTCCGCCTATCAATACAAACGGACGCCGGCGTCCACCCCAGAACCAGACTTTATCGCTGATTAGTCCGATAATCACCTGACCAAAAATTCCTGCAAGCGGCCCGGCTGCCCAGACAAATCCGACTTCATCGATGTGGAGATTGTATTTTGTTGTCAGTAACCAACTCAATGCTGAAATCTGGATTGAGAGAGCAAATCCCATTGCCGTTGCCGGCATACTGAGTAGTATATAAAATGATTTTGTTAGTTGTTCTTGAATGCGCCGCATACATGATTCCTTTGAAAGTTTTATTTCACACCGAATTTATCTTTGACACTCATCTGTTCACCGGGTTTTGCCGTAATTATCAATTCGCGATTGTTCGCCGGGAATTCTTCGCTTGGCACCCAGACGCCTTCGTAACCGCTGTTGGTATATTTATATTCCACTTTGATATTTGGCGGTACAAGCAATTCAATCGACCAGATACCGTCGCCTTTCTTTGCATCACCATGCGTTTCATCGTCATACATTTTTATGATATTTGGGGTCCAATTACCAAGCACACTAAGGTTGCCAACGATGTAAATTGATTTCGGAACTTGTATTTTTGTCGCATCGACTTGAAAAAGAACGGTCACCATATCTTTTTTGCTTTGCGCCATTGTTCCCTGCATCAAGCCGTGGGCATCGGTTTTGTCGACAATAATCGGGAGAAATTCCCTCGATGGCATTTCTACTCCGGTTTCCTGAGCATAATTATAAACATTTTTCAATAGAGTAATGAAGGCAAGATCAAACGGTTTGTCGCCTCCAGGAGCTGTCTGATCATCGCCATACCACCAAAACCAGTCGGAACCTTCAGCAGCATACATGGATTCCCATGCTTTGTATGCAAACCACTCTGTAGTTCTTTTCCTGAGTGCCGGCGCAGTCGGATCGGGTGATTTAATCCCCGATTGTTCAAGATCATTTCGTGCCATCAGAAGATAATCCCATGCTCTATTTTCCTCATCTTCACCAATCCAGGTATCAAAGTTTGCGTTGATCCACGAACCTGGCCAGAGCCATTGCAGTTTCGGAATTGATTCCATCGGATGCGCAGGAATATTTCGCGTTGGATTCCCTTCGAGGTATTCCGTTGGTGTCACTGTTTTGATCTGCCCTATCATATCAAGTTCAGTTAACATACGGTACATTGCATTGAGAAACTCTTTTCCGTTATTATCGTACCGATATGATTCCCAGGCGTTTTCACCATCCAGAATGACAGTGAGCAATCGATCTTCAATTCCATTGGGAGATGCATACTTCAAAACGCTCTTCACAAAATCGTCTGCAGCGTTTTCTCCTTTAAAAGTTTGATACATAAATCCAATTTTATCCGAGATTTCTGTATCACGAAAAACGACAACGACATTAGCAGAAGTCTTCGTTTCATCTAGAACGGCATATGGAAAAAACTTAGGCTGGTTGTTTGGCGTTGACCGAGCTAATATTTTTTCATCTGTCCCTATCCATTGGATGCCATACTTCTTGAAGAGAGGAAGAATGTCGTTTGCAACCGAACCCTCGCCTGGCCACATTCCTGAGGGCTTTATACCAAATTGTTTTGTGTAGTAATTGATCGCTTTTGCGATTTGTGCTTCAGCATCTTGAGGATAATGGAATCGATGTGGTGCAGGATCATTCGGTTGACATATTTTTTCCAAATCGCTATCATAAATCAATGGAAGAATAGGATGGTAAAAGGGAGTTGTAACAATTTCGATCTGCCCTTTGTGCGAATCTCGATGATACATAAGCTGCTTGTGGACAGGAATGATTGCGGAGAGCACTTTGTACGTTTCGGCAATAATCCGGTTGCAGTCTGCTTCGCAAATCGTCCTCGTTAGCGTATAGGTTCCATCCGTGTTCTTCTTGATGAGATCGCGCAAGTCTATCGTTATTCCATTCATAAGTGTGACTCGTTGTTCCAGAAAATCGGGATCGAAATACGCCAGATAGAACCAGAACTTAATTTCTCGTCGCTCCTGTTTTGATAAAGCACTTGAGCCGGAATTCATATACTTTTCCTTCAATGCCTTGTATTGTGGAAATCGATCCATCATGACACTGCTGATCGAGAATGCATTCCATGGATTACTTAACAAAATAGCTAAATCATCTCCGGTAAATTCTTCGGCTGGTTTCAATGCCAAATCAATCCATAGATCCGTTTTCCCTGCCCATGCATTTAAAAATCTCTTTGCATCGATGCGATTCTTCTTGAGATCTACAAATGGCTTCAAACGCTGCACATAATAATCATCAAGCTGATACAGGAGTGAAGATGTAAGATTAACCGTGCAGTGAATCTTCGGATACTTCCCAATAAGCGCTGCCATATCGTAATAATCTTTCGTCCCATGTGTGCGAACCCACGGTCCTTGCAGTTGATCTTTTGCCGGATCAAGATAGAGCGGTTGGTGCTGGTGCCAGATGATATTCAGATATAACGGTTTCTTAGGTTGCTCCTGCTGCTTCGACCAAAGCAAAGGTGTGAGAAGAAACAGTGCGATATATTTGTGCTTCATAAATTATGCTCGCTATTTTTATTTCATCAACACGGTCTTCTTTGTATCTGTAAAGCTATCGGCTTCAAGGCGTACAAAATAAACACCTGAGCTTGCTTGCACGCCAGTATCTGTTCTTCCATTCCATATCACTTGATGCTCGCCTGCAGCAAAGGTACCATTAGCAAGAACGGCGACTTCCTGCCCGAGCAGGTTGAAGATCTTTAGAGACAAGGACGATGGCACCGGTACATCAAATTGAAAAGTTGTCGATGAATTGAAGGGATTGGGATAGTTCTGATGTAGAGCGAAAACGGAAGGTACGTTATCGCCTGGCTGAACATCACCAAGATCTGGAATCGGCAACTTTTTTGTTGTGAAAATGTGAAATTCACCTGGTTGCAATTGGTGAAGGTCGTGCGCGGAGGCGATGTAAGTACTATCCCCACTGAAGTAATCATACCAGGTCCCTCTCCGGCTGAAATTCGGATCGATGGTGAGCGGGACGACGTCGAAATTGCCGATAATTGTTACGTCCATGGAGGGATGATAGATCGTGATCGATTTTCCCGCTCCAGCCACATTTGCAACGACACTGTCGTTCCTGAATGCATCGAATGCTTTCAGTTTCATGAGTGCTGCAAAAACATTGAACAGACTTTTCCGGTCAGAGTCGCTGTAGTAGTCCCACTTAATCGGTTTATCGCTGACCCGTCCGCCGTAGTCTATAGATATATCATAGCCGAGTTCACCAAACTGCCAGATCATTTTTGGTCCGGGAATGGTGAAAAAGAATGCAGCAGCCAGTTTGATCCGATTCAGTGCCGTCGAGAGATTTTTAACGTCATACCTCCATCCTGAGTTTCCGTACGTGAGGTTCTTATACATCAGCCGCTCTTCATCATGGCTTTCCATATACGTGACAAGATGCGGCGAGGTCCAGCCTCTCGTCTTGTAGTATCCCCACGAAAGGTCCGATTTGTCAGCGTCATTGTACCCCATCGAGGCTTCATTGTAATTGTAATTCATGTTTCCCCACAGCATCATTCCGTAGGCGGCGAGAACAGTTTCTTCACTGTTGTCTGCAAAATGCTCCAGGATTACGTAAGCTGACGAGTCAATTGCCCAGATCTTATCCGTTATTCTTTTCAGGATATTGATCCGCGATTGATCGTATTGACCCCAGAGACCAACATCAGTGCCACTGAAAGTCTGCGTAAACCCCTTCGAGAGATCGAATCGGAATCCATCTACGTGAAATTCCGTCAGCCAATATTTCGTTACTCGGTCAACATAATCCTTCGTGGCCTGACTCTCATGGTTGAAATCGTATCCGACATTGTCCGGGTGTGGTGCCACGGGATTGAACCAAGGACTATTCGCCGCAGGACGGTTGTTCACTGCATCCCAATACAAGCGTACGAGAGGAGATTGCCCAAACGCATGATTCAGCACGATATCGAGGATTACCGCTATACCATTCGCATGCGCAGAGTTAATAAACACCTTCAGGTCATGCGCAGGGCCGTAATATTTGTCAACGGCAAGATGGAAACTCGGATTATACCCCCAGCTGTCGTTCCCTTCGAATTCCATGATTGGCATCAATTCGATCGCATTGACCCCCAACCTCTTCAGATAGTCGAGTGTGTCGGTCAGTGTCTTAAAGTCATGTGCGGCTACGAAATCTCGAATAAGTAGCTCATAGATAAGCAAGTCGGTCTTCGTCGGTCGCTGGAAGTTCGTCGTGTGCCAGACATACGAAGGTTGATTCGTCATGAGGATTGATACAGGTTCGGCCGTCTTTCCCGCAGGGTACGGCTTCAGGTCCGGATATGTAGAACTCGAAATGGATGAATCGTTCCATGGGTCCAGGACCTTTGCGGTATACGGATCAGCAATGCGGAGATTCCCATCGACGAGATATTGGAAGGCGTACTCACGTCCCGGGCTTAAGCCGTTGAGCGTGATCCACCACACGACGTTGTTTGAATCGATGGTGTGGCGTTGCATGTAATATGCTGTGTCGATTTTCCAATCATTGAAATCCCCAACAACGTACACAAATTGTTTGTGCGGAGCGAACAATGAAAGCGTCGCTGTTGTGCTGTTGATATAATTGATCCCGTATTCGATGCCTCCGGGCAATGCTGCTTCCTGAACGGATGGATTTACTATGATCACAAATTCGGTCGTGTCGGCAAAACCAGACGTGTCTCGACCAATGACCGTCATGGTATTCGTGCCGATTGGATGATTCGCGGAAATAAACTCATACTCCATTCTGGCCGAATCCGTTTGATAGGTTTGGACACCATTGATGAGCAGTGCAAGCGATGCAACTTTTGTCCCAATTTCTGCAGCAGAGACTCGCACATGGACAGTGTCGTTCAGACGAGCACACACCGGTGACCGTCGCGGGTCTCCAAAAGCAACGGAGACGGAAGGCGAATCGATAACCAGCGAGAGTCCTGATTGGAAAAGAGAAACAAAGATATCCGGGCGTGTTTGCTGCGATGCACTCGAACTGCGAAATACGAAATCCAGCGCCTGGATATGTTCTGCCAGGTCAGTGATATTGTAGAACTGTCTCGGATAGCCGATCGTGAGTTGGTAGAGATTGATACTGAGTCGCGTCAATGCGGGCTGAGTCCCATTGTCGCCCCAGGTACCTTTGACATATCGCCACGTCCCTTTGCTCGTCGTCACGCCGGTATGGGCATACACCGTGCCGGTATAGTTTAGAAGTTCCGAGGTACCTGTCTGCGTCGCGTCGAACTGAACTACAATCGAATCGTTTTCAGTCGGATACAGCGGGATCGTAACCACAATTTGTGAGAAGGCATGGCTTAACAAGATCAGACTGCAAAACAACCAACGGAGGCAAATCATGATTACCTCAGGACTGCATGCGAATACATTGTCCGACCGAACTCTGGAACCATAGGGTTGAGATCAACAAATCCGGCGTGGGACATCAACAGGGCGGAAAGCAGTTGCACACACACGATGGTCAGCACATCCATCTTCCTCACAAAAGTTACAGTATACAATGAATACGGGCGGAACAAACATTCTCCGCCCGTATTTGTCAATGTGGAGCTAACCACAAATCAGTTACACATATCTTTCTTATACAAACCTTCTTGAACAGAGCTCAACTAGTTTTTCATAATGGTATACGTCAGCTTCACCGGATCGAACCGAATAGTATAGTTTCCCGCGGTTGCGAGATTGATGTTTGCTCCACCTGCGGTAAGAGTACCGTTGGAGCCGCCATAATTAAGCGTCCAACTATCGTCTGCTCTGAACTTAATGTCACCTGCCTGGAAGTTTGCAGTAATTTCCCACATCTTACGCTGACCATTATAGAACATATCCACATCTTTCGACCAGTCGTATGGCGGGACAGCGGAACCGATAATTCCCCAGTCATTGGTCTTGGTAAGCGATATCGTTAATGCATTAACATCGACGGCCATGATATAGCACGCATTGTTTACCTGGAAATTGCCGCCCGATGTACTCAGAGTGCCTGAATAGTTACTGCCCGAAGGGGTCAGCGTGCCACCCCAGGACGTATTCCAATTTGCGGCAGGCGTAATTTTGAATTGAGCGGCCGTCGTTGTAGTGTCGATAAGACGTACAATACCGCTGTACTGAGAATTAAAGCCGTAGGAATACAACCTTCCGTTCGTGGCTCCCGGGGACCAGCCTTGATACGAACCCGGCACATACACCATCGGGTAGTTTATGACTGCATCGTATGGTGTCAGGCTCGTTGATTTCGCGGCAGAATAGACCATGTCTACGGAAGCACTTATCGACGCGGCGACCCGATAATACACGGTCACAACTGTTCCGATCGCATGATTCCATGCCAGGAGCTGGGTGTTTACGTCGCTGACTTTTGCTGTTGCGCTCAAGCTCTGAGTCGTAACGAGACTGGTGGCAACGTTCCCAGAAAAGCTGCTCGCATCTGATAATTGTATGATGTACGTCGTAGATGATTGAAATCCAAAATCTGCCGCGGACCAGGAAAACGTTATCAAACTGTCTGCATAATTGACAGTGAATGCGCCTGCCATGACTACAGTATTCATCGTTGGCGAGACAGGATTAGAACTGATCTTTGGTTCGCTTATATCACTCGCACAAGAAGCGAACAATAGCCCAAGGGCTATCATCAAAACTGACAATATTATGTTTTTCATGCTTGTTTCCCTTGAAGAATATTCTACATTTTAATAACCAATGTTTTGTATTAAATTTGGATTCGCATTCAAATCGTTGATCGGGATAGGATATAAATCCCTGTAAGAAGCAGTTTGAGTTCCATTTTTAACATTTCCCTTCCATTGCCAGACATAAGTGCCGCTCGTGAACTGACCAAAACGAACTAAATCTGTCCTTCGTCCACCTTCCCAATACAACTCGCGACCCCTTTCATCCAAAATGAAATTTAATGTTAAATCGGAATTTGTAATATTTCCAGAGTTGTTACCGTAAGCGCGCTGTCTTAAAGCATTTACATAATTGACAGCAGTTCCCATATCACCGCCGCCGCCCCTTACTGCGACTTCTGCATACATTAAATATGCGTCAGCCAGACGGAATATAGGGAAATTTGTAGTTGCAAAACTAGTGTGTGCATCCGGTGCAGGTCCCCCAATTGAAGAAAGATTTGACCACTTGGTTACACCAATTCCTTCGGTGAATGTACCAACATTAGTTATATCCCATACCCAGCTAGATGGATCAAAGAAAAACATTCCTCTTCTGTCTACGCCCGCATTAAGGTTTGGTGGGTATTGAGTCGTTGAAGCAAAATTACTTTGAGTTACGTTAAACTTGGCAGCAAATTCTCTAATAGTTCTCATTCCGCCCCAGCTACCTAATCCACGTAATGGCATTGTACTACCACCTTCTGAACCGCTTACCAGGAAAGTCGTACCACCCCATGTCTGAATATTTATTCCATCAAAAGCAATTGGGAAAATAATTTCGGGGCTTGTCCTATTATCCGCACAGAACATTCTCTGATAATTATTATCCAGTGAATATCCGGATGAAATTACTTGGTTAATATAAGTGAGTGCGTCAGCATATCTTGCTGTGCCTGTATATACTTTTGCATTCAAATATAATTTTGCAAGCAAAAACCACGCTGCCGCTTTATCTGCTCTTGCGTATTCGTTTTGCTTTGGAGCAATAAGATCGCCATCAATGGCTTTTAGTTCACTTTCAATATAGTTAAAGAGATCAGAACGTGTAATTCTTTTTGGAAAGAATGCGCCAGGCATATCCGCTTCCGTCACAAAAGGAACATTGCCAAACATATCAATTGCGTGGTAATAAGCTAGAGCGCGTACGAAACGAGCTTCTGCTTTAAACGCCTTCAGATCACTAAGAAAAGTGCCTGAAGCCGAACTGATTGCGGTATTTGCATTTCTAATAAATTCATTGCTTACTGCAACAGTAAAGTATATTCTTGAGTAGAACGCCATAAGAAACACATCATTCGGCGACCAGGTTTGCCAATGAAAGTTTTTAATTGTAGCATCATCCCAAGACATAATTGCCTCGTCAGTAGAAAGTTCCTGTAAGTCCCACCACGTACGGATGTAGCTGCTAAAGCCTTCATCTATACCTTGAAGATCAGGATTTCCGGCACCTCCCTGTTGCCCGGTAAGAGCAAAGCCGGCATATACCTTTGCCAGCGCTTCCTTGTACGCACTCTGATCCTTGAAGACATTGTTTGACGTATTCACATTGGGATCGATCGGCTGTACGTTCAAGTCGTTCACACAGGATGAAAACAGTAGCGCAACAAGCACGACTGTTATCAAAGAGATAATCTTTTTCATGTTCACTTCCTCCTTAGTAATTAAGACCCAGCGTCATCATATAAGTGCGTGGACGTGGATATATATTGTTATCGATACCGCCATCTACTTCAGGATCCAATCCGCTATACTTGGTGATTGTAAAAACATTTTGCACTGATAATCCTACGCGTCCGTTATAATTACCGAATAAATCTTTGAAGTTATAACCAATAGTAATATAATCCAGTTTGAAGTATGACGCGTTTTCTAAATAAGTGCTGGACCAATACTGTGCAGTAGCGAAATTTGTCTTTTTAACATCAGTTAAAATATTTGATGTATATCCGCTTTGGTTATAAAGTTGTGAATACACTGCTATACTTGATGCGTTATTATTATATACATAATTGCCTAAACTCAATCTTCCGGAGAAGCTAAAATCAAAATCTTTGTAGTTGATTTTAGAAGATATACCCATTAGAACATCAGGATTTGGTGATTTCATCGCATATTTATTTAACTCATTACCGGATACGGTACCACCTTGTCCGCTTTTATCAACGTACAATCCCTCAATAGGTTTGCCATTCGCGTCATATACCTGCTGGAACAAGAAGAATGTATTTGCCACGTACCCAACAAGATATTTTTGAACATAGTTTCCAACACCGCCGGCTATATTACCTACGTTTACTCCGGTATATGCGGGATCATCAGTTAAGGTTAATTTGGTCACTTTGTTTTTGTTGTACGTTAAATTTGCTCCAACTTCCCACGAAAAATCAGACCCTAAAATCGGGGTAATGTTCAGACCAAATTCAACACCTTTATTTTCCATTGAACCGACGTTTGTAAGTAAATAATTAGAGAAGTTAGTTCCAATTGCAACCGGCACACTATTTAATAAGTTATCAGAAGTATTCTGGTATACTTCAACGGAACCGCTTACCCGTTTATTGAATAATGTATAATCGATTCCGGCGTTTAAGGAAGTTAAAGTTTCCCATTTTAAATTTGCATCATAAGCATTCGGGCGAAGTGTTGGATAGAATGTATTTCCAAATTGATAATACGCGCCGGCTGTACTGGTCGTGTATGTTGGAATATATGGATAATAATTAGTTCCTACATCCTGCTGTCCTGTTTTTCCCCAGCTAAGTCTAAGTTTAACTTCATTTACTATGTCCGATTTACCGATGAAAGATTCTTCGGTTAATTTCCATGCTGCAGCAACTGCCGGGAACAAACCCCAACGGTTATCTTTAGAAAATCTCGAGGAACCATCGTCTCTTAAAGTTGCAGTTAACAGATACTTATCTAATAATGTATAGTTCAATCTGCCAAAGAATGAAATCAGGTAATACTCATTTTTATATGTTGTTGTATTTGCACCAGGAGTTGATGGATCCCATGCTCTATTGGAATTAAATCCTTCATTGTAGAAATGCTGGTACGAATACCCGCCCGTCAGGTCAACTTTGTGGATACCGAATTCTTCTTTGTAGTTGAGATAGAAATCTAACAAGCTGTTTGTCTTTGTCTGAGAATAGCCTTTGATTTGATTTTCAGGCTGTCTTTGTGCCCAGGAAGCTGTTGTATCTGAAATATCGCTTCCGTTTGTCTTATAGTAGTCATAGCCCAGATTTAAAGTTGCTTTTAAATCCGGTACATAAGGTATTTTATAATCAAATTTACCTCCGAGAATATATCTTGTTGCATCAGAGGTATTACTGCGCTCTTCCAACAATGCGACAGGATTACTAGTAGCGATATAATTTGCCGGACCATTTAGAGGATCTTTGGAAGTTATATCCGTCCATGTTGTATAACCGCCCCATCTTGTGTTTCCATTCTTAATTGGTTGTGTAGGATCAAATTGAACTGCAGCGCCAACCGCATCAGGGTTTGAAAAATTATTATCTATTCTTGTTGCCGAAGCATTTAAATCCATATTCAAACCAATCTGCGATAGGGTGGGAGTCGCCGAAAGAGTGATATTTTTTCTTTCGACGTTGTTATACTTGAGAATTCCATCCTGGTACAGATAATCCAAGGATACACGGTAGGGAACGGAAGCAATCGCGTGGCTGATGCTTATATTGTGCTCAGTTGTTGGAGCAGTTCGGTAAATTTCTTTCTGCCAATCTGTATTTGCTGTTCCCAATCTGCTTAATGCATCGGAAGTCAAACCATAATTTTTGACTCTATCAGCAATTAATGCCCTGAATTCGTCTCCCGTAAAGACAGATAATTCTTTGGCAGGAGCTGCTAAAGAGAAACTGCCGTTATAACTTACGGTCATTTTTTCTTCGCCAGTGAATGAACCTCGTTTGGTTTTTATGATAATAACACCATTAGAAGCTCTTGAACCATAGATAGCTGTCGCGGAAGCATCTTTCAGAATTGTAATTGACTCAATATCATTTGGATTAATTGTTGAAAGCGGATTGGCCATACCGGAAATTCCCGAGCTCTCCAAAGGAATGTTATCAACCACTATTAAAGGATCGTTATTGGCGAGGAGTGACGATCCACCTCGAATTCGGATCTTAGTAGCTGCGCCCGCTTCACCTCCAATCGTATTAGCAACAACGCCCGCTGCTTTTCCAATAATCAATTCCTGCGGGGATGTAATTGCTCCCTGGTTGAAATCCCTCGCTGAAATTGCTGTCACAGAACCAGTAGCATCCGACTTCTTAACCTCTCCATACCCGATCCCTACGACTTCCACCTCTTTCACTTGCAGAGCACCGGGTCTCAAGGAAATATTGAGATACTTTACCTCTGTTACTTCTATTTCTCGTTTCACAAAACCGACGTACGACACAACGAGCACGGCGCCTTTTTTCACTTTTAGACTGAACTCTCCATCGAAATCCGAAGTAGTCCCGTTTACGGTACCTTTTTCGAGAATGTTGGCACCGACGATTGCCGATCCGTCGTCCGCGCTCGTTACTTTTCCGCGAATTTCTTGCTCTTGTGCAAGAAGAAGCGAACTGGCGTACATCATCAAAAACACAAAAACAAATCTTGAAGTTTTCATGTCTTTCCTTTCTCTATTGTGTGGTGAAATTAGTCATACGAATTCATCGAAGAACAACGCCTGATTTTCCTTCTATGGCTATTGTGATCGTACCGACGTTTACAACGTACTTCCTCATGGAAAGCAAGTCTGTGACCTCTCCGTGCCACTGATGAGGAACTGGGATGGTTATGCGCTGAGCTGTCCACGAATTATTGAGAACTACAACGATCTGTTCTCCTGCTTCCACTCGCCGGAAGGTGAGAACGCCACTCCCGTCAGGCGTTGACACTGGTTCGAACGCGCCGCTACGAAGGGCTGGCTCGCTGTTGCGCAACTTGATTAGCTTGGAATACCATTGAAATAGCTCCTTGTTAAATGTGTTTGAATCACTTGCACGATCGAGGTTGAACGGATGACTCTTTTCGTCGTCATATCGGTAGTCCGACCAGAGCATTGGTTTTCGGCAATCCGGGTCGTCCGCTCCCCACATTCCAGTTTCCGTTCCATAGTAGATCATGGGAGCACCGACGTAGGTCATTTGAAATAAGGCCATCAATTTCTGCACCATCAACTCGCGAGGGCCCGGCTTCCGGACATCGTACGAAGGATTGTCTTTCGGACTTCCCATATGGTCGTATAGAATTCCTGAATTCATTAACCGAGAACCCATTCGCTCAGTGTCGTGACTGTCGTAAAGATTCAGAAGCACATAGTTCGTTGCCGTTGGATAATCGTCCAGCATCGCTTGAAGACGCCCGAAGAATTCCGACGCACTGATGCTGTCCTTGCCGCCAGCAAAAAACCGAAACGCTTCACGAGCCCATCGATAATTCATGACAGCATCAAACATATCACCTTGAAGCCACGGAGCGGCATTGAACATCTTATCGTTGGACCAATCTTCCCACCATACCTCCCCCACGAGGTAAGCCTCCGGATTGATCCCACGCACCCATGTTCTGAAGTCTTTCCAGAACGCAGGTTTTATTTTCTCCGCCACATCCAATCGCCATCCATCAATGCCATCATCGGGGTTCCCGTCACCGTTGGGATCCATCCATCTCCGTACGATTGCGTGGATGTACTCTCTCGGACCATGCACGATTCCGTTTTCATCCTGGCGCCATTGCGGCAGATCACGCACACCGTTCCAGCCAATATAGTCAAATTCATCCTGTGGAGTGGAAGGATCGTCCCATCTGGTCACTGTAAACCAATCCTTGTATTTGGAAGCTTGCTGTTTCTTCCGCACATCTTCGAATGCCCAGAACGTCGTGCCTACGTGATTAAAAACTCCGTCAATAATAACCTTGATGTTCCGCTTGTGCGCTTCCTGAAGCAGAGTGAGAAAGAGTCTGTCAGCGCTTGTCCACTTCCATGTAGATGGATCCTCGGGATTTTCCGTAGTCCATATCTTCTTATCGCCATTGGGATCCGGTCCAAAATTTTTGTCGATATGGTGATACATCGTTGCATCATATTTGTGGACAGACGGCGATTGAAATAACGGAGTGAAGTAGAGAGCGCTGATGCCGAGGCTCTTCAGATAGTCCAGTTTGTCGATCACGCCTTGAAGGTCCCCTCCGTACCGGCGTTGTTGGACGTGATAATAAAATCCCTTATTGTCCATTTTCTCCCACGGCAGCAATTGATACCAATCGCTCGTCCAGGGACTGGTGTGCCACCCCCGAGTACGTTCGTTGGGCCATGCTCCAAGTTGATCTTCAACTGTCGGATCGTTCGCAGGATCACCGTTGCGAAACCGTTCAGGAAAGATCTGATACCAAACAACGTGCTTTGACCACTCTGGCACGTTGGAGACGCGCATGACATGATTTGTATCCGAAGGTTGCTCGGCAACGAAAGCTGGCGCTGCTGTCAAGACTACTGACAATATTGTTAAAATGAATATCATTCAGAAATCATTTATGACACCACAAGAAATATCAAGAGGAGAGAATACAGTAGTCGTGTACCCATGATTCCTCTCTTTTCTATTTCACGATGATATGAAATGAGTAATGTAAAAATGTTGAGTTATGCACTTTTTGTAATGTTACCTATAGAGAGTGTTGTCTTGCGTACGATGAGTGTCGGTTCAAATGTTTTATGATAGACACTCAGATCTTTGGTATTCATGCGTTCGAGCAATCGCTCGATGGTCAGCGTCCCCATCTCCGACATCGGCTGCAGCATCGAGGTAAGTCCCAGGGGTTCCGAGAGTTCGAGATCGTCATAGCCGATGAGGGCGATATCGTCCGGACACCTCAGGCCATTCTCTGCGATGGCTGCCAATGCGCCATAGGCCTGAATATCGCTCACTGCAAACACGGCTGTCGGACGGGCAGCGCCGAGATTCAGCAATTCCTTCATCATCTCGTACCCGTTCTCACGGGTGAATCCGTCCACGTATTCTGATTTCGTTTTTCGGATGAGCCGTTCGTCAATTTTTTTATGAGCATCCATCATTGCCATTCTATATCCTTTAAACCGGTCTTTTGCAGGAACGCTCCTAAGATTTGCATTCAATATCGCAATCCTTGTATGGCCAAGATCAAGAAGATGTTTAGTCGCTACATATCCTCCTTGTACATTATTCACTGCGAAGGAATCAAATTCTTTGTTGTATGTATCCACGAGCACCATCGGGATTTTCTTGAATAGTTTATTTTTTTCCAATTGCTCTGGAATCTTCATCGAACACAACACTATGCCATCCACGCGATGACGATGGATATTATGGCGAAGCATTTCCGTAATTTGATCAGGATGATTGATCCCCAGCATAATAATACTCACGTCTAGATCTGCCAAGCGTTTTTGAATCCCACGAAGAATTTCAAGGAAGAAAAAAGTTGCAAAGAATGGAATAGTAAAAAGAATTGAATTAGTTCTTTGGCGGGCGAGACCAATAGCATAGGGATGCGGTTTATAATTTAATCTTGAGACTACTTGCAGAACACGATTGCGCGTCACATCCGATACGTTGGCATTTTTATTCAAAACACGGGATACCGTCCCAATACCAACTTTTGCTTTTTGGGCAATATCGTATATTGTGGCCGTCAAATGTTCTCGCTATTGGAAGCGCTTCCAAATGGAAGCGCTTCCAATATTTAAAATTATTTTTTAATTGTCAAGTACATTTTAGAATTGATCTTCTCGTAAGATGTCGATAGTAATGTTTAATTGATCTTGCTACTTCTTATGCCTCTTTAAACCTAAGGATTTTGAAACCTTCTAGAATATGTGATGGTTCTTTCTAATGATCTCTTAGGATTTAGAGTTTACTTATTTGTTGCACATCGTCCATAGATGGCTGTTAATTCGTACAACCTAGATGCAATTTCCGGCCTCACAAGATCCCATGTGAACCTCCATTCCCAATTTCCATCGACAGTACCAGGATAATTCATCCTCCCCTCACTTCCAAGATCAAGAACGTCTTGAAATGGAAGAATAGCCATATCAGCGACGGATTGCAGGGACGCTTTTATCAAATCCCAGTTTATTTCATGTCCATCCGTTTTACAATATTGTCTGACAAAGTCTCGTTCACGTTCCGGAGCTTTTTCATACCACCCTTTTGTCGTATCATTGTCATGTGTGCCTGTATATACGACACAGTTTCTATCGTAGTTATGTGGAAGAAAAGCGTCATTTGGATCTGTAGAAAATGCAAACTGCAATACTTTCATACCTGGAAAATTAAATTTTTCTCTCAACGTCACAACTCCAGGTGTTACAACACCAAGATCTTCAGCAATGATTGGCAGTGTTCCTAATTTATGCCTTACTGTTTTGAACAGGTCTTCTCCCGGGCATTTAACCCATCGACCAATTCGTGCGGTTTTTTCTTTGACTGGAATTTCCCAGTAAGCATCAAATCCTCTGAAGTGATCAATACGAAGTATATCAAATAAATCAAACGTTCTTTGGAAGCGTTCAATCCACCATCCATACCGTTTCTTTTTCATGATATTCCATCGATACAGAGGATTACCCCAGCGCTGTCCGTTCACACTGAAATAATCTGGAGGAACACCGGCAACGACCGTCGGTAAACCTTTAACATCTAAATAAAAATCACCTGGATTTGACCATACATCTGCACTATGGTGAGCTACGAAGATTGGAATATCGCCGACAAGTTTTATATTTCGTTCGTTCGCGTATTTTTTCAAATTATTCCATTGTCGCGAAAAACACCATTGAGTAAACTTGTGAAAGTTCATGAGATTCAGTAGCTCGATTCGAGCTTTCTTCAATGCAGTTGGTTTACGATGCACAAGATCGTAATCCCATGAAGACCATTCTTTCAATTGATACTTTTGGTTCAATGCTTGAAACAATGCATAATCTTCAAGCCACGATTTTTCTTTTATACAATATTTATCATACTGTTTCCGATGATCCGCATTACTCTGACGAAAGAAATTATCCGATGCTTTTGTAAGAGCAGCCATCCGAAATTGTGATACATATTGGTAATCTATTCTCGAACTTCCTTCATTTAATGAACTCACAAGATCGTCTTGAGTTAAAAAGCCTTGCGTATATAATTCCCGAAGATCAATGAGTAATGGATTCCCTGCAAATGCGGAGAGAGACATATATGGTGAATTTGCCATGCCTGCAGGACCCAAAGGAAGCATTTGCCAAAGAGTTTGACCTGCTGAAACTAACCAATCGACAAACTGATAAGCAGAAACACCTAGGTCGCCCGAGCCATATGGTCCAGGCAACGATGTTGGATGTAACAATATTCCGCTACTACGAGAAAACTTCATTGAAAGATCCTTTCAACAAATAATTTATTGAAGACACAATCGAGTATTGAGGGTTGAATCGATTTAAGATGAGACTATATACTAGAATATTTTTTATAGCTTGATTGTTCAAAGCTTTTATATCCCGCATATGTGTTGTATACGACGTGTCAAACTTAAAGAAGCTACTTCACAAAGGCAAGCAAAATTCATAAACTACTCTCAAAGAAACGAATATCCTCAAATATCATCCTTGCAATTATTCAAGCGTATATATATTTTCAGCGGTGAACAAAAGAAATTACATTTATTCTTTAATTGTTTAACGTGCTTGAGTAGTTTTGATTTGTGAATCGCTGTGATTTTGCATGGTTTAACTAATTATTTTTCCCCCATCTTTAATAGAGAATCTTTTAATGAATATTCTTCGCCTTCATCAATCATCATGTTTGTTTTATCCTTTTGCTGAATTGCGATTTCATTATGCAGCATAATTAATAAATTGAGGATACAACATTTTGCGGCTGGGCCTATTAGTGTCACATTCAAAATAGCACAGAAAGGGGTTTATAAAAATCATAGTCAGAATGGAGACACTCATTATTTTGGAAGGATTGGACAGTTTGTGGTCGGGGAACCTATTTGAACCGAAGTCCTTGAGATATTGACCGCACTCCACTTCAAGCTATTGAACGAGTGATTGTGGCAAAGCCATCCCTATCGGGAAACTTCATCTTGTGTGAATTCTGCTGTAATCATTTTACTTTCCTCCATGTTGTAATGATGTTTTCTATCGTTGTTATACCAACTTTTGGCAGGTAGAGCACTTCCATCCATGTGTTGTATGTGGCATCATATTGGTCATTAGAAATGTAGCCGAATTATCATCGATCGAATTGGTCCGATCTGCAGATGGGCAATGATGTCCCCGGGCATAGCCACTATGGTTGTAACTCGATTTAGATACGTGATACCAATCTGGTGGTAATGTGCTGTCCGGTCTGAATGTGTCTTTTCGCGGTACATTACCAAGCCAAGTATTATCCAGGTGCCAGGCTACTCAATTGGGAATACCACGATCTCTATTATATGAGACGACATATTGAGGCTTTTCCATCAGATAGTTATTTGAATATGAAACACTGTCAACTGCACTACTGGGATTTCCCTTGACCAGATGTTCACTCTTGGATGTAACCGACAGATTGCCCGATATAGGTTCATCGTGCTTGGGAGGACATCCAAAAATGAAAGCAGCTGTAACTAATATTGACAGTGTTTGAATAAAGGATTTTATTAAGTACTGCATCTCTACTAATAGCGTTAAGTAAATTAACGACAAATAAATACTAATATCCATATGAAGAGTCAAGACTGTGATCATCATTGTTATACCAAAATATATATTCCTTTTTGAGAATTTTAAGTTCTGCCATTCGTAATTTGTCAATTGAAATTTTTCTTTGGTCTAAGAACTTGCTCGGAATTTTTAAAAGCTTTACCTTGGTTTATAATTAACGTGTTGGTTTATTATGAAAGGTAACTGCCAACACTTCTGCTAACACTTGACAAGAATTTTAGGTAAAATATTACTGATTTTATTTCGAATTTAACGATATTTTGATACCAACAATCTTTTCAAGCCTGGAACACGAGTTCGAATCTCGTTGGTGAGTCGTCCTGAAATAGGTTGACTGTTATTTAGAACCCCTCTCTACAACTGTAGAGAGGTTTTTTATGCCATTGTTTCACTAGAACTTCCTGTTGTTGATGCATTTGAATTGGCGTTAGCATCGAACAACTTAAATGTGGCCTTCGAGTGTTGTATAGTATAATCGATTGAGCAACAGAAACAAGAGCTGCCTCATAATTCTCAAACGGTTCGTCACAATAAAATTCATCTTTTAAGATTCCATTAACACGCTCAGCAATGGCGTTGTCATACGGATTCCCATCCTGGGTCATGCTGATCTGGCAGTTGTGTTGGCGAAGTTCATTGATGTATAATTTGCTACAGAACTGTAATCCACGGTCAGAGTGATGTATGATTTGGTTGTGTGGATAGACCCTGTTCTTGAAAGCCATCTGTAATGCTTTGAGCGTGGATTCTGCTTTCAAATCTCGACTCAACGTGTATCCCATAATTTGCTTTGAATAGGCATCCGTCACCAAATGCAAATAGAGTGTCTCTTGCCGAGTGAGGATATAGGTAATATCAGCTACCCAAAGTTGTTCCGGTTGTGTCAATGGCATTTTCTGTGCTCGATTTGGATACGTCCGCATCCAATGCTTGGAATCTGTCGTCTTGGAATCTGTCGTCTTTACATATTTTCGGCGTTTGGTAATTAGCATCTGTTTCGCCCGTAAAACCTCAAAAAGTTTGTCCCGACCAATTGAAATATGGGCTGCTCCAAATTCATCCTTCAGCAGATAATACAGCTTGCGTGTTCCGAGCCGTGGAAGGTGTCGGCGCACCGTAAGCACTTTGCCGATGATTTGTCTATCTCGCTCTGCTTGATCTTCACGATGTTGCCGTAACTGATAATAAGCCTGTTTACTAAAACCAAGGTGTCGACAACACGAACGGATGCTTATCCTGTGCCTTTCGGATGCCATTTCTCGGACAACTTGGTGGCGATTTTTTTTCGCACATCTTCTCCAAGCTCCCGATTCGTAATTTCGATTAACTTCTCATACACCAGTATCTTCTCTTGAGAATCTTTTAACTTGCGTTCTAATTCTTTAATGCGGCGTTGCTGGGGATCTTGCACTTGAGAATCTTTTAACTTGCGTTCTAATTCTTTAATGCGGCGTTGCTGGGGATCTTGCAATGGTCGACCTCGTGTGCCTGTGCTGGGATAGGTCAATCTACCATACTTTCGGCACCACTGCAAGACTGTGCTCTTGCCTCCAATGTGATACTTTTCCATGAGAGCATCTTTGGTTACTGCTCGTATTCCCGAACAACTTGTCGCCTAAATGCCTTGCTGTAGCGTTCACTGTTCGGGATGCGTAACCGTAGTTTCATATTCTTCTCCTTGATAAAGTTGATTTATGGTCAACTTTTTTCAGGACAAGACAATAAATAAAAAACGCCCGATCAGGCGACCGGGCGTTAGCTATTCATGCTCTCAAAACAGTGATATTGTTATTTCGAAAGCAACAACTTGATTCCGTTCCCGATTAACAGTATCCCCTAAGAATTCGTTTCATAACAGGAATCGGAATTGTTATCCCTAAAAACGAACAGGAATAACACAAAACATTAGTAACTTATTTCATCAGAATCATTTTCTTCGTGGCTGTAAACGACCCTGATTGCATCTTGCAGAAATAAATTCCGCTGCCAGCATTTATTGCATTCCAAGTTGCAACAAATGAACCCGCTTGTTTCACTTCGTTCACCAATGTGGCAACTTCACGTCCCAAAATATCATAAATTTTAATCGACACAAAGCCAGCTTTACTTATTTCATATGTAAAGTTGGTAGTCGGATTGAATGGATTGGGATAGTTCTGTGTGAGAGCATATCCTGTAGGAACAGGATTGTTAGATTTTTCTACACCAACAGCTATACCCCACCACATAAGCGAACCAACAGGTTGACCACCAGTTGCTGCGGAATAGATTGATGCACTTGTTGGATATTTACAATCAAGTGTATCTGTGAGGTAAACATAACCCCTACGATCCATATCAGGGGCTGCCGTGTTATTCACTTTGGTTTTATTTGCACCGCTTGGAGATCTGTAGTAAGCCATCGTGCCAGTCATTAACGCAGGAACATTGTTCACATCCGCTGTTGTTGCCTGGAAGGCAGTAAGGGAATCTGTGCCTATTTTCTTACTAATGTGCCAAGGTAATGGAGATGGCAATTTAAGGACTGGATTTGCACCTGCATTAGTCCACCAATTTTGCTCGGATGTTGTAATGCGATAATAATTATTCTTAAATGTCCAAGTTGTTGGTATTGGTTGTCCAACTGTATCGGGCTTAGCATTAATTATCGTCATTCTTGCTAGTCCATTCAGTGGATTAAGCTCGCCATTGTCTCCCATCTCAGCTTGACGTACAGCATCCGTATCATCTCCATATGCCCAAGGATTAACAAATAAATTATTTGTTATGGAAAATAGTCCTTGTGTGTAACCGAAAGACAATAATCCATGGAATGATGCTGAATTGATGAGGGTATTATGGTCAAACTTCAAGTATCTTATCGGTGCAGTGCTGCTATAGTGACGAACAACACGATCTTGATTGTTTATAAACGTATTGTTCTGAAGAATCAACGAGTCAACCGATCCATTGCGGCAATCAACTGCTCTTCCGTTGCCGAGATCAGAATACAAGCGAGACCCCATATTTGCAAAAATTGAGTTTGTAATTTTCACAACCCGTGGAGCACTATTGAGACGAAGGATACCTTGACCGCAATTTGTTATAATACAACTATCGATTGTGATGTTAAATCCAGGAGCAGTGCAGAGAAGTATTTCCTCAAATAACGTACCAAGCATTGTCGAACCTACTGTTTCATCATATCCACTAATTTCGAGATTCGATAGCCAAACATTTCCTGCTATTTGGACTAAATCTGAAACCTGAGTACCTGAGGAACCCAATTTTAAGAAAATTGCAGCCGGATATCCCGAACGAGAAGCGCCTGATCCTGATAATTTACCATATGACGATCTCATCCTTAATGTCCAGCCAACATTATTAATATATGAATTTGCATAATATGCAGCATCTCGAGCCAGCACGTATGTTGTGTTGTCGGCAGTGCCACGGCCCACTGAGTCAGCAGCTATGAATTGGTTTAAATATTGGCCTGACGCTGCGAACGTGGGCACATTGATAACGCGAGCTGTTTGTGCATTAGCAATAAAACTAAGAATTACAACAACAAAAAAACTATAGAATAATTGTTTCATTGTTACATCCTCCTGATATTGATTAATTAATAAGTGATTTATTAAGTCACCTGCACTCGTAAACCTGCCGCTAAACCATAGTTTTCACTATGTACAAAAATTTTTCCTCCTATAATTCTATTCTCTATAGAACAGGACCATAGAATAATTATTCCATTATAAAATCCTCCTAATAGTTATTTATGAATGAATTAAAAAGTTACCTGCACTCCTAAATCTGCCGTTAAACCATAGTTATCATTATGATATGGTAGTTCCAATCCAGTAATTCTATTCTTTACAGAAGTGCCCTCATCGGCATTCGTTAAATTGTTTATATTGAGCACCACGGCAATATAACTTGCAAATTGTTGTTTAAGCGATAGATCCCATTTCGTTAAACTATTAGTGACGATGTCGGTTCTTCCATCAGCCGAGTATTGGCTTGTATATGCACCCTGGAAAAAGAGAGAAATACGCGCAGAAAAACCGCCGATATCATAGCCAAGCGCTGCATTGCCAAAGAATTCTGGTTGTCCTTCTAGTTTTTGCTTTGAATCAAAATATCTCGGTACCAGGCTTGCTGTATAAGTAGTTTGACCTCTAAAATTTGTTGGTAGCCAAACCGTATCGTCGTTCACAAACGCTCGGATATAGGTTTCTGAATGAATAAGTGAAAGGTTATATGATATAACAAAATTCTTTAACAGGCCTGGAAGAAAATTCGTGTTAAATTGATGAGTGATTTCGAAGCCCCATACGCGTGTCGATTGTGAAGAACTATATGGATAAAAGAGATAGTAAGATACTGTTGAGTTGAATGGATCTTGCCATTTTATCCCTACACTATCAAGATACTTTTGTCCATTTTGTGTGATGGCGCCATCTACCTCTACTTCATTTGCATAATGAAACATATCTTTAATCTCTTTATAAAAAGCAGAGATGGTAAACAATCCTATCGTGTTGCCAAAAAAGGATGTGTTAATTTCATAATTCCATGCTTTTGCGTCAGGGAGATCTGGATCACCTGCCACTATCGATGTTCCATACTGTTGTGGAACGCCCTTAGGTAAATCTGAAGCTGAGGTTCTTGCAAGGAATTGATTCAACCTATAATTAAAATCGGGCCTTGCCAATGCTTTATAGGCGGCAAGACGCACATTCATGAAATCGGTCGGCTTCAAGGTCAACTGTGCATTCGGGAGCCAAATATTTTCTGTGTGTGTGGCAGTTGTATCT
>JBEKLV010000309.1:0-3520 GCA_050008835.1 Bacteroidota bacterium | reverse complement strand
CAACGCCCATCTTTGTTGCATAATTATTACACCGTCTATTATAATCATTGTCCAATTTTGAAAGGCGAACGGCTTCTTTTATATCAGCTAAACTTCCTTCAAAATCAAAAAGTGAATCTTTAATAATACTACGTATATGATAATCAACTACTATACTTTTTTTAGGATTATTTTGAATTGCCCTATTTAAATCTTCAAGTGCTTCGAAATAAAATCCTAAATCATTTAAACATCTACCACGTAATGAAAATACTTCAGAATCATCATAACCCTTTTCTATTGCCTTGTCAAAATACTTAAGTGCTTCTTTTGTTCTGTTCTCCTTAGACTCAAGCGAACCTTTTGACATGGTAATATCTTTCCATGTTTTTTCCCCAATTATGAAAGCATCACAACCATCAAGGTAATCACGGTCTGTTTGGTCTAACGATTTTGACTTGAATAATTTTGTAAACCAGTTCATATTAATAAATTTGGATAAAATTATTTAGTTCGCTAATAACTCACGTATTTGCGCTATAAATAATTTATGTATTCTAATAGATGACGGCTAAGCTGCCGCACTGATAACTTTCAAAATACACTAAACGAAACAAGTTCACGCCGATAACTAAATTATTAGACACAAAAACTTTACTTACCCTATTAAATAGCAACACGCTCATCCCGTTTGCTTGGAGCGCCTGGTTAGGCCGCTACCACAAATTTTATTACAATGCTTCCCACTTATGCACCCCAAAGGTCGCTGGTGTTAATTTCGTTTCCCATCAATTTTAAGTAGTAAAAGAGCTGACCCTTGTGTTGATTGAGATGGGCAATCATAAGTAAAAGATGCTGGAACAGCGAAGCTTCGGGACCGCCCCAGGGCGCAGTGATTTTCTCCGCCAATAGTCTAGCTTCCTCCGTATCCTCGATGCAGCGCAAAGAAAGATTCCGGTCATTTGCCAGAAGTTCTAATGCTTGCTTAACACTATCGACACTGGGTAACATTGTTACTGGTGGTACATGTTGGTCAGCATTTAAGTCCTTTAATTCAACTCCTTCGGGAATACCCCAATCTCCTTTGACAAATCCTTGAATAGCCTTACCACAACCAAAGCTTGCACAGTGCATCAGGAGTTGTCCTATGGTCATCCAGTTCTTTCCTGTAGTCGGTTTCCACGAGAGATCGCTGTCAGTAACTCGGTGAAAGAGTTTATCCGTGATGGTATAAGTCGTCTTAGCTTCCTCAAGGAGAATATACTTCAGTGTCATGTAAGGTTCCATATTTTCCTCCAAACTTCACATGCGTCATATCCAATTGTTTTGAAAACGCAAGCGGCCTAACGGAACGGCGCTAAGCTGCGGCGCTGATAATTTTCGTAATGTACTAAACGAACTAAGTTCACGCTAATAACTTTCAATTTTGTACTGACCTTTGCTCGCCATGAATTTTGCAGTACGCTCATTCCGTCAGCTTGAGCGCCTGGTTAGGCAGGCAATTGATATCTGTGATTGAAATTTGCAATACGCCAACATAAAATATTCTTTTCATTAAAATGGAAATAGATTATGGTTATTGTGAATTCTTGATGATGTCAATTCCCTTTTCCATAATTCTGTCAATTCCATTTGCTGAATCAGCGGCTGTTGTTTGTACGGGTACATCTGGAAAAACACCCACGCCTTCAATAATGCGGCCATGAGCGTCTGCGGCTATTTCTGTTGATAACCGATACGTCCATCCGTTTGGTAATTCCCGGAATACAGGATTACCGGAACCACCGCCGGTTGTATCACCGACGATTGTAACGTACGGCAGAACTTGCATAGCCATAACAAACATTTCCGCAGCACTCGAAGTAGCGCGGCTTGTAAGAACAACGACGGGTTTAAGAAATTGATACGGTCCTTTCGGTTCGATAGAACGACTTTTCCATGAGGAATAATCATATTTTCCGGGTCCAATCTTCTGGCGATAATACATATACACGCACGATTGATCGGAAAAGCGGCTTGCTACCATTTCTGCGTTGGCACTATTGCCGCCACCATTCCAGCGAACATCGATAATGATCCCTTTCATATTCTTCCATTGCGAAAGTATATCATCGATTACAGAATATCGTGGATCTGTAGAGGTAAATCCTTCACCTGCCCCACTGAATGTATAAGTGCTGATATAACCGATGGTAGGATCTTGACAACTCCGGTATTCGAACACGGAATTTTGCTGAGCGCCGCATTGGACATACTTGCAGACATTGATACTTCTCATGCTGGGATATGAAGCGGGATAAGGGTTTTTCCAAGAAACATCGCCTAGCGGTGTGTATAAATCTACATGCATATCGTTGATACCGAGAACAATGTTCGAGAAAATAGTAAAGAGCTGTCGATTGGAGGTGGATGGGGAAATCTGCGGGCGGTACAATGTATAGACCGAATCCCAATCGATGTTACGCAGTGAGAATTGTGCATAATACCTGTCAAAATCTTTCCAAAATATTTCGAAGTTATTTTCCGGTGTGTCTGCCGGATCCGGCTCGAAGAACATTTTTTCACATCCGTAAAAAATGAAAAGGATAATGAGAATACTAAAAACGCGTTTTAACATAGTCATAGTTTCACCGTCAAGCCAAGGAGGAATTGATTATTCAAAACACGCGTATGGAACAATTCTTGATACTCTGCAAAGTAATAGTAGAGCAATCGATACTGCAGTTCACATCCGATATAATTGCTTATAAAGAAGCTGTATGAAACATCCGCCTGCATCTCGAAGAGTTTGTTGAAGGAAATAAAATCCCCCTTCTTAAGGATCTGCCACACAATATTTTGGTCAGGATCAATGTCGTTATATTTCTCCTTGACTATGGCATTATAAAACCCTGAAAGAAGAACGTATGAGATGCAGGGGAAATTGACCTCAACGCGTAAATAATTATTTGATTTCTGCTGAATGGCAGTTTCTGTCAACAGGTGAATACCGAGCCCCGTCATTTGCTCTCCGGACGTTTGGCTTTTACCTTGTATAAAATAATGTTCTCTCACATTAAGGATACTGGACAATCTGGCACCAAGGAATAACGTAGTGCGGAGATCTTCAAACACGGCTGCCTTGGTAGAAAATGAATATTCAAAATTCACATTAAGATTCTTGATGTAGTGCGATACCACTTGCTCGTTAATGATTTGAGTGATTGAAGAATTCAGTTCCGTGTTATCATAGTAGAACAAGACGGTATGCCGATTCTCCATTCCTCGAAATTGATACGAGAAGGCTAGCGGCGCTTGCGTTCCACGATAGAGGAGCGGAGACATCATCTCATCGCGAACAGTATGCAAACTGATGCCGGAAGACAGTGTAAAAAGGTGCTGAGGTTCAAACGATATAATCTTTGAAGAATCTTGCGAAAAGGAAATGCATGCGTAATTTAGCATTAGGGATATTACTATGATCAATTTATAATTCATGGAGTTGCTTTATGTTGCCTGCCTAACGGATCGGCGCTAAGCTGCGGCGCTGAATATTTTCAAG
>JBEKLV010000308.1:0-3529 GCA_050008835.1 Bacteroidota bacterium | reverse complement strand
CGCCGAACCTTGGTCTCGTCCGCTATGCGGAAGGTAAAAGCTTTGTGATTGCCGATATTCCCGGCCTTATCGAAGGTGCACACGAAGGGAAGGGACTTGGGATTCAATTTATTCGTCACATCGAACGCACACGCGTACTTGTGTTCCTTGTTGAATCCATTAGTGAAGATTCGAAAAAAGACTATCAAATTCTTCTGAACGAACTTGCCTCCTATAATCCTAAAATTGTTAAGAAGAAAAAGATTGTTGCTGTTACAAAAATGGATATTGTTAATGAAGTGGATAGGAAGGAATTTACAAAGTTAAAATTCGGGCGCGGCGTAGTGACCGTGCCGATATCTGCGGTAACAGGAGAAGGAATACGAAATCTTCTCTATGAAATGTGGAGATTGTTGAAAAAGTAATTATTCTGATCTTCAAAGCTTGCGAGGAGGACGCATTCTCTTCCGCGGCGATATTATCTTTTGCTTTTTTTAAAGAAGTCTTCTTTTATTATTCCTTCATATACAGGTGTTACGGGACCGATCATTGTTGCTCTGAAATCGTTTGTGAATTCAAGACTTAAATCTCCGCCCTGCATTTTTACGGTTATAATGTTTCCGCACAAACCTAATTTAAAAGCAACTGCTGCTGAAGCAGTACTACTGCTTCCCGAGGCAAGTGTATATCCGGCGCCTCGTTCCCATATTTCAATCTGTATATGATTTTTATCAATGATTTTCAAGAACTGAACATTTGTTCTATTAGGAAACATCGGATTAGTTTCGATATACGGCCCGTACTCTTTGGCAAGCTCCGGCGATATTTCATCACAAAGAACGACGCAATGAGGATTCCCAATATTCGCAGCACAGTATCGGAAGGTTCTGCCTTTTACCGCAAAATTCCTATTGAGAACTTCTCCTGACTCTCCATTGAGAGGAATCTCCGAAGCAATAAACGAAACTTTTCCCATCTCGATTTTAACCAGATCGCCATTGTTTCGTATTTCAGATTGTACATCTCCGCCGATTGTACGAATTGTAAACGGATTTGTTTTAACCAAACCCACGTCCCATAGGTAGCGGGAGAATATTCTTAACCCGTTTCCGCTTTTTTCCGCTTCGCTTCCATCAGGATTGAATATTCTCAATTTAAAATAATTGTCTTTAATTTCAGGACCGTACAATATTCCGTCGGAACCGACTCCAAAATTTCGGTCGCAAATTAACTTGATCGTCGGTTCGTCTAAAGTAATTTTCGTTTCTCTTGGATCTATGACTATGTAGTCGTTTCCAAGTCCATGATATTTATAAAATTTCACCGCCATTTTTTCCCCTTGAAGAAATTCTTTATTATCCGATTCCCGTTTTAGAATATCAATTTTAATTTTTTAATTCTATTTTTCATTTCGTTAATTACTTCCTTTTCACGTTCGATAGAATCGGCTTCAAATGTTACTGAAAATCTAATGTATTTTCCTGCATCATCCCATGGCACTGTTGAGATTAGGCCAGATCGAATGAGAAAATCTGAAAACTCTGCTGCTGTTTTGAAAACATCGCCTTGTTCAGTACCGAGTGGTGCAGGTACATAACAATAGAATGATCCTTTCGGTTTTTTTGCCTTGAACCCCAACTCACAAAGTGCGTTTACTAGTAAATCAAATCTCCTTGAATATTTGTCTACCGTAGCCTTTGTAATCTCCAAATGATTTAATGCCTGAATAGCTGCTTTCTGAATTGCCCGGAACTGTCCTGAATCGGTGTTGTCTTTCACCGTGGCATAGGCATTGACAGCTTTGGAATTTCCGCAGATGAAACCTATTCTCCAGCCCGTCATGTTGAAGGCTTTTGATAATGAATGGACTTCAACTCCAACATCCATAGCTCCATCAACAGACAAAAAGCTTAATGGCTTATAACCATCGTAGGTCAGCGCGCTGTATGGAGCATCATGAATAATAACAATTCCATTGCGGTGTGCAAAGTCGACTGCACGTTTGAAAAATTCAGGTGTTGCTGTAGCTCCAGTTGGATTATTCGGATAATTAAGATAGAGGGCTTTTGATTTTTTCAAAATTGAAGGTGGAATTGAATCTAAATCCGGCAGAAATGAATTTGATTCTATAAGAGCAAGATTGTATACCGTGCCTCCGAGATATTTTGTATAGGTCGCAGACACAGGATATCCAGGCACCGTTGTGAGAAAAATATCTCCTGGATTTATAAAACAAATTGGAAGCAATGCAAGAACCGGTTTCGACCCAATTCCATGAACTATATGCTCCGTCGGATTTTCAATTTTCAATCCGTAAACCTTGTGCAAATATTGAGCAGCGGCATGTTGAAATTCTGGAATGCCGTTATCTGCATACCAGCGATTTTCCGGTTTTCCTGCTTCCTGAGACAGGGTTTCTACAACAAGAGGATCTGCCGGCCAGTCGGGTTCTCCGACACCCATGTCAAGGATTAACAATTCAGGGTGTGCAATTTTAGCTGCTGCCTTGGCTCGTTTAATCAATTCGAATTTGTAAATTTCTGTAGATTTGCCAAAGTTGATTCCTCCAAGCCTTTCTGCAATTTTATCATCAAAGAAACTCATAAAAACGTTTTACCTTTCTGCTTAGTTTAATACTCGCCGATAAACGGAGGCGCGATGTTTATCATTTACTAATTAATATTATATATGAAATCAAATATAATAGCAACAATTACGGTTCAATTTATCGTGCCGCAACGTTTGCATCGGCGGCGAAGCACGAAAGAAAACAATCGTTGTGGACCGCGGTCGATTAATCAAAGCACGGTATCGCCAATTTGTTTTTTGAATATGGTGAGTTATCGGGTATTTTTCTGTTATTTCTTCCAGAGTTATAACCTTGCCTTTCCCCCGAAATTACGATACATTTTTTCTGTGACAAGTCTTCGATATAAAATTGGTTTCAGCTATTTCGTTATTGTTGTTATCGGTTTGGCAACGAGCGCCGTTGCTATCTATTATTTTTCCAATCTTCGTGATACCTTCAGTCTTATGCTGCATAATAATTATGAAAGCGTCCGTGCAGCGCAGAATATGTTTAAGGCTCTTGAGCAGCAGGAAAATGCTCAACTTTCGATGCAGCTTACAGATATTGATTCCGCTTACGTTCGTTTTAGCATTTATCGAACGGGATTTTTAGGATGGCTTGGGGAAGCAAAGCAAAGCGGCCAAAGTGAGCGCGAAAAAAAAGTTTTGGATAAAATATCTCAGAATTATTCTCGGTACAATCAGCTTTCTGATTCACTCTATCATTTGCTTCAAATAAGAGGACAAACAAGAGCTGCATCGAATTTCAAATCAAGAGTGATACGTCCTGTATTCGATTCGTTGAAGGAGGGGTGCTTTGAGTATCTTGCAATCAATCAGGATGCGATGACTATCACCGAAGTGAGTTTGAATCAGACCGCAAGCGATGCAACGCTGACGGTGATTACGATTTCTATTGTAGCGGTGCTTTTGAGTTTCTTTACGAGCGTGAGGTCCACACGAAGTATTATTTTGCCGGCGG
>JBEKLV010000307.1:0-3593 GCA_050008835.1 Bacteroidota bacterium | reverse complement strand
TTGATGCTGTTTTTGGCTTTACTCGGACTCATCGGAATATCTCTGCGAGTATCATATCATGTATTTTATCAAGTGCACTTTCTTCATTTACAGAAACAATACGAGAACAATCGCATTACAGAAGAAGTACAGAAAGAAGACTTAAATCAAGGCGGATTTGAACTTACACTTCAGCGAATCTTTCAGATCATATATGGTTGGCAAGACAGATTGATGGAACGGATTGATGGATGGAGTGCGAGGAAACCCTTCCGAAAGTTTTCAGCGATCGAACAAAGAGAAACTTCAGAAATATGGTATTCTGATATCCTTGCTCTTCGTATCTCTGGGTTCCTTGGTTTCGGTACGGAATTATTTCTGCTGATGTTATGTTCTATTTTCAATCATTTAGAATTATATCTTTATATTAATTTATTTTTTATGAATGGAATTCTGATAATTTGTATCTTGTACAGACGGTTTATTCTGTCTGCCCGATGTTTTGCTGAAAAAGATATCTGATCTGACATCTGAATTGAGGAGAATCACTTGAAAATCCATTTTCTATCGATTTTAACTTTTGCTGTGGTTGTTACTCTTCATTCTCAAATTCCAGGTGAGAAAGATAACCGCGTGCTCCTGCCAAACGGATGGTGGCTATCGCCTGCCGGCGAGCAAATTCGATTAGGCGATTTTCCCATGAATGCAGCGCTTTCAGAAGATGAGAAATGTCTTGCTATTTCGCACAGTGGACAGTCGAAAGCTGAAATCTGGTTGATGGATTTAAAGGCGAAGAAGAATCTGCAGAAAATCGAACTGCCGGACACGTGGTACGGAATAAAGTTTTCAGGCAAGAAACTCTACGTTTCAGGAGGTTACCAGAACTGCGTGTTCACATTTAATTTGAAAAAAGGAAGATTAGTAATAGCAGACACGATTTATTTTGCCGAATCACGTCCTAAATACAATGGTTCTTTGCAAGGATTAGATATACAGAAGAATTTGCTTGCAGTTGTCTTCCGTAATGATAGCACTTTCCGGGTGATGGATCTGAAATTAAAAAAGCAGGAAATTGTAAAGCTGGATGGAATGCCATATACATGTGTTTTCCTGAAAGATGGTTCAGCGATGGTTTCTATTTGGGGATCGAAGAAGGTAGAAGTATTTAAGAAAATGATGCTTCAATATGAAATTCAGACCGGCGATCATCCAAATGAAATAACACTTTCGCGCGACGGCAGGTTTGCTTATATCGCTTGTTCTAATGACAACACAGTTTCCGTCATCGATATCATAAAGAAGAAAGCCATCGCATCCGTTTCTACGGCAATTCATCCGGATGCACCGGAAGGCTCTACGACAAATTCTATTGCATTGATTCAAGATCAAAAGAAAATACTTGCGGCGAATGCGGATAACAATTCGCTTACCGTCATCGATTTTAAAAAAATGGACAAACCGGTGCCAATCGGATTTATTCCGGTTGGCTGGTATCCGACAAAGGTAATGGTATTAAAGAACAAAACGGTTCTTGTGTTGAATGGCAAAGGCAGCCGTTCATTTGCAAATCCAGATGGGCGATATATTGCTAGTCTAATGGAAGGCTCGCTTTCAATCTTCCCGATGCCGGATAAGAAAAAATTGATAGATTACTCAAAGCAAGTTTTCTCAAACACACCATACAAACATGAACAGCTACTTAAAGTTCCTTTCTTAGACGAGAGCGCTATTCCTCACAAAGTTGGCGATCCGTCGCCGATTAAGCATATCTTTTATATCATAAAAGAAAATCGGACGTACGATCAAGTGTTGGGTGATATGAAAGAAGGCAATGGTGATTCGTCGCTCTGCATTTTTGGGGAAAAAGTGACTCCGAATCATCACAAGCTGGCGCGTGAGTTCGCGTTGTTTGATAACTTCTACGTTAATTCGGAAGTCAGCGCCGACGGACATAACTGGTCTATGGCTGGCTACGCAACGGATTACATCGAAAAGACGTGGCCCACACAGTACGGCGGACGCGGCGGTGAATATGATTTTGAAGGCGGGCAAGTTGCGGGCGCTCCAACATCTGGATATTTGTGGACGCTAGCTGCGAAACATAATGTCAGTTTCCGGAGTTATGGTGAGTTTATTACGGCGAATAAAATAATTGGGAAGCCCGGCGTTTCGCGCGAAAAAGGATTGGAAGGACATTTTGCACCGTTCTATCGTGGTTGGGATTTGAATTATTCGGATGTAGATCGCTTCAAAGAGTGGAATAAGGAATTTTCGGAATTTGAGAAGAATGGCACTTTGCCGCAGATTTGCATCATGCATTTGCCAAACGATCACACTGCCGGATCAAAAAAAGGCGCATTATCGCCACGTGCGTACGTTGCTCAGAATGATTGCGGACTTGGCTTGATTGTGGATCGAATTTCGAAAAGTAAATTTTGGATGGAGAGTGCAATATTTGTATTAGAAGATGATGCACAAAACGGTCCTGACCATGTGGACGCACATCGTTCAGTTTGCCTTGTCATAAGCCCATTCATCAAGAAACACGATATTAATCACACACTTTATACCACGGCTTCAATGCTGCGTACAATGGAATTAATTCTTGGGCTACCTCCGATGAGCCAGTATGATGCCGCCGCTACACCGATGTTTAATGCCTTTACAACCCTGGCAGATACCGCGCGCTACACAGCGGAAGAACCGCGCTGGGATTTGACAGAGCGGAACAAAGGCGGCTCCTTCGGCGAAGCATTGATGGATAAATTTAATTTGAAAAAAGAAGATGATGTACCGGATCGTGAGTTCAACGAAATCATCTGGCGGGTAGTGACGGGCAAACCAATGCCTGCGCCGCGATATTCTATATTCTCTAGAAAAATGGTCTCGGAAGAACGCGATTAATGTCGTAAAAAAGACGTGTTATTGAATATGAATTAGGATAATTGTGAAGGTGAGTAGAACGTAACATTACACGTAAGTATAAACGATATGTTTCTTTATATAACCCTCAATCGCATTAAGTTGTGACTTCGTCAAATCGATTATGCTGCCGCCATCACATGAATAGGGGCAGTCAATATTTTATTAAGTTGTTTAAACCGTTTCAATTTGCCATGCAGAGTTGAAACCAACGTTTGTTCAGAAATCGGCTTCATCAAGTAATCATCCACGCCAAGTTCTTTGCCGGTGCGAACGAGAGCTTCGTCTGTTAGGCCGGTTAAGAATACGAATGGAATGCCCTGAACGTTTTTCAGTTCCTGTACTTTCTCATAGAATGTAAATCCGCCCATTGTAGAAGTTTCTAAGTTGATATCACACAAGATTAAATCGGGGACGAATTTACGGAGAAGTGCGTACGCTTCATCAGACGTAGAAAGGGCGGTAACATCAAATCCGTTGTCTTCCAACGATGTCGCAAGCAATTCTAAAAGCCGTGTGTCGTCATCGATGATAAGTACTTTATCCCGCTGTTTGTGCTGTATTGTATCCATCAATTGTGTCTGAATATGTAAATGTTCCTCGTCTGAGATTTGGAAAGTGCTCTGTAAATCAGCGAGAGATCTTGAGTTAGAAAACGTCGTTGCATTGTCGGATAGTTGTCTAAGTAATGC
>JBEKLV010000306.1:0-7067 GCA_050008835.1 Bacteroidota bacterium | reverse complement strand
GTCTTTCATCGCAGTCCATCGGAATGGCTTATTATTTGGCCGATGGATCCAAGGAAATCAGGCATCTTGACTTTTCAGGATGGGTGCCACCTGTATCATTCGGCTGTGTCACGAGTGATGAAAATCAAGTGTATTATATGAATGATCGTCAATGTACAATAAAAGACTCGATGATCCATTCTTTGCAAGTTCAGCGTGGTAGAATTATTCTTGTTGCGCTTAATTTAGATACACAATTGATCAATATTGTACCTTCGGCATACGGTTTATTAGCATCTTTGTTAACGGACCTTCCTTAAACGACCATTAGAATTTAACTTAATTAAGATTAGCTGTGAAATATTTTGAGATGTTAATAGCGATAAAAATTGTGCTTGTTTCTCATCTGTACCATAAGTAAATAATGCAAATGAACCATCTCGTTGGTAAATTAAAATCAAGGCACTGTGAGGCAAACATATTTAGTTTGCATTATTTCATGGATTCCCTGAAATATATTGACATATGAAGAAGCAAAAAAAGACAAATAGGAAAATTATAATAACGGAAAATGCGGGATCTTTAAGCCGTCGTAAAACATGGATATTTACGACCATAATGATAAGCTGCCCGCTTGTATTTCTTGTATTGATTGAGTTGAGCCTTAGGATGGGGCATTATCAATCAAATATAGATTCATTGGTAACGATAAAAAAATATCAGGGCAAAGAATATTATGCTGTCAATCAGGAATATGGAGCAAATTATTTTGCATCTCATAACATTGGTACACCGCAGCCATATGAAGAAATCTTTGAAGTCAATAAATCCCCGCAAACCTATCGTATATTTTGTCTTGGTGAGTCGACCATGTATGGATATCCATTCCCGTTGAATATTTCTGCCCCGCGTTTTTTAAAAAAGCGGCTATCCGTACAATTTCCGGAAATAAACTTCGAAGTTCTTAATTTAGCAATCCCGGCGATTAGCAGCTCCGTAGTGTTGGATTTACTTAAGCAAGTTCTAAAATACGAACCGGACCTGATTATAGTTTACTCAGGCCATGATGAATTTTATGGGACATATGGTGTCGCATCGACTGAGTATGTTGGGTATAACAAGAAATTGGTGGATATTTATTTGCAATTGAGAAAGTTAAAACTGGTCGCACTATTGAGAGATGGAGTACTAAAGACAGAAGTCTTTTTAATGGGGCAAAAAGAACAGACAAGAAAAACTACATTTCTGGAAGGAATGGTAGATGACCGTTATATAGTTTATGGCAGCGCTAAGTACGAAAGGGCAAAAGACGTTTTTCGTTCTAATTTGTACGAAATGGTCGAATGTGCTGCTCAACATAATGTTCCGATTTGTATTAGCACATTGGTAAGCAATTTGAAGGATCAATATCCTTTCATCTCTCTTTTCTCTCCGTCTATAACGGAAGATCAACGGCTAAGGTGGGAAGCATATTATATGAAAGGTAGCGAGTTTGAAAAGAGTGGAGATGATATTCAAGCCCTTCAAATGTTCGAAAACGCGATTAAAATTGATTCGATGAGAGCTGATCTATGGTACCATATCGGGAAATGTTATCTGAAAAGAAATGAAATCGAAAGGGCACAAACAACATTCTTGAAAGCAAGAGACCTAGATGTGCTCAGATTCAGAGCGACAAGTGAATTCAATGATATAATAAGGTCTATTGGAGCGGAGAAACATGCCTTGATTGCAGACATTGAACGATCATTCATTAGCAAAAGTCAAAATGGATTATTGGGTAATGAATTATTTACCGAGCACCTTCATCCAAATGTTACCGGGTATGCACTGATGGGAAAAGTATATTGTCAAGCAATGGCAGAACACAGTCTGATTAAGCCATTTGGGCTCTGGGCATGGGAAAATGACCCTAGCGATGATGATTTCTTGAAAACAGTACCATTTTCAAATGTCGATGTAGAAAGCGGAAATATAAGAGTAATGATTTTAACAAGTTCATGGCCATTCCGTCAAAAGTCGCTTGATTCATATTTCACACCGAAAACACCGCTTGAGGAGGTCGCCTTATCATATTGCAAGAAGGAGATTAGCTGGGATGAAGCACACTATAAAATGGCGAGATATTATCAACAATCTAAAGAATATGATTTGGCAAAAAAAGAATATGAGGTCGTTGCAAGAGAATTATCCCTTTTTTACCACCCCTTAATGCAAATGGGCGATATGGATGTTCTTTTGGGGCATTTCACCCAAGCTGAAAAAGAGTATAAGGATGCAATCGAATTAAATTCAAATCAATTTGTTTTTCTTCGATTAGGGAATTTATATCTGCAAGAGCGCAAAACAGACGATGCCATCCTTTATCTTACAAAAGCCATTGATATAGATAATAATGCACTAGTAAAGCTCTCTCTGGATGCCAGAGTAATGTCTGAATTATCGCTTGGCGGTGCATATATTGCAAAAGGTGAATATTCGCTGGCGTTAAATGCTTTCCGCAGAGTAAGTTCTCTTGATCCTGGCAATAAAATTGCCCTTGTTATGATAAAGAAACTAGAAACGATTCATTGAAGACCTTAGAGATATGAAAAGAGCGCTTTTATTTCTAAAAGACTCATGGATGAAATTTGCTAAACTCCTCGGCAAGGCAAATACAGCTGTGCTACTCGCCATCATTTATATATTTGTAATCGGATTGATTGCAATAATTGCACGTTTGTTCGGATTTGATAAGTCAGTCAAGAATTCTGGCGGGACTATATCTTTTTGGAAATCGAAGCCAGAGGATAGTAGAAATATCGAGCAAAGTAAATATCAATTCTGATTGGTGATAAATGAATATCCTTGGTATTTCTTGTTTTTATCATGATGCCGCTGCCGCTATCATTAAAGATGGAAAACTGATTGCGGCTGTACAAGAAGAACGATTTACAAGAAAGAAGCATGATCCATCTTTTCCTAAGAATGCAATTAACTATTGTCTATCAGAAGCCAGGCTAAGTTCAAAAGATATTGATTATATCGGTTTCTATGATAAGCCTCTATTAAAATTTGAACGGATATTAACGACATTCATAAACACTTATCCGAGAAGTTTCGTATCATTTTTAAAAGCAATGCCAGGATGGCTGAATCAAAAGCTGTGGACTCCACAGACAATCAGGCAGGAGCTTGAATATGAGGGGCCGATTCTATTTGCAGAACATCATATGTCACATGCAGCAAGTGCATTTCTCGTCTCACCATTCAAGGAAGCTGCAATTCTTACAGCAGATGGAGTCGGTGAATGGGATACTACTACGATGGGAGTAGGAACCGGTAATGAAATTAGATTGACTAAAAGTATTTCATTCCCTCATTCCCTGGGACTCCTTTATTCGGCGTTCACATACTATCTCGGCTTTAAAGTGAACAGTGCCGAATATAAGGTGATGGGATTAGCTCCATATGGAAAGCCGATCTATTACGATCTCATTCTTAAGAACCTTATTCTAACCATCATTTTTACAAATTATTTGGAACTGGTCCGCGTGAACCAGAATCCTCATTGACCCAGTTTCATAAAGATATTGCAGCTTCTATTCAAAAAGTTACTGATGAAACGATGCTTCGAATGGCGGTTCAGTTAAAGAAGGAAACCGGATTAAATAATCTTTGCCTTGCCGGAGGTGTTGCGCTAAATTGTGTCTCTAACAGCAAGATCTATGAATCAGCAGGATTCCAGGATATATTCATTCAACCAGCTGCAAGCGACGCAGGAGGATCAATAGGCGTAGCATACTATATATATAATACAATTCTGCATAATGAGCGTGTGTACAAATGGGAGAATAATTTCCTTGGCCCGGAATATTCCGACAAAGAAATTGAATTGCACTTAAAGGAAAATGACATTCCTTATGAAGTTTGTAATAGAGATGCGTTGCTTATGAAAACTGCTATTATGATCAAAGAACAGAATGTCGTTGGCTGGTTCCAGGGACGTATGGAGTTTGGCCCGCGGTCACTTGGCGCCAGAAGTATACTTGCCGATGCACGGAATCCAGATAACTTTTCGCGTGTGAACCTCAAGATTAAGTTTCGCGAGAGCTTCAGGCCATTTGCCCCGACAATATTGCAGGAAAAATCTGAAGAATATTTTAATTTTCCACATTCAAGCCCGTATATGCTATTTGTGGCACAAGTAAATGAAAATAGAAGGACTATACCTGCTGTCACACATGTTGATGGATCTGCACGCCTCCAGACATTAGAACGAAAAGATCATCCCCTTTTCTACGATATGATAAAAACATTTAATGATCTTACAGGATGTCCTGTTGTTATCAATACTTCGTTTAATGTTCGCGGTGAACCGATTATTTGCACTCCACTTGATGCGATTAAATGCTTTTTACGAACTGACATGGATTATCTTGTCATCGGTACGTATATTGTCGATAAGAAGAATGTACCTAAGGACCATCGATTGTTGCATGCCGATCATTCCTTCGATGCCGATTGAGTCATTTTAAAGCTTCTTTAATCCAAGGAGTTTTGTGTATGTTCAAAAGTGTTAAAAGATTCTATAGCAGATTTAAAATTCTGGGCGAACTTTGGGCATTTATGAAAATTAGAAAGAAATGGTGGCTCGGCCCGCTCATAATAATTTTGCTATTGCTGAGTATTATAATCGTTGCCACGGAAGGATCGGCACTGGCCCCGTTCATTTACACTTTATTCTAAGCAAGGCAGATGTACCTCAAATTTACGATTATCAAAGACGATTTATATTCTATAATATTATATTAATTTCAAAGATGACCTTCATGAAAAGAAAATATTTTATACTTCTTACAATAATTATTATATGCGGAATTCCATCTCGAGCTCAACTTATTTTACCAAAACATCCAATGGTCCTTAATTATGATTATTCGAGATTTAAACTTTCATCAGATACTGCTTATTTTGAGCTGAGTTATATTGTATATTCATCCAATGTGACCTTGGAAAGAGTCAAAGATACTTTAAGGGGTGCAGTGCTTCTCCAGACTCAGATATTTGATAAAAAGAAAGACTCTCTTATAATAAATTCATCAGCATGGGCTCCATTTGTAATTGCGGATACAGCAGCACCCACGTTGAACTATATAGGAAAATCGATTTATGCTCTTCCTCAAGGGTCATACTATATTATCATCCGAGAATATGACCGTGGTAATCCTCTGCGTAAAGACAGCGTACGGAAAAGCTTTGATATCGAACCATTCAATAAATCACCAATGATCAGTGATCTCGAACTATGTTCTAAGATTATTCAATCGGATAATAAGAAAAGCCCTTTCTATAAGAACACTTACGAGGTTGTTCCAAATCCAAACCTGGTTTTTGGGGGAAAAAGTTTGCCTGTAGTCTTTTCATATGCAGAATTATATAACTTGAATAAGGATTCTACCTATATAATTATTACAGGTTTGATAGATGGCAAGGGTAAATATGTAAAACAAAAAAAACAGGTGCACCGGAATTCTTCCTCGAACGTTGTTGAGATAAATTCATTAAATATTTATCCTTTTCAATCAAACAAGTACCGTTTTATTCTAATTATTACCGATACCCTGGGAAAAGAACTCGCACGCTCTGAGAAACCTGTTTATTTGTATAATCCTCACATTGAACCAACTAATGCCGGTATACTTTCAGAAAAGAGCGTGGAATTGGCAGGGCTTTCAGATGATGAATTAATTTCTGAATTCAGGAAAATTAAATATATAGTTACAGATCAAATGATTAAAACATTTAATAAAATCACCTCTAGCGAGGGAAGGCGTGAATGTTTGGCAAAGTTCTGGGCTGAGATTGAAATGCAGCAAAGGGAGGGGGCAGCATTGACGCGTGCTACTTACTTAGATCGTGTTCAAATAGCTAATCAACGATATCATGTGATGGGGAGAGATGGCTGGTTAACGGATCGCGGCCGTATTTATCTTATATATGCAGAACCTGATGAAATTGAACGATTCCCTAATTCAAGCGGCAGCAAACCTTATGAAATATGGCATTACAATCAAATTGAAAGCGGGGTTATATTTGTATTTATAGATCGAACTGGCTTTGGAGATTATTCGCTTGTCAATTCGACAAAGCGTGGTGAAATTCAAGATGACTCATGGCAGCAATATTTGCAATAGCTATTTGCCTGATCACATTGCAATCGCCAGCATCTGCACAGTTGGTTGATTCAGTTCTGGTAGAAGATTATTCCATTGGTTCATTCCAGCGAGCGACGCGCATTGTGTCGGGAACAAACGGAACAATATATATTCTTGACGCGGACGAAAACAAAGTATCGCTCTTTTCTAATCTTCAAGATGTTCCAAAAACTATTGGAGGGTTTGGCTGGTCGTCCTCTTCATTCGATAAACCCACAGGTGTTGCAACGGATGGAGTGAACATTTACATCTCTGATTTTGGCAATCATCGAATTCAACGATTTGATCGAGATCTCAATTATATATCATCACTTTCAACTAGAGATACTTCCTATGTTATCTCTCAATTTGGTTATCCTCTTGATGTTGCATTGTCTGAATTTGGAGATATGTTCATCCTGGACGGTGAAAATATCCGCGTGATGAAGTTCAATGCTCAGGGTTCCTTCGAGCGTGCATTTGGTGATATAAATGCTGGGAAGGGTAAGCTTCAGAGTCCAATGAGACTTGTTACGACAAATTCTCGCATTTTTGTTGGTGAAAAAAACAAAGTAATTGTGTATGACTATTTCGGCAATTATCTCGGAAGCATTGGTGAAGGTATTATAAACAACCTCAATGGTTTTACGATGTTGACAAACGAACTTCTTGTCGCATCAAACGACACGATTTGGTGGTTCACGCGAGAAGGTGCTTTGCAAAGGTCTTCATCGCTCGACAATATTATCTCTGGAGAACGAATCGACCAAATCCAGGATGTCGCTTGTAATGGGAAACAATTATTTATCCTTTCGCCTCATAAGATTCATGTGTTTAAAATGGGTAATTGATTTCCTAATGCCAAATCTTGACATTCGTTTTTAATTATCCTAATTTTCATTAGTTCTGTTG
>JBEKLV010000305.1:0-3622 GCA_050008835.1 Bacteroidota bacterium | reverse complement strand
TTGTAGCACTCTTAATGCCAGCGCCTTCACCTTCCAACATATCGGCAAGAAATATTTTTAGCCCATGCCGTTCGCACCATCTCGAATACATTCTTAAAAGCATTTCCGCCCAATCTTGTGCTTCCGTACCTCCGGCTCCAGAATGAATAGTAAGAAATGCGTTTTTTTCATCATCAGGACCGCTCAACATATTTTTAAGTTCGAGGTTTTCAATATCGGCGCTAAGTTTTTCAATATCTCGTTTTGCTTCCGCTTCAAAACTTGTTTCTTGCGCCTCTTCCGCCATTTCAATCAATGACTTCGTATCTAGGCAAAGAGCGTCAAGTGCATTCCATGCATCAAGCCATTCTTTGCGTTCATTGATTTGTTGGATGATCTTCTGCGCTGCTACATTATCATTCCAGAAGCCATCTGTAGTTGTTCGTCCCTGATATTCTTTTAATTCTTGATCCTTTTTATCGAGGTCAAAGATACCCCCGAAGTGCGTCGATACGTTTTCTTAGTTCTTCCAACTCTGTCCGTAAATCAAGAAAGCTCAAATCGTTTTCTCCTCTTTCATTCTTAGGTTATATACAACATTCTGATACGGTCGCACTTCAGGCAATTCTATTTTATTCTAATGTGCAGCTCATCCAACTGTTTCTTATCAACTATAGATGGCGCCTCATCCATCAAAGACATCCCGCTTGATGTCTTTGGAAAAGCAATCACATCGCGAATAGATTTACTTCCCGTCATCAACATGATCATGCGATCAAGTCCAAATGCAATTCCTCCATGCGGCGGCGCGCCATATTTGAACGCATCCAGAAGGAATCCAAATTTTAACTTTGCCTCTTCCGGTGTAATACCCATAAGACCGAACATCTTACTTTGTAATTCCTGTGTATGAATACGGATACTTCCACCGGCAATTTCATTTCCGTTCAGTACTAAATCATACGCTCGTGCTCGTGCTTTGCCTGGATCGTTTTCCAGCAAAGGAATATCTTCGGGCCTAGGTGCTGTGAATGGATGATGAACAGCGACAAATCGTTTTTCTTCCTCGCTGTACTCAAGCAATGGAAAATCTGTTACCCAAAGAAAATTCCATTTCCCTTCCGGAATTAGATTCAACCGTTGTGCCATCTCAAGACGAAGAGTTCCAAGAATAGTTAAAGCTTTTTGCCATGTTCCAGAAATTAAAAGAATGATATCTCCTGGCTTTGCTTCAAACTTTTTCGCGAGAGCATTTGATTCTTCCTGTGTTACGAATTTGCCCGCTGAACATTCTACCTTATCGTCAGTTACTCTCAAATAAACCAAGCCGCCGGCACCAAGCGATTTGACGTAATCCGTCAATATATCCAATTGGCTCCTTGTGTATGAAGCAAGATTCGGCACATTAATCCCTGCAACAATTCCATCCTTTTTTACTACATCACTGAAAACACGGAACCCTGATGCTGCGGCTATATCTGAACAATCACGGATTTCCAAACCGAAACGTGTGTCGGGTTTGTCACTTCCAAATCGTTCCATCGCCGTTTTATATGTTATTATTGGAAATTTCGCTGGTACCTCATAATTCAGAATTGTTTTAAAAATATCAGCAATTGCCCCTTCCGTGATCTTCTGAATATCTTCTTCATCGACAAATGACATCTCAACATCGATTTGCGTGAATTCCGGTTGGCGGTCGGCGCGAAGATCTTCATCCCGAAAACATTTCACAATTTGAAAATACCGATCGAATCCAGCTACCATTAAAATTTGTTTATAGGTTTGAGGCGATTGCGGCAGCGCATAGAACTTTCCATTGTGCAAGCGGCTCGGGACCAAAAAATCGCGCGCTCCTTCCGGTGTGCTCTTCATCAAAACTGGAGTTTCGATTTCCAAAAAACTATTTCTATCGAAATACTTTCTCACAACCTGATAAGTATTGTGCCGCATAATCAAATTGCTCTGCACCGAAGGCCGACGTAAATCGAGATACCTGTACTTTAATCGCAGGTCTTCGCTAATATCCACATAATCATCAAGAGCAAATGGCGGTGTTTCAGCTTTGTTAAGAATCATCAGTTCATTAATATCAACTTCAACTTCTCCTGTAGCAATCTCAGCATTTTCTGTTTCTTTAGGTCGGATATTAACTAAACCAGTTACTGAAATAACATATTCAGAACGCAAAGATTTTGCATTTTCATGCGCACCTGCATGCCTCTCAGGTGAAAACACAATTTGTGTTTTGCCGTACCGATCGCGCAGATCGATAAAAATCAATCCGCCAAGATCGCGACGCTTATCTACCCATCCTGTGAGTGTTACTGTTTTCCCAACATGGCTTTCTCTTAATTCGCCGCATGTAACAGTTCTTTTATTATATGTACTCAACACTATCCTCTTCTCTTATTCAGTTTTTGAAAACAAAAAAGCGAGAATTGCCGGTAAGGCATTTTGTTCTCGCTTGTATTATTTCGTTCAATTCAAATGTTTCGATAATTTTTCAATAAGCGCCTTCTTTGGCGCTGCACCTACAATCTGTTCTACTACTTTTCCACTTTTGAAAACGAGAAGCGTTGGAATGCTACGAATACCGTATTGCATGGCAATCTGCTGATTATTATCAACGTCCACTTTGCCAATCTTCAATTTACCATCGTATTCAATTGCAAGTTCGTCAACAATCGGTGCAATCATTTTGCATGGACCGCACCACACGGCCCAAAAATCAATAAGCACTGGTATGTTTGCTTTCAATACTTCCTGTTCAAAATTAATTTCATTCAATTCTATTGGTTTCATAAACGTAGTTCCTTTTTACTATCCTTTTAAATGTACCGTTTCCTGCCCAAGAAGCTTTTTAACCGCATCCGTAAATTGCCGGCTTGGTTCAACGGTGTACTTACGCGTTAAATATATCGAATTGTTGCTTAATCCGCTACCAGAGAGATTCAAGAGACACTGACACTTGCCTTGGTTGTGTTCAATAAGTTTCACTAATTCAAATACATCTTTCTCCTTTATGATATCGAGATTCAAATTAATAACGACACTTTTTGCATATTTCTTTCGTACGTCATCAATGCCGATGATTTCATTGACAATAACTTTTATTGCTTCTTCATTACCATCATTCTTCCCTATCATCATAACGATGGAACCTACTTGGAGAAGCGCGGCATATTTTTGAAATGCGTCAGCAAATACGATACAATCTGCTTTACCTGTAAAATCTTCAATCGTAACAAACGCCATGGTTCTATTGCGTTTATCTATTTTCTTTTTGATGTCAGCAATGATACCGCATACATGGAGTGTGGAATTTGGTTTTACAGATCCCGCTTCGCCTAATTTTGCCGTTGATAATCCATCGATCTCATCACGATATTTCAGCAAAGGATGGCCAGACACATAAAATCCTAGTACTGTTTTCTCACGTGAAAGTTTTTCCGTTTCGGTCCAATCAGGAATATTACGAAACATCGGGCGATTTGTAATTTTTGCGCCACCGAGATCGAACAAATTTGACTGTCCTTTTTCAAGTTGTCCCTGCAAATTCTGTCCATAAGCTATTGCAGCTTCAACATTACTAAATATTTGAGCACGATTATTGTGAAGAGAGTCAAATGCACTTGATTGG
>JBEKLV010000304.1:0-3636 GCA_050008835.1 Bacteroidota bacterium | reverse complement strand
GTGTTTATCTCTTCTTTGGCGCCGAAGACATTCTGTTGTACGTTGGCAAAAGTAAAACGATCCGATCACGTGTTCGCTCGCACTTTGCCGCGCGGGACGAACGCTGGCTGACAAAGCGCATTCGACGCATCGAAGTTCGTGAAACAGCCGGTGAGCTTGGCGCGCTTTTGCTGGAATCCCGACTTATCAAAGAATTGCGGCCGATGTATAACGTGCGCTCAAGACAACCGCGGCGAATTATTATTGCGAGACGCATGGATAATGAACAAGGATATGCAACGGTCAAATTGGAAGCAATTGATTATCTCGATATCAAACCGGACTCGCCTATACTCGGTATCTTCAAACACAAAACACAAGCAAAGGAATTTCTAGATGCGGTTGCGAAAACGCACAAGCTATGTCCCAAGCTTTTGCGGTTAGAAAATTCCAGTAATTATTGTTTCTCTTATCACCTTGGACAATGCGACGGTGCGTGCATGGGAGAAGAAGATGTAACAGCTTATAATGCACGCATGGAAGCTGCGTTTGAAGCACGGCGGATTATTGCGTGGCCGTTTGATGATGCGGTAACTATAGAAGAAGTTTCGAAGGATAAAAAACTGCGCGAGATATTTGTGATTGATAATTGGTGTTTAGTCGAGAGCTACAAAGGTGACTGTAATGTCGGAAAGAAATTCCAGGTATCGCAGAAATCTTCTCCACACCGCTTCGATTACGATAGCTACAAAATTCTTTACGGCTACGTGATGGAGGAAGTAAATAAAGTCAAGATAAAAAAGCAAACAAGTAAACCCGTCAATAAAATTCGCACACCATCAGAGACAATCTAAAGAACTAATTTCATATTTAATGTGTCGAACTAGTATGGAAAACAGTACTACTTTACAACAATCGTATAGTGAACGATTATACAAAATTGCTTTTGGACTTTCAGCCTTCACGATTCTTTACAATATAGCCGAAGGACTTATTTCTATGTACTTCGGATACAGCAATGATAGTCTGACTCTGTTCGGGTTTGGTGCTGACAGTTTTATAGAAGTTCTCTCAGGACTTGGTATAGCTCACATGATTCTGCGTATTCAGCGATAGCCGGCCAGTAATCGTGATAATTTTGAACGAACGGCATTAACCATTACTGGGTATTCATTCTATGCGTTGGTCATAGGACTTGCTGGAACAAGTATATACAACCTCTGGATAGGACGAAAGCCTGAGACGACTCTTTGGGGTGTGATTATTTCAATAATATCAATTGCTGTGATGTGGGCTTTATTCTACGGCAAAACAAAAGTTGGTAAACGGTTGGACTCCGATGCAATGCTAGCAGATTCTAGATGTACAAAAGTTTGTATTTCTATGTCCATCGTTTTGCTTCTTTCAAGCGGCGTCTATGAATTAACGAATTTTGCCCTTATAGATACTATAGGAACACTCGGACTTGCGTACCTGTCCTTCAAAGAAGGACGAGAATGTTTTGAGAAGGTAAAAAAGAATAATCATTGTTTTTGCTGAAGTGCAAGAAATGATGCCGAATTTCACATCCATCTATTGATTTATTTTTAAAATGGCCTGCAAAATCTTAGAACAAACTGTACCGGCGCTGGATGATCGGTGCGCCATGCAACGCCTATGCGGAACGAACCGCTGCGGTTTGTCAGCGCTACGCCAAAGTCGTGTTTTAAATCGTTCAACTTAACCGCTTCAACTCCTTCTAATGCTGTAGCTGTGGGCAATGCATCACGTGTGAAACCGGCATCCGACATAATCAGAAAATTAATATTGTAGAATATCCACATAGGCCAGAAATCTAAATCTTCAAGAAAACCACCGTTGACAATAAGTTCTGCGTTTATTAGAAACATACGGTTACCGATTTCGGACTTGAAGGGAAAGGCATTCATCGTACCCAAACCACCTAACTCAAACATTTTTTGCGACGGAAGATTACCATCAGAAGTGCCAGCGCGCAGACGAATATTAAAATTATCGTACCTACCAAGCGGCTGAAAGCGACGCAAGTCAAGGATGTACTGACCGAATTCAAAATCGCCGCCCAAATTTTTCTTCGCAAACTCAGCAGAAGCATACAGACTCCATCCTTCGGGTCCATGGCTTGTATTTGAAATTGTACTGACACCACCGCTCGCGATCATGCTGCGCATTTTGCCTGGATCGATAGCAGGATTCATACGAAACTCTTTACCTCCGCCAAATATTGCCCAATCAACTTTATTTGTCAGCGAATCGTATGCGTCCGCCAAATACGCAAACTTCAGTTCGTTTTTCAGATAATCGTTTTTGGAATAATATGCAATGTGTAATGTGTAGCCGTTCCGCTCAAAGTAATCGCGAAAATCTTCATGAATTAATAATGCTGCCGCTGTGTTTTCGTTCAATGAAATGATCCATTTATCTTTCGTATCAGTAAGACTGTATCCCTCGGCGCCGAACTCTATAATGCCGCTTCCTTCGTTTGTGAGGATTGCAAATTGCCGCACCAAGCCAAGATTACCACGCCACGTGTGCGACTTAACTCCCCATCCTGCGGAACCGTACATATTCCAATTTCGTTCTCCATCCCAATAATATTTCTTTTCAGAACCAAGACCGAGGAACACACCCTCTACTCGGTTATATCGGAAAATAAAATTATCTAAATTCATTTGCTCGTCCGACCATGGCACATCAAACGTACGCACGGTTCGCGAAATATTTCTACGCGATGGACGAAAGCTCGATTTTTCTTTTCTGGAATAATCTTCGAACCCTTTGATAACCGCGCCGTCTTCTTTAAGTATACTTCCATTTACAACACGCGCACTGCCTGTAATCTTGCCAGTACGTTTCATATGTAAATCGCCGCCTACCACCAGCACGTCACCATTTACTGTGCCATATACAGTCAAATCGCCGCCCTTCACAACAACATTATTGTCTATCGTTTCGGATTCTTCAATCACCTTATCGCCGGAAAATGATTGCGCGCTGGTGTCTATTTCGCTGTCTGTGATGTTTGGTGATATATGAGATGTAGATTCAATTGTGTCGTCTTCTGTAATTAGCTCATCATCGAAAGGCGAAGTCCACCGGTCGACTATATTGTTGACTATTTTATCAATGTTGTTCCCAACCTTATTGATTTCTTCTCCAACTTTATCGGCTTCGTATCCTATGCGCTCGCCGATATCGTCATCGTTCGTTTTCTTGCGCTTTGATTGCGCGTCGGCAGAAAGAAATGGGAAGATCAATACGATGGCAATTAGAAATATGATCAGGTTTTTCATAAGCGCACCATAATGTTATAAAATCGTCTCTTGCAATATTACGATATAATAAAGCTCAAAGTTACAGAACTCTTTATCTCAAGATAGTTTGAGAACGGCTGATATTCAATTCTTTTACGAAAATGAGTATATTATAATGAACCTATATAATAGAGGAAGAGGAAAAGATGAGATTAGCAATCAACATCGACCACATTGCAACATTGCGCAATGCGCGCGGTGGAAACAACCCGGATCCCGTAAAGGCGGCTCTTATTTGCGAGGAAGCGGGCGCTGTTGGAATTGTATGCCATTTGCGTGAAGACCGGCGGCATATGAAAGATGATGATGTTCGGCGCCTACGCTC
>JBEKLV010000303.1:0-3644 GCA_050008835.1 Bacteroidota bacterium | reverse complement strand
GAATTCTGTGGGGCTATATTCGATCATTGCAGAATAGCGCGGAAGATTTGACGGCATATGTTGATCCGCTCCGCCGAGTGAGACATCGTTCTGCATCAGCAGGTCGCACCGCACGCCAATTTCCCAGAGTTGGTCGAGCTTAGCGGCAACCTGTGCATAAAAACCGGAGTTATGCTTGTCCAGACTCGGCGACAAAACAACGTTCGATGAATCGCGCGTGTATTCCCTTCCGTTCATCACCCGATACATATATTCGCCCTGGAGTGAAACAAAGCGGATCGCATCGAGAGAATATTTAACGGTCAGATCGCCGCCTATAATATCTGTGTTTGCATCAACGGCTTCTCCTGTGCCTCCTGTAGAAGAAAAGCCCTGATCGGTTCTTGTCGTTCCCATTGCATTGGAAATACCGAATAAGATCGAAGCCTCATCAATATCGAATGACGAGCGGAGAAATCCTATATAAAGATTCGGTCCCTGCACGGCATCGATAACAATACTGCCTCTTGGGTCGCTGAACCCCGAAGTACCGAAGCTTTGCTCGTTTGTACCATTTAATACTTCGGCACCGAGCACAAGAAAAAAAGATGTCGGTGCAACCCACGTAGCCTGCACACCGATTTCATTCAACCCATCTTCACCAAAGAGTGCTGTTGCAATGAGCGGACGGTTGGCAAAGTCCCAGTAATGTTCATGCTGCTCGTTGACCCTGCCAAAACTTGCGAGAAACTTTCCTGCCTTTATCTTAAAACCATACGGAAGTTTCCTTGTCGTAAAGTACGCCTCTTCCAAGCCTGCGCTTTCAGGCGCAAGATCGATAACGGCAAAAAGATCGAAATATGGATCGACGACGGAATACAGTGACATCTCACCGTAATTGAAATTCAATCCCCGGTGAGCATTCAATCCGGAAGAACTCGGCAGGTTCAGAAACGGAAAACTGAAACCAGGAATTGTCAGAGAGTAATATTTTTGATCTGCCATATCACGCCCAACACCAGAGAGATCGAGAATGAGTGCGATATCAGGAACATATTTGGACTGATCGAAAGCAGATCCTTCTTTTGATTGCGCTCGGAGCAATCCGCCCGGCCAAAGAAACAATACTAGAAGCAATGTTAAAATACATGTTTTTTTATATTTCATAAGAACTCCTCAAATTATTGTTATAACACTATAGGCAATGACAAGAATATGATTGCGCATAGTGCAACATCAAATAAACCGACATCCACGGCATTTCATCGCAGCAATGGACGCAGGTAATTTTTTTTATGTAGGATTAACTGAATTGAGGAGGAGCGTGAGAAGGAAAAACACACGTATGGAACGGTTTCGTAACTCTTTCTGGCAGCGTGATAGTGGAACGCAGAATGGGTTCACCATATGGAACAGACCCCGGCGCTGTATCGAGAGATAATACAAAACTCGTAACATGAAAGGTACAAATTGCGCAGTTATCCGGGTTCGCACAATCATGGTGATTGTGGAATGCACTGACGGTGATGCTTCCCAAAAGCAACACCAGCATCAATGCGGGGACAACGACACGTAAGATACGGCGATATTGCATCGATAGATGCTTCATACTTATTTTGAGAAATTCCGCATTGATTATCACATTATTATACGAAAAAGTGATGAATCATTAAACAACTTCTTACTAATAAACGAAATATTTAGCGTATTGTTTCCTTGATGAGGCTTAAAAATGAAACAATAGGAGAAAACCTATCCAATTTAAAAAGAGCACATCCTACCACACAAACGTCGGGTAAACATGATGTGCCCCTACGATATCACATCTGTAGAATACTCTGCACGAATGCAGCTGCATTTTTCATCAAACAACCTCTAAAAGCGTTGCGTATCGAGCTTTTCCTTCTTTCAAATAAGTCTCAAGGCGATTCACTAACTCTTCGCCGCTTTCAGTCATTCCGTCTTCGAGCGCTTCATATTCTTCCACCGAATTGCAAACAAATTCTTCTACAAAAAAGTTCTTCTTCCCTTTTTGTTCGAAGATTGTGTAGTTCTTCTTTTGTTCGCCGGCAAAGTGATTTTTCAGTTCCGTCGCAAGAGCAAGATAGTCATCGCGCTTATCCGGCTTTATTTCGTACGAAATTTGTAAAATGACTTTAGACATAGGTTTCTCTCTTGATATATTGAATTGGATTATTTAAAATTTTTCATAGCGTTTCGAATTTCTGTTTCACTCATCCCGAAATAGTGTCCCAGTTCATGAAGCAACACTTCTTTAATACGCTCGGACACTTCCTCATCATTTTGGCAAACAGCTTCAATGTTTGACTGATATAAAGAAATCTTATCGGGAGTTGTCGGACTTGTCCCGTACCATGTTCCCCGATGAGTTAATGGTATTCCTTGATATAAACCCAAGAGAGATGTTTTGCTTGAATGTGTTTGGTGCATTACATCTTCTGAAGGATAATCCTCAACGGTTATGTGAACATTATCAATTTTATCACCGAATAATCTTGGCAAACCTTCAAATACTTCTTCAGCTATATCCTCAAATTTTTCTCGTGTCATTGCATCTTGCAGACTCATTATCTCTAAAACATTTTCAGCGCATATCCGCCGCCGGTCGTTACTCCAATCACTATAAGTCCGTAGACAAACGAACTAATCAATATTGATTTCCATAAAGAGATTTGATTGCCCACCTTCGTTCCGATGATCAAAAGTATCCATGCCCATACTGCCAAAGCAATATCAAGTCCGATAAGCAGCATATATAACATCGGTTTGATAGTGATAGGAGGCGGATTGAATGTGAAGAAGTACATTCCAAAAGTTAATAATTCAATCGGTAATACAAATACTAATGTTATAATGATTGGTATCAACGAATAACTTGTAATGCCTAATGAATTACGGAACGACGCTTTTTTGTCCAGTATTTTTGATAAACCCCAATGCAACGAAGAAACAAGGGGACAGAGCACAATGCCAAAGGGGATGCCAATCAGAATTGCTAAAAAAATGAGCACGAGAATATTATCGAACCGATCTCCAAGCCTGAAATACCAGAGTCCTGTGAAGGTTATAGCGATTCCTGATAACGTATAGAGGAACAACGCATAATTTTTATGTTCTGCGCGCATGATCAATCGAAAAGCATTTTTAGGGCTTTCGATGATTTTCCATAGTACGTCAAACAAGTCCAAATTAGGAACTCGATTCTGCAAAAAACTGCCGCATTTTTTGCAGATCGTTGAATATTGGTCGTTTTCTGTTTGACAAACCGAACAAGTGATCATAGAATTCCCCATGCATTGAGTTATGAATCTAAACGAAGTTAGGAAGATTGTGCTATGGAAGCAACGCTTTTTTGAAAAGGATCAGAAGAAATCCAATCAAGTCAAACGCTTGAATTTTGCAGTAAAGTGCCGAAGTGTTGGTGCTTCTTCGATAATCTTGAATCCTTTTAAATTTTTGCGATTCTTAAATACTTCTTCTGCTACTTCGACCACATAATCCATATGACTTTGCGTATAAACTCGTCTCGGAATAGCAAGCCGCACCAATTCCATCGGTGGAGAAATAAATGTACCGGTTTGTAAATCATATTTGCCAAACATCACGCTTCCTATTTCTACGCTGCGTATTCCTCCTACACGGAA
>JBEKLV010000302.1:0-3646 GCA_050008835.1 Bacteroidota bacterium | reverse complement strand
TTTTGCTCCAATAAATATACATGCGCGTATCCGCTTCCTTCTTCAAACGCAGTTTGAATGGAATCTGCCAGACGCGTTATGTTTTCTTTTTCATTTCTACGTACGATAAGGCGATCTATCAACACATAAATATTCTTTTTTGATTTCGTTTTGAACTCCTGCTCGTTCAGATCGATTAACTCTCCGTCTACAATAAGCCGGAAGAAACCGCGCTTTTTGAGAGCACCTATTTCTTCCTTTATAGAGCGCCCAGCATGTTCATGCATCGGGAACATCACGTATATCTTTGCCCCATCCGGTTCTTGCTGTACTCTATTAACAACCGAAGTTACAGTATCTCTATTTATCAATTTGCCGCAAATGCGGCAATATGTTTTTCCAATACGGCCAAAGAGCAGTCGAAGGTAATCGTAAATTTCTGTAGAGGTAGCAACAGTTGAGCGCGGGTTGCGCGAAGTGGTTTTTTGTTCAATGGCAATCGCCGGACTAATGCCTTGAATCAAATCAACATCCGGTTTTTCCATACGCTCAAGAAACTGTCGAGCGTAAGAAGAAAGACTTTCCACATAACGACGCTGGCCCTCAGCATAAATAGTATCGAACGCAAGACTTGATTTGCCGGAACCGCTCACACCAGTGACGACAATTAATTTATTCCGCGGCAGCGTTAGGTTGATGTTTTTAAGATTATGAACTCTTGCCCCGCGGATAATTATATCAGATGGCTTCCGAGAAACCTTCGGAAGGTTTTCCTGTACGCTTTTTGTTCGTTTTGCCATAGGTGAAGTTAAGATACAGAAAAAAGAGGAGACGGGAAAATGAGATCAGTCTATTGTCTTGTATTTAAGTGAGAAACTTTGTAGGTTAATGCAATATTAATGAGAGGTTTTCGGATGGGGAAAAAAATACTCGTAGTCGACGATGATGATTCTGTGCGTAAATCCATATCTGCTGCGCTAAGATTGAAAGGTGGCTTTGAAACACTGGAAGCCGAAGATGGACTTGTAGGGCTCGAGCTCGCGAAACAGCACCATCCTGATTTGATTATTAGCGACGTCAATATGAAGAATCTTAATGGTTATCGTATGTTAGAGACGCTAAAAGAGCGTGAGGAAACGGCTGATATCCCTATAATAATGATGACTATTGATGAGCAAATATACAAGGAATGGAAAACGGGCGCAACGGTACAATATCTTTCAAAAGGATTTACTCTCGATGTGCTTCTCGAGAAGGTCAATTCAATTATTAATATTAAATATAAATCATAATTAATTCTGTCGGATTCAATCTATTGAACCCTACTATGTAGAAAAATTATTTTACTCTTCTTCTTCCTTCTTATTTTTCGCGCTGGCTTCGATAACTTTCTCTACTTGTTCGCGAGGCATTTCATCATAATGTGAGAATTTTGTTTTATACACTCCGCGTCCTTGCGTCATAGAACGAAGGATGGTGGAGTATTTATGAATCTCAGACATAGGCACAGTGGCCTTAATAATTTGAGAATGCCCTGCGGCCTCCATACCTTGAATTTTTCCTCGCCTTCCTGAAAGATCACCCATTACATCGCCCATATATTCTTCCGGCACAGTTACCTCGATAATATTGATCGGCTCTAGAAGAACAGGTTTAGCTTCCATAATACCTTTTTTAAATGCCATGGCACCGGCAATCTTGAAAGAATTTTCATCAGAATCTACTGCATGGTACGAGCCGTCGAAAATTGTCACTTTCACATCGACCACTTCGTAACCGGCAAGTACACCGCGCTGCATCGTCTCAATAACACCTTTTTCAACTGCAGGCACAAATCGTCCGGGCACAACACCACCGACAAGAGCATCTTCAAATTCAAATCCGGCGCCTCGCGGCCGTGGTTCAATTTTAATATGCACATGCCCGTACTGCCCTCGTCCACCTGTCTGCTTCTTGTGTTTATATTCCACGTCTGCTGCTACTGCACGAATTGCTTCTTTGTATGGAATCTTTGGCTCAGTCAAGTCTACTTCAACACCGTACTTAAGTTTCAGACGTTTGGTAACAATGAGCAAATGCAGTTCTCCTTGCCCGGCAATTATAGTCTGGCTCAGTTTGCCGTCGACCGAGATAACAAATGTTGGATCTTCTTCATGCAAAGAATGCAATCCGTTTGCCATGCGGTCTTCATCCCCTTTTACTTTGGAATGAATTGCCATTCGTATCACTGGATCGGGGAACGCGATCGGTGCATACACCACCGGAAATGTCCGGCTGCTGAGAGTATTGTTGGTATGCGTGTCTTTCAATTTCACAACAGCGCCGATGTCGCCTGCAATCAGCTTAGTAATTTCCTGACGTTCTTTGCCGTTCATCACAAATAATTGTCCGAGGCGTTCGCCTTTACCGTTGGATTGGTTCAAAAGGTCCAGCCCAGGTGCGATCGTACCGGAATATACACGGAAGTAGGATAACTCGCCAACATGTTCTTCCGAAACCGTTTTAAATACAAAGAGCGATGGTTCCTTCGCTGTACTAGGATCCACATCAATTTCTTTTTTATCGGTACTGTTTGTTGCCTTCACTGCACCTCGGTACTTTGGCGACGGCCCATAAGTATCAATGAAGCTCATCAATGGTCCCACTCCAATACCAAACGTAACAGCAGTACAAAAGACTGGGAAAATTTTTCGTGTGAGCAGGGCAATGCGGAAACCATTTTCGAGATCAGCATCCTTCAACGTGCCTTCCTCGAAAAATTTATTCATCAAGGCTTCATCGGTTTCTGCAATTTTCTCGATTAGTTCTTCGTGCAGTTGTTCGGCCTTCTGCTGAATGTCGGTGGGAATATCGAGCTCAATAAATTTCCCGTTGCCTTCCCGATTGAATTTTAAAAGCTTCATCTTCAGTACATCCACGACAGTGTCAAATGAAAGCCCTTGGTTCACCGGAAACTGCACCAGCACGACATCATTCCCAAAACGATCTTTTGCCGTCGCAAACGCTTGATCGAAATCGGAGTTTTCCGCATCCAATTTATTAACCACTAAAAGTGCAGGCAGATTGAGACCTTTCGTATAGTTCCACACGATCTCGGTGCCGACTTCCACGCCCTCGACCGCTTTCATAAGAACAACTGCAAGATCGGCGATACGCATAGAACTTATAACTTCGCCTGTGAAGTCTGAATAACCCGGCGTGTCAATAATATTAATTTTTGTTCCCAGCCAATCGGTATGAAGCACAGCGGCGTTGATAGAAATCTTGCGTTCAATTTCATCCGAATGATAATCAGAGATTGTTGAACCGTCTTCCACACGTCCCATGCGGTCTGAAGCTCCTGAAACAAACATCAACGACTCGGTCAACGTCGTTTTTCCTGAACCTCCGTGACCGATAAATGCAATGTTTCGAATTTTATCAATTGAATATTCTTTACTTGTTGTTTTTGACACGATGTTTTCTCCTATGCGTAAAATGACAACGCTGCGCACTCCGCTACACAAACAAGCGGGCATCCGTCGTCAGCAAAATAAATTTCTCAGGAATGCGTCAGAGGATATCCTGCGAGCGCCGCCCGAACATGGATACAACGCGATTGATTACGTTGCTAAACAATGCGCTAACGCGCATGAGTGGTTCTTCCAATAGATATTGAAAACGTTCT
>JBEKLV010000301.1:0-3686 GCA_050008835.1 Bacteroidota bacterium | reverse complement strand
CTGAGTTGTTTGAAAATTGCTGGGAGGAGACGCCAACTCCATATCTTCAATCTGTTCCCGATTCTTCCATAGATTATCCAACAATATTGAATGAACCTGAGGCCGAACGCTGGCTAACCTCTTCACCCGATGTCTATTGTAATACGACCGATGGAAGGATGTTACAACACGTGTTGCCGTTGTTCGATCGAGAGACGACAGATTTCTTCCGATGGAAAGTTGAGTATTTGCGTGAACAACTTGAAGAGATTCTACATGCAAAATCAGAAATCGACTTTGGGATGGTGATGGATATCGTTCCAATGAAACGCGGTCCATCAGGACGTATCGTCAAATTGAAAATTATCGGATCGAAACGAACGGTTATCGTTGGGAAGGAATTGGAAATTCGCCGCTGGCTGTCCAAGTCGCATTTGTATTCGAGTGCATTCATCGTGAAAATTGAACGAGACGGGAAAGGGGTGCCGGTGAAGTTCGTATTTCATGGAGCCGGATGGGGACACGGCGTAGGCCTTTGTCAAATCGGTGCGGCGGTGATGGCATCGAAAGGATTCACCGCAGGAGAAATAGTAAAGCATTATTTCATTGGAGCGGAATTAAAGAAGATATACTGATCAATATTCTCTTTATGTAGTCATTTTTAAGTATTGAAATTCTTTAAAATTTCCTCTCCTTTTTGGGAGGGATTGTTTTCTTCTATATGAAAACATGCTGAGTAGCAACAAGAATAAAGAAAAAATGATCGCCACAAAGCCAACGCATAGAAATCCCTGGGCATGGGTTCCATCGCTTTATTTTGCGGAAGGAATTCCGTACGTCATCGTTATGACGGTATCGGTTATTATGTACAAAAAGCTTGGTATCTCCAATACTGATATCGCTCTTTACACGAGCTGGTTGTATTTACCATGGGCGATTAAACCGTTGTGGAGTCCATTCATCGATATTTTTGTGACGAAACGACTTTGGGTCGTCTGGACACAACTGCTCATTACCATCGCACTTGTTGGTGTTGCGTTCACTATCTCGATGTCTTCCTTCCTCGTCCTGACACTTACTATCTTTGCGCTGATGGCGTTCAGTTCTGCTACGCATGATATTGCCGCTGATGGATTTTATATGCTCGGATTAAACGAACCGCAGCAAGCGGCGTTTGTCGGCATTCGCAGCACGTTTTACCGCATTGCAATGATTGTCGGACAAGGTGCGTTAGTTGTATTAGCAGGAACATTAGAGTCGCGCATTGGAATTCCGCAGGCATGGTCGGTTACTTTTTTGGTGATTGCTGCAATGTTTGCAATGCTTTGTTTGTATCACCGATTTATTCTTCCGTACCCTACATCAGACAGATCAACTTTGGAAGATCGATCGAAAGGAATTCTGTCTGAATTCATACACACTTTCGTTGTCTTCTTCAAACGAAAAGATATTTGGGTAATTCTTTTGTTCTTGCTCTTCTATCGTTTTGCAGAAGCACAATTAGTAAAACTCGTTTCGCCATTCCTGCTCGATCCGCGCGATAAGGGCGGACTTGGGTTGACAACGAGTGAAGTCGGAATTGTGTATGGCACAGTGGGCATTATTGCACTGACTGCCGGAGGATTGCTCGGCGGATATGCAATTTCAAAAAAAGGGCTTCGGTGGTGGCTTTGGCTGATGGTGGTTATTATGCACACTCCGGATTTGATGTTCGTCTATCTTTCGCATTTCCAGCCGACTAATTTATTGTTCATCAATATCGCGGTAGCGTTGGAGCAGTTTGGATACGGGTTTGGATTCACAGCTTATGCAATGTATATGATTTATATCTCGCAAGGCGAACATAAGACAGCGCACTTTGCTATTTGTACCGGCATTATGGCGCTGGGAATGATGCTGCCAGGAATGATGAGCGGGAAAATTCAAGAACTCATCGGCTATCAGCATTTCTTCTTATGGGTGATGATATCCACGATTCCGGGATTTATAGTTGCTGCATTAGTGAAAATCGATCCCGGGTTTGGAAGAAAAAAAGTAGAAGCGTAAGATTAAGTAGAGTCCGACTCGCAGTCGAACAACTACATCGTAACATTCATAATATCATCTGTACCGAAAAACCACAGTCTGCATATGGAACACCGGGAGTAATAGATACGTTCTCTTTGTCGGCATGGTGCATCCATGAAATTACATAACCGATCGTGCTTCCCGCAACGGCACCAACATCTCGATATGATATTATATCGATTCGAGATTCCCCCTCCTCAAACGAGTAAGGGAGGAAGGGGTGGTATGATTTAGTTAATAGAGCGACAAGTGTTTTTTTGAATTCATCTTACTATTTAGTATAATAAAATATTATGCACCGCCTTAAATCCATACTTCGAACACGCAACAAGATCGTTATCAAGATTGGCACAAATCTTCTTGCCGACAAAGTGAAGGGGATCAATCTAGATCGGATTGACGAGATAGCCCGAAGTGTTGCCCGTTTGAATGCCATAGGAAACCATATCGCCATTGTCAGTTCTGGGGCAATTGGTGCGGGGGTTGCCGCACTCAAGTTAAAAGAGCGTCCCAAGACGATTCCAGAAAAACAGGCGACGGCAGCTATTGGTCAGCCGCTGTTAATGGAGGCTTACGAAAATGCTTTCAGGAAACAGGATTGCACAATTGCACAAATCTTGCTTACCAAAGATGATTTTGTGAATCGCGCACGGTATCTCAATGCAAAAAACACTTTTCCCATATTGTTTGAACAAGGTGTTGTTCCGATTATCAACGAAAATGATACGGTTGCAGTAGAAGAAATCAAGCTTGGTGATAACGATAATCTTTCCGCAATGGTCGCAAATCTTATCGAAGCAGATCTGCTTATCATTCTAAGCGATGTTGACGGGCTTTTCTCGGATGATCCAACGAAGAACGATGAAGCCGAACTAATCCCTGTTGTGGAAAAAGTTACACTGCAAATTGAGAAACTTGCAAAGAGCAGCAAAACCGAATTGAGCACTGGCGGAATGATTACAAAAATTCAGGCGGCAAAGCGCTGCGTTTCTGCAGGTATTGCGATGATCATTGCCAATGGCGAGAATCCAGGCGTATTAGAAGAAATTTTCTCGGGCACTTTTAAAGGAACGCTTTTTTTGCCGGCTGAAAATAAATTGAACATGCGAAAAAAGTGGATTGGTTTTGTGTCCTCAGCAAAAGGATGTGTGCGCGTTGACGACGGAGCCAAACTTGCACTATTAAAGAAAAATAAAAGTTTGCTGCCGTCTGGAATTATCGAAGTACATGGAGAATTCAAAGCAAACGAGACTATATCTATTTTAGATTTGAATAACAAAGTGATCGCAAAAGGTGTAACCGGATACTCTTCAACAGATCTCGGCAAAATTAAAGGGAAAAAAACCGGTGAGATTGAAAGAATTCTCAATCGCAAATCGCATGACGAAGTGATTCATCGTGATAATTTGGTTTTGATTGGAGAAGGGTAATGTTAGAAGATGATATAGTAAGAAAAGCACAGTTAGTTCGACAAGCAGGCCGCATTCTTTATAATTGCTCCACTGCAAAGAAAAACGATTTGCTCAAGGCGATCAACGCTCGCCTTCGAAGTGAAACTTCCGCGATCATCGATGCAAATAAGATTGATTTGAAAAATGCCGAACAATCTGGTCTATCAAAGGTGTTAATGGATCGATTGA
>JBEKLV010000300.1:0-3697 GCA_050008835.1 Bacteroidota bacterium | reverse complement strand
CTTTTTTCACTGGTGGCAATAGCAGCACCAAGAAATCCAATCCAAAGGACAAGGTGTCGTAATAAAACATCTGCACCATTGATACCCGTATGGAATACATTTCGCAGCATGACCTGGCTGAAAGCAACTAGCACCATGATCGAAAGCATCAGAATAAGCAAAGCACCTTCAGCTTTGTTGAGGGCAAGATCAAATGTCTTAAGCGTCTTCATTTGGATTTTCGGCTCTTTCTATAATCGGCAACTTCATTTTCTACACGATTTAAAAATCCTTCATCATACATTTTGCCGAGAAGCATTCTACGCGCGCGTGTGCCTGTTTCAATATATTCTTTTGTCGCTTTTGCATCTGCCTTGGTAAAGATAATGCCCCGCTTTTTTAATTCATTCAACGAATTCTGGTTGTCTTTACGCCCCAGCTCAGAAAGTTTATTCATGTAGATTTTTCCATTGCGAAGAAGAATTTCTTTAAGATCAGCAGGCAGACTGTCGAAGAATTTTTTTGAAATGACAACTGCACCGGTTGAACACGTGAGCGGGAAATCGACGACATACTTCGCTTGTGTATACCATTGCAATGAAATTCCTGCATACGGTGTTGTATAGAACGCATTGATCAATCCAGTTTGTAAAGAAGTATAGACGTTGTCGATGGAAAGTGGAATAGGCGTAAGACCAATGGCGGCAAATGCTGTTTCCGCAACAGGATCTCCTTCCCAAACCCACATCTTCTGCTGCTTGATATCAGAAGGCTGTGCAATAGAAGTTTTGCTGAACACATATACGAACCCAATTTCAACCAGACCAATCAATTCATAACCGTTTGCTTCAAACGCTGCCCGGATCTCTCCATCAAATTTTTTATACAGGTTATCGGCTTCATCGTCTGTTTGAATGAGAAAAGGTGAATCGAATAAGCGGATCTTCGGCGCGATCTCACCAAGTCCGACGCCTGTAAATCCGGCGGAATGCAATTGGCCGACAGAAATTTTTCGCACCACTGTTTTTTCATCTCCTTGCACCATACCCGGATACATTTTGAAACCAAGGCGTCCACCGCTTTCTTGCCGGACTGTTTTATCATATTCATCCATCACATTCATCCACGTGGTACCTTTAGGTGAGATGGAAGCAAACTTAATTAAATATTGCTGGGAAAAACCCATAGTGAATAAGAAAGTTGAAAATATTAGAGTTATAAAGATATTTATACTGACTCGTTTCATAATCTTTTTGTTCCTTTGCATTCTTTGTGGCTAATTAGAATAGTTCATTTTCCTGTGCTAACAATCTTCGTGCTTTTTGCTTTGCAATTACATTTGCAAGCCGAATTTCAGGCACATCGTCTATTGAAGCATCTTCAACCTGTTTCAGTAACGACTCAAACAACGGTTGATTCTGAGTTGCTACTGCATATATCTTTGCATAATACAACTGTGTCATCAAAAACTTGCCGCCGTTTATTGTAAGACATTTTTCAAAATACTCTTTCGCTTTATCAGGATTTCCGCCAAGCGATTTAGGTGTGGTGCCTTCGATAACACCAAGAAATAAATATGCCCCGCCGTGATAAAAAGATGGATCATTATCAGCTACAAATTCAATGAGAGCTTGCACCTTACTCAAATCAGCAAGACCCGCAACATCAGTGCGCGTGATATTCGCATAACTGCCCCAGCTAAATGCCGTCCAGAAAATTGCCGGTGCATTATCCTTACTGAAAGTCTTTACCGCCTCACGGAACACCGTGATATCCCCATCCATTGCTTCCTTGAACTTCTTGTTTTTCATGAGAACACGCATTCCATATTCTTTAGCACGTAAATAGAAAACTCGGGCACGATCTACGCTATCATCCTCGCAAAAAGCTAGTGCATAGGAATTATAACCTTGTGCGGCAAATAAAAGAAATTGCTCGTTCTCCGGATCGCTCTTGATCATTGCCTCGATCAGTTTAAGATTACTTCCCAGCGCTTCGTGAGCTAATTGTAGATCAGATTCCTCATTGAACGATGCCAGTCCATTATCGAGAATACCACCCATCGAACGCAACGCAATAGTCTGGATACAACCTTCGAACAGAAATGCCCCCACGATAAGTAAAAATACTCGTTTCATGTCATTGTCCTTCAATAAAAACATAGAAAAATATATGGAAAAATGTGTGTGATTCAAAGATAAGAGGATGAAGAGTTTTTCATATATCACCTAAACAATAGGTTATTTATATACATCCGTGCCCTTACTAAATTCCTTGGTAATTTCAAACAAATTATTTCCGTTTTTAGTGAGTCCATAATGTTGTTTAAGATTTTATATATTTATGATAAAGATCTGAGGTGACATTAAGAGTCTCTGATCTTCTCGGCAGGGAAGTAGTAACACTTATGAACAGATGTACGATGACTCTGTTTTCCCATTCCTTAAGAAAGTGCACCTACTTTTTGATGCAACTCTTGCATTCCCCCGAGAAAACCAATATCTTTTTTGTGTTGCGAATCAGTTATTGATTATCTACAAGTTCTGTTTGTTCTGAAAAAGTTCCGGGATTTTTGTAAGAGGAATATTCTGTGTATTACGACATCCTTAATCTTTGCAAGTTTTTCACTGTCTTTCAAATTATCCTTGTTAGCATTTTCCTTCTTCTCCATCCTCAGCGGACTTCACAGCGAAATCTTCTTCTTGTCGTCTTCATTTTATCGAAGGCGTTCTTTGTCGGAGATACGCTCCTTATTGCGTTCCATGATAAACTCCCGCTGTGGTCACTCAATTTCGTCTGCATTGGCATATGGTTTCAGCTATTATTGGGACCCGCTATTTATTTTATTATGGTAGTGACTACAAATGCAAATTTCAGATTCAAACCGATCCATGCTCTCCATCTTCTTCCCTTCCTTTTGCATCTGGGATTCGTCATCTCTCAATACCATATTCTTCCTGTTGAAGCAAAGCTGCAGCTTCTTCAACAGTGGTATCCCTGGTCGGCCCCGTGGTCGAGAGCCAGCGCGCTCTTTATCTATTCCCATTTTACTATTTACGGAATCATCGCGCTGAGAGTACTTGCGCACGCAAAAAAAGATATGTATACATTCAATTCGCAATCCGCGGAACGAAATATTTTCTTCTTCAAATTTCTCATCTATGATTTTATCATTGTATGGGGAATGAATATTCTTTCGATGTATCTGCCATTCGGTCAACTCGCAGGCCGTATTCTTCAGGCAGCAACCGTCTTCAACATCTTCTTTATTGCCAATGCTATGGTCTACGAGGGATTAAAATTCCCATATCTCTTCCATAACGAACCCGAGAATCGGAGTAAATACGAAAAGAACATGCTTTCGGAGACAGAGAAGGAACAGTACACAAAGAAGATTCAAGAATATGTTGCCACGCATAAACCATATCTCAAGCCAACACTTTCCCTGTCCGACCTTGCCGATCAATTAGCTCTTCCCACTTACGTTATTTCTCAAATTCTCAATATGGAATTAAACCAGAACTTCTATAATTTCATCAATCGATTTCGCATTGAAGAAAGCAAACAGCTCTTGTCCACAGCGAAAGAGAATGAAAAGTCCATTCTGGAAGTTTTATATCAATGTGGTTTCAATTCCAAGTCCGTCTTTAATAGCGCATTTAAACGGCACACAGGAATGACCCCCCGTGAGTTCAAAAAGCATACGCTTGTCCGTCAT
>JBEKLV010000030.1:0-20651 GCA_050008835.1 Bacteroidota bacterium | reverse complement strand
TGCTCGCTCCTTCAAAATCAGTGGGAAGGCACAGCACAAGAGATAACGAAGAAGTCATAGTTGTACTGGCAGGAAAAGGCGAGATGAAAATAATCGGAGGATCAACGATTCATTTACTTCCATATTGTGTTGCCTACTGTCCTCCAAATACCGAACATGACGTAACGAACATGGGAACTGATACATTGCGATATATCTATGTCGTTGCTAGAGCAAAGATTTGATGTTAAATAACTTATTATTGACGACTATTGCAGAAATATACTGGCAGTTTTTTTATAGTGTCAAATATTTTTCCACTATAGCCACACATTCATGCATTGCTTGATCTGTTTGTGTCGAAAGTTTTTCACTGAATTCAAACTGCGATGCGGGAATGCCGACCACATATGCCTTCGCCGGTAAATGCTGATATAACTGTTGGCTCAGAGCAAGAAGAGATTCCGGTGAGATAAAATGTGTGCGCGGTTGATCGGTCTTGACGCTGGGTGCAATCAATCGCGCATTAACTTGTGTAACATCTTCTTGGGCATCGACAAAGAAAACAACGTCGCATTCAGCTATCTGTTCGGCTAATTCAGGCATAAGCTGGTGCACACGAACACAGATAATTTCAGGATGACGCTTTGCAATCAACTCGGCGGCATGAACTCCCGCAGCATCGTCGCCGCGGAGCGTATTGCCATAACCGATAACAAGGACTTTGCTCATCGCCGAACTTCGTCAAGCACCTTTCCGCTAGCGCTCACTAATTCAATATGCAACGGCATCTGGCCAAGCGCATGCGTTGAGCAGGACAAGCACGGGTCGTAACAGCGGATTCCGGCTTCGACACGATTCAAAATGCCCTCTGTAATTTTTCCTTTCTTACCGTCAATGAAATACGCCGCAATCTGGCGGACAGTACGGTTCATTGCAATATTATTCTGCCCTGTTGCAATAACGAGATTCGCTTTCTGAATAACACCGTCTTTATTTACATGGTAATGGTGGAACAAAACACCGCGCGGCGCTTCAGTACAGCCGACACCCTCAGTTCTGTTGATGGATGCCATAGAACGAATATTTGTGCCAAGAATTGTGGGATCGGTTAGCAGCATTTCTATTTTCTCTACTGCAAAGAGCATTTCAATGCAGCGTGCATAATGATAATAAAATGAGTTGTTCACGACACCGACATTGCCGCCAAGCTTTTTGAAAGCCTTTCGTTCAGCTTCTGCCAGCGGTGTTTCTATGTAATCGCAAATGTTCACGCGCGCCAATGGACCGACTCGGTACATTCCTTTTGGATAATCAAACGGTTTGTAGTACGGAAATTTCAGATATGACCACGGCTCTACCGCTTCACCGAAGTATTCAAAATACTTCTTTGGATCTAGCTTATCGGCAATTGTATTTCCATTTCCATCCATAATGCGAAGAAAACCGTCGTAGTACTCAAGTCCACCATCTTTAGAAACAAGCCCAACAAGAAGTGAGCGGAAATTACCGAACTCTGGAATTTCTTTTGCAAATTTCTTATGGATTTTCTTTATCGCATCCAACGCAAGCCCGACAGTTTCTTTTGCTTCAGGAATCCAGCCGAGCATGTAATCTTTCTTTGCAGGATCGAGCGGTTCGCGAACACCGCCCGGAACTGTCCAAGGTGTGTGAATGCGGCGACTGCCAAGAATCTCGATGATCTCCTGACCAAACTTTCGTAAGCGAATTCCACGCCTTGCAAATTCCTTATCGGCAGCGATAAGGCCGAATACATTTCTCGTTGCCGGATTGGAATCGAAGCCCAGCAGAAAATCCGGCGCAGAAAGATGAAAAAAACTAAGCGCGTGAGATTGCAGCCACTGTGCAAGCGTAAGCAGACGGCGTAATTTCTCAGCGGTCTCCGGGATTTCTACCGCAAGAATATCATCACCGGCTTTTGCCGATGTCAAAAGATGGCTGGCAGGACAAATACCACAAATACGCGATGTAATACCGGGCATTTCCCAAAGCAAGCGGCCTTCAGTGAATTTTTCGAATCCGCGAAATTCATTTACATGAAATCTGGCATCTAAAACATCACTATTATCATCCAACTGAATAGTGATCTTTGCGTGACCTTCGATGCGAGTCACAGGTGCTAATGTTATTGTTTTCGACATATTTTTCTCGGTTCAATCGATTAATATTTTTTGCCTTAAAGGCGCACACTTTGCATGCATTTGTTCCAAGCCTCCGGCTATCCATACCGTAAATATGCCGGCGGCAGTACGGGAATTTTGCCTTGCAATAATTCGCTAATGGCAAACCAAATTTGATCGGCAGTTGGCGGACAACCATGCAGCCATACATCAACTTTAATAACTTCGTGCAATGGCCGCGCCGTTTTTAGAAGCTGGTCAATTGTTATATACTCATCCGGGATACGCGGGTTTTTATCTGCCAGTTCGATGTACGAGCGCCGCTCAACATCTTCGAGTGGTATCGGATTTCTCATCGTTGTCACATTGCCCGTTGTAGCACAATCGCCAAATGCCATGACAATACGTGAGTTTTTCCTAATGATATGCGCCATCTCTTCGTTTTCGACATTTGCAATTGCGCCTTCAACTAGTGCGACGTCAACATTCTGTGGAAATTCTTTTACATCAGCAAATGGAGAATAGACAAGTTCAATCTTGTCTGCAAGTTCGATAAGCCGCTCGTCTAAATCGAGGAACGACATATGACAGCCGGAACATCCTCCCAGCCATGCTGTTGCTACTCTTGGTTTCATAATATTTATTCTCGTAGAGAGGTTTTAATTTCTGTTTTTACAATACTTTTTCATTCAACAATTATTCGTTTTACATCGATATTATTCATCTTCTTGAGCCGTGTGTACCCACTCGCGCTTATTGCGTGCATTTACGATATACTTAATAAATCCACGTTCTTTTTGCATCTCGCCAATTGAAGCGCCTTTCTCGAATAACGCGCCTGTCGGGCAGACACGTACGCATTTACCACAAGATGTACAGCTTTCCGATGTTCCCCATGGCCGATTAAGTTCGGCAATGATTTCACAATCGATTCCCCTGCCGGCAATATCCCAAACGTGAGCACCTTCAACTTCATGGCAAACACGCACGCAGCGCGTACACAAGACACAGCGGTTTCTATCCATCACAAATTCCTTATGCGTAGCATCGAGAGATTTATGTGGGAAGAGATAGGGGAAGCGCACGTGATCGAGGCCGACTTCGTATGCTAAATTTTGCAATTCACAATGTCCATTGACCACACACACAGCGCACTCATGGTTTCCCTCAGATGCCAGAAGCTCGACAATCATCCGTCGATATTTTTTCAGCCGTTCAGTATTGGTTCGAACTATCATGCCTTCAGTAGGTTTTGTCGTACAAGCTGGAAATAATTTTGGCGATCCCTCGATTTCCACTACACATAATCGACAAGCACCAATAGTGGATAAACCGTCAAGATAGCACAATGTTGGAATGTGAATTTTATTATCACGTGCAACCTGAAGAATTGTATCTCCTTCTTGAGCGCTGTAATGTTCTTCATCTATAATAAATGTAATAACTGACATGGATTATGCCTCCTTCTTGGCAGATGCTGGCGAGTGACCACTATCATTCGTATCGAATTCTGTCGCAGCTTTCAGCTTGGAAATGTATTCTTCTTTGAAGAACCGAATAGTGGAAAGGACAGGGTTCGGCGCTGCTTGGCCAAGACCGCAGAGACTGGTCTCTTTTACCATAACACAAAGTTCTTTCAATAATTCAAATTCTTCTTTTGTCGCTTTACGATTAACAATCTTGTCAAGTAACATGTAAATGTGTTTCGTTCCTACGCGGCATGGGATACACTTGCCACACGATTCGTCCATACAGAAATCCATGAAGTATTTGGCTACATCTACCATGTCGGAAATGTCATCCATTATAATCATTCCACCGCTGCCCATAATCGAACCAACTGATTGGAGTGATTCATAATCAACTGGTAGATCGAGATGTTCTTTTGGGATGCAGCCGCCGGAAGGTCCGCCGGTTTGTGCCGCTTTAAATTCAGTTCTTTCCGGAGTTCCACCGCCGATGTCGAAAATAATTTTTCTCAGTGGAATACCCATTGGCACTTCGACAAGGCCAGTGCGATTAATTTCTCCGGCAAGTGCGAAAACTTTTGTGCCGGGACTTTTTTGTGTGCCGATTCCTGTGAACCATGCGCTTCCGCGCATAAGGATTGGCGCAATATTGGCAAACGTTTCAACATTATTAATTAATGTTGGTTTATCCCACAATCCCTTTTCTGACGGATATGGTGGTCGGACTTTTGGACGGCCTCGTCGACCCATTACAGAGCGCATCAATGCTGTTTCTTCACCGCACACAAATGCACCGGCGCCAATGCGAATATCAATACGGAAGTTGAATTGCGATTCAAAAATTCTATTTCCAAGCAGTCCAAGTCTTTCCGCTTGCTTGATTGCTGTCTTTAACCGTTCGATAGCAAGCGGGTATTCTGCTCGGACGTATATAAATCCCTGGCTTGCACCAACTGCATATCCGGCAATAGCCATGCCTTCCAACACGCGATGTGGATCACCTTCGAGAACACTGCGATCCATAAATGCACCCGGATCTCCTTCATCGGCATTGCAAATAACATACTTTTGATCTGCTACACCCTTGCGGACAATATCCCATTTCAATCCAGTGGGATAACCTGCGCCGCCTCTGCCGCGTAATCCGGATTTACGAATTTCGCCAATCACTTCTTCCGGTATCAGCTCGGTGAGCACTTTGGCAAGGGCTTCGTATCCGCCTGCCGCAATGTACTCTTCAATACTCTCGGCATTAATCTTGCCCATGTTTTCCAGCACAATTTTCTTTTGCGAAATAAAGAATGGAGCATTCAAATCAATCTCATTCTCTTTTACTTTCTTACCCTGTCCAATATGTTCTTCTACGATTCGACGCGCTACTTTCGCATCTACATGCTGGTAGAGTGTCGGACCGGAATGCACAAATACTAATGGCCCTTCGCCGCAAAGACCAAGACAGCCAGTTCCGATCAATTCGCATTTCTTAGTTAACTCAAGCTCTTCAATTGCTTTCTTCATCTCGGATTTCACTGCGTCGCATCCACTCGAAACACAACCGGCAGATGAACAAAACAAAATACGGTGTTCGAATTGCGCCTGTCGAGTCTGTTCTTTTTCTGCCAACTCACGGAGATCTTCGTTTGTCATGCCGCAACCTCCTTTATTTCTTCCTGCCAATGCTTTATGCGTTTCACAGCTTCATCGGGTGTCGTTTTGCCGGCGACAGAATCATCAAGTACGGAAACTGGAGCTAATCCACACGAACCAACACAGCGCGCCGAAATGAGCGAAACTTTGTTATCCTTCGTTGTCTCGCCGAATTTACATTCGCAGTGACACTCAACAGCTTTTTGAATTTCATTTGCACCTTTTACATAACATGCCGTACCAGTACAAAGTACGAAGGTATGTTCACCTTGCGGTTTTAAGCGGAAGAAATGATAAAATGTCGCTACACCGTACACACGGCTGAGTGGAAGCTTCAGTGCATTGGCAATATATACCATCAAATCGTTTTCAATAAATCCAAAAATGCCCTGCGCCACATGCAAAATCTCAATCAATGCATAGCCGCTTCCATGATACTTGGTAATCGCTCGGTCGAGCAGCTTAAACCGATTATCACCGCTTGGATGATTTGCTGATTTTATTTCTAACTGTGCCATAATTTTTTTTCTTAATTCGTTGCTTGTTATTTGAGCCCCATATTTCTAGCGGGATAATTTGTTCATTGATGGAATACTCTCTACCTGTTTTTCTAACCAAGCGCACCACAAATCAATACCTTGTTTTGTAGTGCACGATGTTTCAAATACATTTAATGTCGGATTGATCCGGAGAGCATTGGTTTTTAACTCATTGATATTACAATTTACGTATGGTATCAAATCAATTTTATTGACGAGAAGAACAGAAGCATTCCGAAACATTGCCGGATATTTCAACGGTTTATCATCCCCTTCCGTTGTACTTGCTATTACCACTTTTATGTGTTCCCCTAGATCGTAGTTAGCTGGGCACACCAGATTGCCAACGTTCTCGATAACGAGCAGCTGAATTCCTTTCAGTTCAATATTACTAATCGCATCTTGCACTAATTTCGCATCAAGATGGCAGCTACCGTTTGTGACAATCTGAACAACTGGGACGCCAAACTTTGCCACACGTTGCGCGTCAAAATCTGTTTGTACGTCGCCTTCAATAACCGCAACGCGAAGATCGCCTTTCAAGTGCTCTAGTGTTCGTTCTAAAATACTTGTCTTACCAGAACCCGGTGAGCTAACAATATTTAATACGAATATACCATGGTGTTGAAAGAGTTCGCGGTTTTTTGCCGCAAGCTCGTCATTTTTCTCTAAAACTTTTCGTTCGATGGTAAGTATACTCATAGCATTTCCACTTCTGGTTCTGCTATCTCAATTTCACTGATGTTCAGCTCTGATCCCGATAGCATTTTCGTGTCTGTACTTCCACACTTACCGCACAATGCAAATCCATCTTCGTTTTCTGTTTTCGTATCGCAAGTGTTACAATGAATGCGAAATGGAACGAATTCAATTTCCAGCCGGGCGTGGCTAAGTAATGATTCTGCCGTAATGGCTTGAAACGAGAACTCCAGTGATTCAGGGACTATACCTGCAACTGCACCGATTTTTAAGCGTACCACTATAACACGGTCCCAGTCTGGTTCAGGAACATGCTGTCGAATGATCTCTACAATACTTTGCGCAACCGAAAGTTCATGCATTATATTACACTTCCTAAGTATAATCGACTTTAGGAGGACAAGAAATGTACCGATCTGCGAAACGATTGCTTTAGCATAAAACCGCCTCCTGCTTTTCAGTTATGCGAAAATTTTAAAAGCTGCTTTCCTGAAAGTGCATATTCCGCTATATTATAGATGTTTTTATATCCGCACGGAGAGAAATGTATCCAAAATATTTATTAAAACAAACTGAACGAATTAAAGTCTCGCTGCAATAGTTACACCAGATTCTTCACTGGTATAAAAGGGTCAATCTGTGTGTCTCGATAATATACTTGATAAGGGTTTTCCATATGGTTACATATTTCTATATCATGGTCTGTAATGAAAAAACATTAATTGATTCAGTTTGAAATTAAAAAACTTTTTGTGTCAAGATTCGTCTAATATTTACAGACAATGTGTAAGTCTTAATCGATGATTCTTTAGGAGTTCAATATGAAAAAGTCATTCCTTATTTATGGTTCGGTAATTGTCGTAATAATTATCGGAGTAATTCTGCTCTTTGCAAGAAATAAAAGTCAGGCCTACAGTTACCGGTTTGATAAAGTTGCGCAAGGAGATCTGACGGTCTACGTGACAGCAACCGGCACTATCAATGCGGTCATTAGTGTTGATGTTGGTACACAGGTTTCGGGAATCATCGCTAAACTCTATGCGGACTTCAACTCTATTGTAAAAAAAGGACAACTCATCGCACAAATTGATTCCACCTTCCTTGTGCAATCTGTAAAAGATGCTGAAGCGAGTCTCGACAAAGCAAAGGCACAGGAGGCAGACAGCAAAAGAAACCTTGACAGGGAGAAAGTATTGCTTGATCGAGCGCTCGATTCACAAATCAATTATGATGCGGCATTGACAACATATGAATCAAATGAAGCCAATCTGAAATCTGCAATAGCAGCCCTCGACAGGGCAAAAATTAACTTAGCCTATGCGACAATCTATGCCCCTATCGACGGCGTCGTCATCAACCGTGCTGTTAACATCGGTCAAACGGTAGCAGCGAGTTTTTCTTCTCCGACATTATTTACAATCGCAAATGATCTAAAGAAAATGCAGGTTCAAACCACCGTTGATGAATCCGATGTTGGGAGGATCAGTGTTGGTCAGCCGGCAACATTTACCGTTGATGCTTATTCTGATGAGACCTTTTCAGGCACGGTATCGCAGATCAGGCTTGCTCCACAATCCATACAAAATGTTGTGAATTATATTGTCATCATCGATGTTCAAAACGATCAACTGAAGCTCATGCCAGGAATGACTGCAAATGTCAAAATTCTCGTTGCAAGTGCAAGCAATGTTATGAAGGTTTCGAATATGGCTTTAAGATTTCAGCCATCTGCAGATATTGTCGACACAACGGGTGCTAGTTCAGCACGAAGCGGTTTTATGGGAAGAGGAGAGAACATGACAGACTCTTCAAAATTGGGCCGCCCCTCCCTAGCCGAAGACAACAAATCATCTGTCAATCAAAAGTCATTTGGTTCTAATGGACAAAATGAAGGTGCCGGTCAGAATGAAAACTTTCAACCATCAGCAACAGATAGGGCTCGTTTCCGAGCCATCAGAGACTCGATTCAGTCGGCGCATGGCGGTAAGTTAAGTCAGGAAGATTTACGCAGCGAAATACAAAAGATGTTCGCTGGCAGAATGTCTACACGAAATACACCAATCACTTTAAGTAAACCAAAATCCAAAGTGAGTGGAAGTGCTGCAGAATTCGGTGTTATTTCGGACTATCCCGAGTATCAAAAAAGTGCATATATACCTTCCCATCAATCTGGAAGAGGAAGAGTTTGGATTTTGAAATCTAATGGATTGCTTGAATCTGTTTTTGTCAGAACCGGTTTGAACGATGGGCGATACACGGAAATAAATTCAATGAAGTTAAAATCTGGTGATCAGATAGTACTCGGTGCAACTTCAGACAACGGTGCGACATCTCAACAAGTACAGAGTCCTCTCACAAGTCAAAGTCAGCGACCTCCCGGAGGAGGAGGCTTCCGATGATCGCCGATGTCTACAATGCACCAATAAGTGCTAACGGAACACTTATCCAGATAGATCATTTGACTAAAATCTATCAACTTGGAGAGGTTGATGTACATGCTCTGCGTGGAGTATCGGTTAGCGTGTCAAAAGGAGAATTTGTCGCAATCATGGGGGCGTCTGGCTCCGGTAAATCCACATTTATGAACATTTTGGGATGTCTCGACAAGCCGACGAAAGGATCGTACGTGCTTGAAGGAATTGATGTTGGGAAATTATCTAGAGACGAACTCGCAGCGATACGGAATAAAAAAATCGGATTTGTATTTCAAGGATTTAACCTCCTTTCGCGCACATCGGCACTTGAGAATGTGGAACTCCCATTGTTCTACGGTCCGACATCGAACAAAGTCCGCAAAGCAAAAGCTATTGAAGCGATTGAGCGCGTAGGACTTGGGGATAGAATCCATCATTACCCGAATCAGCTTTCCGGCGGTCAACAACAGCGTGTTGCAATAGCAAGAGCATTAGTAAATGATCCGAGTATTATTCTAGCCGACGAACCGACTGGTAATCTGGATAGTCGAACAAGCGTTGAGGTCCTGGGTATATTCCAGGAGCTCAACGATAACGGTATTACAGTTATTCTTGTAACCCATGAGCCGGACATTGCAACGTTTGCGAAACGACACATTGTCTTTCGGGATGGCAAGATTAAAACAGACAGAATCAACAGCAATCCAAAAATCGCTTCCGAGGCGATCAAAGAAATGCCGATGATCGATGATGAAGAGGAGGAAACGATATGAAGATTTTGAATATTCTTCTTTCTGCATTCAGAGCTTTGCAGCGCAATAAAATGCGATCATTTCTTACTATGCTCGGAATCATTATCGGTGTTAGTGCTGTTATAGCAATGCTTGCCATTGGCCAGGGTGCAGAGTATTCAGTGAAGGCACAGATTGCATCTTTAGGCACAAATGTGCTTATGGTATATCCAGGCGCTCAACAACAAGCAGGTGTAAGGACTGCTGCAGGATCAGCCACAACACTCACGGAAGACGATGCCCTTGCAATTGCAAAAGAATGCCCAACCGTTCAGTATATCTCTCCTGGTTCGATGGCCGGAGGTCAGGTTATTGCCGGTAATCTTAATTGGTCAACCGGTATTCAAGGTGTCGGTACCGACTATCTTGAGATACGCCAATGGCCGGTTGAATACGGAGAATTCTTCACTGATCAAGATGTTAAGGCAGCGGCAAAAGTCTGTATATTAGGAAAAACAGTTGCCGATAATCTTTTTCCCGAATCAAGTCCGGTTGATCAAACCGTTCGCATACGAAGTGTCCCGTTTAAAGTCGTCGGTGTACTTACGAAAAAAGGGCAAAACGCAATGGGTCAGGATCAAGACGATGTCATCCTTGCACCATATACCACTGTGATACGAAGACTCTCTCATTGGCCCAATTTAAGGTTTATCCTTGTCTCCGCTACGAGTTTGAAAGATATTAGTGTTGCTCAGACACAGATTTCCGATCTTCTGCGTATGAGGCATAAAATTCAACCGTACGATTCAGATGACTTCACAATTCGTAATCAGACTGACCTTGCGGCAACAGCAACAGCAACCACAGACATCCTCACAATCCTTCTGGCAAGCATCGCATCGGTCTCATTGCTTGTTGGCGGCATCGGTATTATGAACATTATGCTTGTATCTGTCACGGAACGAACGCGCGAAATCGGAATTCGTATGTCCATTGGCGCCAGAAGCAGAGACATACTTACACAATTTCTTATCGAAGCACTTGTGTTAAGTTTATTGGGTGGTATCACTGGAATTATACTCGGTGTTATCGGTTCATCGGTCATATCGAGCATTGCGAAGTGGCCTACTATCGTCACAGCATTCTCGATTATCCTTTCATTCGGATTTTCTATTGCTATCGGAATATTTTTTGGATTTTATCCGGCAAGAAAAGCAGCATTACTCAACCCCATTGATGCTTTGAGATATGAATAACCCTCTCAAGATTGAAGTCCATCTTCTGCCTATGCCTTAATAGACAAAAAAGATGGACTTCACATTCCTAAAAGTTTTCACCTCATTTTCATCTTTTTTATACTCTATTTATAAAGGTAATCTATACGTATACTTCTTATTGAAGAAAATTCTAAATTATCTGTATCTATATTTCTTGTATATTAATTTATAAAACCATGAAAGTGATTCACTTTAATCGGATCCATGTTTGTTTTCATGCTGACGTGACTATAGAATATTGTTTTTCTAAACCAATCATATCATAGGAGAATCACAATGCTTAAAATTATGCGGAACATCGCAATCCTTCTCATGTGCTTTTCAGCAATTAGTATTGCACAATCTTCGTCGGGTTATCATGTCGTGAAGAAAATTGCCGTTGGTGGTGAAGGCGGCTGGGATTACCTTACCTTTAATTCTCAATCGCATCAATTGTTCGTTTCGCACGCGACAAAAGTTGTTGTGATTAGTACCGATTCCGATAAAGTAATTGCCGAAATTCCTAAAACAGAAGGTGTACATGGGATTGCAGTGGCTAATGAATTTGGCCGTTGCTTCATTTCTAACGGGCGTGCATCTACTGTAAGCATTGTGGATTTGAAAACTCTGAAGCTTATTGACACAGTTTCAGTCGGAAAGAATCCTGATGCGATTCTGTATGATTCTTTTTCTCACCGTGTATTTGTTTTCAACGGGCGAAGCAACGATGCGACGATACTTGATGCTGAAAAAGGAACCGTGGTCTCAACATTGCCACTCAGTGGCAAACCAGAATTTTCCGCTACCGACAGAAAGGGTCGTGTTTTTGTAAATATCGAAGATAAAAGTGAAATCGTAGCCATTGATGCAAAGGAAATGAAAATCCTTTCTCGCTGGCAGATAAAACCAGGTGAAGAACCTTCCGGTTTAGCTATCGATGTTGAACACAATCGTTTGTTTTCTGTGTGCAGCAATAAAATGATGGTCGTAGTAGACGCAGAGAATGGAAATGTCATTACTTCGCTTCCAATCGGTGATAGGGTTGATGGATGTGCATTTGACCCAGTCGTAGGCCTCGCCTTTTCATCAAACGGTGACGGTACCGTGACAGTGGTACAAGAAGAATCACCTGCAAAATTTTCCGTGCTCGAAACGGTTACCACACAACCCGGAGCGCGTACAATAACTGTTGACCCCAAAACGCATACTTTGTATCTTCCATCCGCAGAGTTTGGTCCCGCGCCAGCTCCAACGCCTGAACACCCACGGCCGCGGCCGGTAATTCTGCCAAACACATTTTGCATTCTAAAAATTCAGAAATAGAATCAGTGAAAAGCGTAATCAGAATTTTTCTTCTCATTGCCGTTGTTATTTCATATGCAAGCGGTCAGACGGTGTTCACACTCGACCGCTGCTTGATGTTAGCACGCACACAAAATCCAAGGATGCGAAATGCTGAGAATGCCATTCGCACGGCAGAGCTTTCGCATGCTGAACTTTCAACAACGAAACTTCCGCAAATAAAATTAGGTGCGAGTTCTATCTATGCACCATCATTCGGAAATCTTGGATATGATCCAGCCCTGTCAAATGGCGGCCAAGTATCGGGACAAGTAATAGTTCAGCAATCGTTATATGACGGTGGCATACGCGGACTGAAATCTGATCAGCTTTCTTTAGACATCGATCGGCTTGCGAAAGAAAAACGAATAGCTGAACGCGATTTAATGTTTTCTGTTAAACAGGCATTTGTCGAAACGCTTCGCGCTGAACAAGAAATTATTTTGCAGGAAGAAAGCGTTCAACAATTGAGCGAGTATTTAGAAATTGTCCGCCGCCTCTCCAAAGTCGGAAGTGCTGCATACACCGACGTTTTAAAAACGGAGCTTCAGATTTCGAATGCGCAGCTTGCGTATCAGAAAGCGACTGAAGAATTTGTGATCGCAAAGTATTCCTTAGCAGAATTGATAGGCACACCGCTTGATACGACATTCAACATTGTCGGCTCATTGAACGATACGATGAACACAGAAATTGATTCTCCATTGTTTAATGTATATGCGGATTCGTTATCAAATCTCGAAATGTCGGCGGCATCGCTGGCTGTCAAGCATTCCCTGATGGATGTCGAACTAACACAGCATGAAAATTATCCCACCGTGTTATTTGTTGGAGATGCGGGATTGCTCACCTCGGGTGATAATCTCCATCTGCCGCGCGACGAACGTGCCAATATGTTTGGGTTTTCATTTGGTATTGAATTAGAAATCCCTCTTGTCAATTGGGGTGCAACCGATTTACGGGTTCAGCAGAAACGACTTGATGCAGATAATCTGCGCCTGCAATCGGACATATTGCAGCGTTCCATTACAACCGAATCACGAAAGACACGGTTACAGATTATGAAGCAGCATGAACGGCTTCGTGTTATTCAAAACAATATTAAAATCGCGGAAGATAATTTTTTTCTAACAAAATCTAAATATGCTGGCGGAGGAACATTGTCGCTGGAAGTGCTATCAGCACAACAATTACTGACCGACACAAAACTCTCTGAACTGCAAACGTTGGCAGACATCCGACTTCTTGTTGCCAAAATGGAACAATTGACCACACAATGAGCCATATGAAAAAATCTTATAAAATATTTGTGACCACTTTTCTTATTATAGCCGCTTCACTTCTAGTTAATGGATGCCGTCAAAAGCAGAGTGACGATGAAGGCAGTCAATCGGCTGCAAAAGCAGTCGTTACCGTAAAAGTTGGAGCTGTGAGTGAACGCGATGCCGTTGTCGTTGTTGATGCTATTGGAAAAACCGATGCCTTGCGGAAAGAAAAATCGTATGCACCAATTGCAGGACGTATCATTGCTTTTAAAGCACTAGAAGGAACGGAAGTAAGGAAGGGCGATGTTCTTGCAATAATCCAAACGAAAGAATCTGAAGCGACCATTCTTGGTGCAGAATCTATGCTAAAATCGGCGGTGACTGCTGAGCAAAAATCTGAGGCGGAACATGTACTTGAACTTGCACGTTCAACGCAAAACAGTATAAATGTGTGTACGAAGTTTGATGGGATCGTTTCTACACGAAGCGTGAGTGAAGGAGAACTTGTTGCAGAAAATGCCGAATTATTCACAATCGTCGATCTTTCCACTATCGATTTTCTTGCTGACGTACCTCTTCGCGATGTATCATCGGTTCAGCGCGGAGAACGCGCTTCGGTTAGTTTTCAATCCATGCCGGCAAAACAATTTCCTGCAATAGTTGACGCAATCAATCCGCAAACGGATATTCAAAGTCAGACTGTCAAAGTTCGTTTAAGATTTTCAACTTTGAACAATTCAATTCTATCGCTGTTGCGAACGGATATGATTGGCACGGCTCAAATTACCACTGGCGTTCGGAGACACGCTTTGTTTATTCCAAAAGCAGCGCTACTTCGCAACGACGAAGACAATTCTTATTCGGTGGTGATGATAACTGCCGATTCTTTGGCAAAAATAATTCCTGTCATCGTTGGCACAAACGATGATTACTCAGCAGAAATACGCAGTGAACAAATACGAGCGGGAATGATGATTGTCACTGAAGGTAATTATGCACTCACCGACTCAATGCGGCTCTCTGTTGCACGGTAGGATGAACTATGAGTCTGTTTGAATACGTCCGTCGTCATGCAAAAGCATTTCTCTTCACGGTAACCGTGCTCGTCATTTCCGGAGTTACGCTAACACTGCACATGCCGATTTCGCTTTTTCCCAACATCACGTTTCCGCGTATCGTCATTCTTGCAGATAATGGAGAACAGCCAGCAGAACGGATGATGGTAGAAGTCACAAAGCCGCTTGAAGAAGTAGCGAGCTCGGTTCCAGGAGTAAAACTTGTCCGCTCTATTACAGGGCGCGGTTCTACTGAAATATCAATTGGACTTGAATGGGGAACAAACGTTCAACAGACGCTGCAATTTCTTCAGGGGCGAATTGCGAACGTGCGCAATACACTTCCGGCATCTGTTTCCATACAAGCGGAGCAGATGAGCGTTGCCGTTTTTCCGATTCTCGGTTACAGTCTGACATCTGATAAATTAAGTTTGGTTGAGCTGCGGGATATTGCTTTGTATCAGATACGGCCGGCGCTAATGAAAGTGAAGGGCGTGGCAAGAGTCGAGGTGACCGGAGGCGATACGAGGGAATTCCTTGTCACTGTTTCGCCGGAAAAACTTGCTGCATACCGATTAGATATCCGGCAAATCTCGGATGCAATTCAAAAAACAAATTTTATTTCTTCCTCCGGAATTGTGAACAACAATTTCCAGATGTACCTAGCACTGGTATCCGGTTTGTTTAAAACTACAGACGATATTAAAGCAGTCGTCGTTACTGTTCAGGGCGGAGTACCGATCAAGGTTTCCGACGTGGCAGAAGTGACGCCATCTGTTGAAGATAAATTTATCCGTACGACAGCGCACGGGCAAGATGCAGTATTGATCAATATTATCAAACAACCGACAGGCAGTACTGTTCAAATAGGGGAAGACGTTACTGCAGAAATAGCCATGCTTAATCTCCCGGCAGATGTGCGCTTTGAGAATTGGTATGATCAGGGAGATTTCATCATCAGTTCAATACTGAGCACACGTGACAGCATTCTTATCGGCGTTGTACTGGCGATGCTTGTGGTGTTCTTTTTTCTTCGCAGTTGGCGAATTAGTTTGGTGATGTTGTTGGTCGTGCCGGCAACTATCGCATCAACATTTGCATGTTTATATTCGGTCGGATTAACAATCAATATCATGACACTTGGCGGTATCGCGGCGGCTATTGGCCTCATCATCGATGACTCTATTGTTGTCATTGAAAATATTTTCACACACTTTTCTAAACATCAACCTGAGCATGGGACAGTGCGGGCGGCAGGGTTTGCTAAAACCACATCTGACTCGTTGAGGGGATTGATGCCCGCTATTATAGGTTCTACAGCAAGCACGATCGTTATTCATATTCCTCTGGCATTTCTCGGCGGTGTCACTGGAGCATTCTTTGCGTCGCTTTCTATTACGATGGTTTTTGCGATGCTCATCTCGTTTCTCTTTTCAATCACGCTTGCTCCGTTGCTGGCCATGCTATTTGTGAGAGAAAATGATATCGAACATGAATTAGAACGTCACAATCGTCCCTCTCAGTTTGCTGCATGGTACGAGCGTACTCTCCGCCGGCTTCTCAAGTATAGGCTCTTCATTATTCCTGCTGCATTTGTTATTCTCATGATGACGTATATCCTGTACAATCACATTGGCAATGACTTTATGCCAGATATTGATGAAGGAACATTTGTTCTAGATTATTTATCCCCGCCGGGGACATCACTGGATGAAACAAACCGTATCTTGATGAATGTTGAACACATTCTGATGGCGATTCCAGAAGTAGAATCGTACTCACGGCGCAGTGGAACTCAATTAGGTTTTTTCCTGACCGAACCAAATAATGGAGATTTTCTTGTTAAATTGAAAAAGAAGCGATCGCGGGCAATTGATGAAGTAATTGCTGAAGTTCGTGACAAAGTAGAATCATTCGAGCCACGCTTGCAGATAGAATTCGGCCAGTTAATGATGGATGTAATTGGTGACCTCACTAACAATCCGTCGCCTGTGGAAATTAAACTCTTCGGCGATAATACGCCGCTGCTTCATGCCACAGCAGAAAAAGTAAAGTCGGTAATTGAAACCGTTCCGGGCGTGGTGGATGTCGCCAACGGTATTGTCATTTCCGGTCCCTCGCTCATCGTCAATGTGGACGATGTGAAGGCGTCTGTTGCAGGATTAAATCCTGCCGATGTCCGTGACCAATTGGAAACGATCATGCGAGGCCGTTCGGAGACCCAGATTCAGAAAGGCGAGAAGCTTGTGGGTGTTCGCGTGCGCTTTCCTGATGTGTACCGTACTGATGTTGATAAAGTTGAGCAAATACAGTTTCTCAATGCAAACGGAGTTCGCGTTCCGCTTCTCAACATTGCAACAATTCAAAAAACTTCAGGACAAGCAGAATTGCATCGCGAAGGGTTGCGCCAGCTTATAGCCGTGACAGCAAGAATCGAAGGACGCGATCTGGGAAGAACAGTTGAAGAAATTCAGCAAAAACTTGCCAAAGAGATTCCTCTTCCAAAAGGAATTACAATAGAATACGGTGGTGTTTACCAAACACAGCAAGAGTCGTTTCGCGGATTATTACTTGTAGCGCTCGCTGCGTTTATGTTGGTATTCATTGTGCTCTTGCTTGAGTTCGGCGAGTTTGCAGTTCCATTCTCTATCTTCATTGTGAACGTGCTTTCGCTTTTCGGTGTACTGGTAGCCCTATGGCTTACAAGAGTTTCCTTCAACATCTCCAGCTTTGTTGGGATTATTATGATCATCGGTATTGTTGCAGAAAATGCCATTTTTGTTTTACATACTGTCAAAGTATTTCAAGCGGAGGGTCTTAATCTGGAAGATGCGTTAGTTCGAGCAGGACAAATGCGCGCTCGACCTATTCTCATGACTACACTTGCCGCTGTCTTCGCGCTCCTGCCACTCTCGATTGGTATTGGCGCCGGTGCTCAAATGCAGAGGCCACTGGCAATTGCCATTATCGGCGGTTTTTCTGTTTCTAGTTTCATCTTATTCTTCGGTCTTCCGGTGATTTACAAATTATTCCACAGAGAGAAAATATCGCTGAATAATTCTTTCTGAATAATCCTCTTTTTCCTGCAAGATTCATTAAAATAGAATAACTCAAGTTTTATTTTTGCTGCGCCTCAGAATCATTCAACTTTTTCTCGCCTCATAGAAGAACACTGAAACTAAAACATCCATTTTTATGTTTAGTAAGTAATTCATGATACGTAATAAGGATACTTATGAAGATGAAGTTTATATTATTACTGATGAGCATTGTCATCATTTCAAGTTGTACAAAAACGGACTCAAAAGATATGAATACGCGATTAATACCTGACAATAAACAAGAATTGGAAACCGCAACTTTTGCAGGCGGTTGTTTTTGGTGTGTGGAAACAGCTTTTGAAGATTTAGATGGCGTCAAGAAAGTTGTATCCGGTTATGCAGGCGGGCACGTTAAGAATCCTACATACGACGAAGTTTGCACTGGTACAACAGGCCATCTTGAATCTGTCCAGATCGTCTTTGATCCACAGCTCATCAGTTATTCTGAATTGGTTGACATATTCTGGAGACAAATCGATCCTACAGATGCAGGCGGTTCCTTTGTTGACCGGGGATCACAATACCTCTCGGCTATTTTCTATCACAACGATGCACAAAAAAAGATAACCGAATCATCAAAAACCGAGTTGGGCAATTCCGGGATCTTTGATAAACCCATAGCTACTAAAATTATTCGATTCACCTCGTTCTATCCCGCTGAAGATTACCACCAGCAGTATTGCAAAAAGAATCCTGTTCGATATTACAGTTATCGAAGTGCTTCGGGAAGAGATCAGTACATCAAAGGTGTTTGGGGAGATGTAGGATTGTCGAAATATAAAAAGCCAACGGAAAAAGATTTGAAGAAGACGCTAATAGACATGCAATATGAAGTAACAGCTCAATGTGGAACCGAACCCGCGTTTAACAATGCTTATTGGAATAATAAAAAAGTTGGAATTTATGTTGATATTGTATCCGGCGAGCCATTGTTTAGTTCAACCGATAAGTTTGAGTCGGGAACCGGTTGGCCAAGCTTTACTAAACCGATTGACTCGAGGTACATCGTGAAGAAAAAAGATACGACTGCATACATGGAAAGAATTGAAGTGCGCAGTAAGTCGGGCGATTCACATTTAGGGCATGTCTTTGATGATGGACCAACTCCAACGCACTTGCGATATTGTATCAATTCCGCTTCGTTGAAATTTATTCCGAAAGAAGAGATGGAAAAAGAGGGGTACGGATATCTGTTGTGGATATTGAAATGAGCCCAGCCGTGGTTCACTATTTAAATTCCACAATACATCATCATATTTTATGAGATTATCTTTGGATTTCTTTGCGATGCACTAAAATGATAAGCGATACCACGGTAAATAATATATGAATTGCGAGTATTAATTAGACACTTGCGAAAAAAGAACCATTAGCGGCATTCAACCAATCAGTATATTACGAGTCTAATAAAAAGAAGGGAAAGGGTGTAGTTAATATCAGAAACATTATTGCTCAGTATCCGTTCATTAATCAAGCAATCAATGTTTCTAAAGATGTTTAATCAAACGCCTTTATAAAAAAAAGAAAGGATAAACATATGTCAGCCGCTATTAAACGAATGACTAAAGGATTTGTACTTATTATTGGAATTGCAATATTATTTTCCACACTGGCACACACGCAACCGAAAACTAAGCCGCAACGTATGTCAATAGAGGATCGTGTCAAGATTTTGAAGGATAGTTTAAAATTGAGCGATGAACAAAGCGTCAAAATCACAAAAATTCTCGAAGACCAGCGTGAAGAAATGACTACTGCGATGAATGAAAATCGAGACAATCGTGATGCGATGCAAACCGCCAGAAAAGAAATTATGAAGAAATCCGACGAACAAATCAAAGCCGTTCTAACGGAAGATCAGGCGAAGAAGTACGATGAAATGCTCCAGCAACTTCGCACACGTATGGGACGACGGGCACAAGGAAGCGATAAGTAAACCACGCAACCGCAGTGTCAACACAAAGCCGGGCCGGTGGACCTGGCTTTTGTGTTTTTGTAATCCACACCTACATTGAAAATAATTAGCGAATTTCTTACTGTGCTCGTTCTTGCTTCTCTCTCCATTTCTCGGTACTTTTTTAATCATTCTACGGAAAGAAATGCATCCTTACATACGCTCTGCACTGGTCGTCATCGGATTATTGCTGCTTCAAACAACCTTTCTCCCATTTATAACTCTGGGTAGGTATCTTCCAGATTTATTCATTCTCTATCTCGTCTATATAGCATTGCGACGCGGACAAATTGAAGCAACTATCAGTGGATTCATCATCGGATTATTGCAAGATGTGATCACGACACAGTTTTTTGGCTTGGCGGCACTTTCCAAAACCATTGCTGGATTTGTAGCAGGATATTTCTTTAATGAAAACACAGTAGAACAAACCCTCGGTTCATACCGGTATGTGTTGTTGGTTGCACTTTGTTCGGTTGTCCATAATCTTATATACCTCATAATTTTTTTTCAAGGGAGCAACGAATCAGTAGTGTTTTCTACAATTGAACACACCATAGGAACAACTCTCTATACTTGCGTCATCAGCGTCTTACCGATGTTTTTCTGTTCCAGAAAATATAACACGCCTTGGGCACAATGATTAATGAAGAAGAAATAGGCGCCCCATCGCGGAAACGAGTGCTGACAATTATTATTGTTTTGGCGTTTGGATTCTTGTTGCTTCGACTTTGCCAGTTACAATTATTGTACCATACGGAGTTTGGGAAGAAATCCGATGAGAACAGCGTTCGAACGATCGTCAAAGAGCCAGTGCGCGGATATATGTTTGATCGTAACGGCCGGTTAGTTGTGGATGTAGGTCCGGCATACTCGATCACCGTAACTCCTGCTTCCTTTGACACAAGCACACTTTCTTTTTTGAGTTCGCTTTTGCAAATGGAACCATCGATGATTCAAGAACGTCTCAACCGCGGTCGTATTTATTCGCGGTTCTCTCCTGTTCGCGTTAAACGAGATGTTGATTTTAAGACGCTTGCTGCAGTGGAGGAAAATCTTT
>JBEKLV010000003.1:0-41432 GCA_050008835.1 Bacteroidota bacterium | reverse complement strand
GGAGACAGCGATCAATTGCCAACACTTAAAGAAGTACATAAATGTTTTCCGGGATTGAAATTAGGTGTTCTTTTGCCCATTGGCCGGGAAGCAGCAGAATTAAAGGTAGAATCAGATTTCTACCTCAGAATTAGAGAACGAGTTTTAGCAAAGTGCCTATTTGATGAAGTGTTGACATTTAAAGATGGTTCTATTCTCCGATGTCCTGTTGAATGGAAATTGTCAAGCATCGCAACTAATCCACCTTTAACGCCCACCTCATAAATACTGTGAACTAACGTTTTTCCTCTCTATAATCTTCTGCATAATTCTTGTATAATTTGCGTTTGCGAAGTATATACTTCCGATAAATTTTCATTTGCATAATTATCCACATTATAGTATATTAATACAGTTATCAAATGAAAAGGAGAATGTTGACAATATGATTTCTGTTTCCGTTGTTGGCGCGTCAGGTTATTCGGGCATCGAACTTTTAAAGATCCTCGTTCGGCATCCCAGCGTGCGCATAGATAAGCTCTTCGCAAATTCTTCCGCAGGTAAGCATCTTGCTGATGTTGCACCATTGTTCCATAAAACATTAGACATTATGCTTGAGCCGTATTCCATCGATAAAATCATTAAAAGCGATCTGATTTTTATTGCTCTTCCATCTGGAGAAGCGATGAATATTGTGCCGGCAATGCTCTCAGGGGGAAAACGTGTGATTGACCTTGGCGGCGATTTTCGCCTACAGGATACATCGCTGTACGAACGATACTACAAACGAACTCATACGGCAAGTGCAATATTAAAACAATCTGTCTATGGTTTGCCGGAATGGAATTCTCCGCAGATCAAATCAGCGTTTCTTGTTGCAAATCCAGGTTGTTATCCGACAAGCGCCATTCTTCCCCTTGCACCCCTCCTGAAAGATGGCCTCATAGAATCGAACGGTATAGCTGTTAGTTCGCTCTCCGGTGTTTCCGGTGCCGGACGAAGTGCTTCAGCTGATATGTCATTTGCAGAAGTGAATGAATCAGTTCGGGCATATAAAGTTGGCACCCATCAGCATATTCCGGAAATTAAAACGACATTGGAGTCGCTTTCCGATACGCCAGTTATGTTCTCGTTTGTGCCTCATCTCCTTCCAATCACGCGTGGTATTTATACTTCGACGTATGCAACTCTGAAAAAGCCGGTGACCGAGCAGACAATTCTTGCCGTCTATGAAAAATATTACGAGTCTGCACCGTTTGTCCGATACTCGGCGACAGTAATCCCTGAAATTAAAAACGTTGCATTCACAAATTTTATCGACATCGGTTTCCGCATCAATCAAGAATACGGACAGCTCATTGTTCTTTCTACGATCGATAATCTAATAAAGGGCGCTGCGGGACAAGCAGTACAAAATATGAACATTATGTTTGGAATAAACGAAACAGAAGGATTGCAATAATGGAAATTGATGCATCTCGGGAATGCGCCGGCGGTGTAACAGCTGCACAAGGATTTACTGCCGGCGGAATTTATTGCGGTATCCGCAAAGCAAAAAAGGATATCGCCATTGTGCAGTCGGCGAAACCTGCGGTTGTTGCAGGTGTCTTTACACTGAATAAAGTTGTTGCAGCGCCTTTACTGGTTGATAAAATACAACTTAAGAATTCGAAGGTATGTTCAGCTGTCGTCATTAACAGCGGCAATGCCAATGCATGCACGGGTGAGCAAGGAATGAAAGACGCATGGACAATGGTTGATGAAACTGCCAACGCTCTTCATGTGCCGCGTGAGCAAGTGCTTGTCTCTTCTACCGGTATCATCGGACAATATCTTCCAATGGAAAATGTTTTAAACGGCGTCCACGATCTTTCAACAAAACTTTCTGTAGATGGAAACAAAGATGCCGCGGAAGCGATCATGACAACGGATATTTTTCCCAAGGAATGTGCTTTGCGGTTTTCTATCGGTTCTTCTGTTATCACAATTGGCGGAATGGCTAAAGGTTCCGGTATGATTGCGCCTAATATGGCAACAATGCTTGCGTTTGTTACAACTGACGCTGTCATCGCGCAATCGGCATTACAATCAGCGTTGCGCATTGCAAACAATCATTCTTTCAATCGCATTACCGTTGATGGAGATATGAGCACGAATGATATGCTGCTCGTGCTAGCAAATGGATTAGCAAAAAACGAAGAAATTCGAGAAAACACTTCTGCATTCCGGCATTTTCTTGCCGCACTCGAATACATCCTCATCAAGCTTGCAAAGATGATTGCACGCGATGGTGAAGGTGCAACAAAGTTCGTAGAAATTGTTGTGAGCGGTGCACGAACAGAAGATGAAGCTACGCAAGCGGCGCGCGCTGTGGCAAATTCAAATCTAGTTAAGACCGCGCTTCACGGTGCCGATGCAAATTGGGGGCGTATACTTTGCGCCGTTGGTTACTCCGGCATTGATTTCGATCCGGCAAAAGTGTCAATTGGCTTCAACGATTTGCCAGTGCTTAAGCCGAACTACGAAATTGTTCTTGATGAAGAGAAAGCGAAGGCGACACTATCACAGGATAACATCACAGTACAGATTAATCTGAATCAAGGTTCTGCGGAAGCGCGTTTCTGGACATGTGACTTGACAAAAGAATATATTCATATCAATGCAAGTTATCGTACATAAATAGAAACGGGTTAAAATTAAGTCGGGCAACCGAATGCTGAACACCGAGAATTAATATGACAAACACTCAAACCAAAGAAGAGGTACTTATAGAAGCGCTGCCGTACATTCAAACGTATGAAAGCAAAACATTCGTCATCAAATATGGCGGTGCGGCAATGAGAGATGAACGCCTCAAAGCTTCTTTTGCGCAGGATGTGACAATTCTCCGCAAGATCGGCATTAACATCATCATTGTGCATGGTGGTGGAAAAGACATTACCGATCTTGCTTCCACGCTAAACATCCCAAATCGTTTTGTCGACGGACAGCGTTACACTGACGAAAAAATGGTTGATGTGGTGCTGATGGTACTGGCTGGAAAGTTGAACAAAGAGATTGTTAATCTCATCAATACCAACGGCGGCAACGCTGTTGGACTTTGTGGTATAGATAATGGGTTGCTAAGGGCACAACGAACTACAGAAAAAGATCTCGGCTTGGTTGGTAATGTGAGTTTTGTAAATACGGGTTTTTTAAATTTACTTCTTAATAATGGAATGATGCCGGTCATTGCTCCGCTTGCAGTAGGCGAAGATAATAAAATTCTGAACGTCAACGCCGATCTGGCGGCTGGTGCTATTGCAACCGCACTGAAAGCAGAAAAACTCGTCTATCTCAGCGACATAGAGGGCGTGCTCGTGGACAAGCAGTTAGTTTCTTCGCTAACGAATGCGGAAGCAGAATCGCTCATAGAACACGGCGCAATTCATAGCGGAATGATTCCGAAAGTACGCTCAGCGTTTACCACGCTCGATGCCGGTGTCAACAAAGTTCACATTATCGACGGGCGCATTAAGCATTCACTTCTACTGGAAATATTCACCGACGAAGGAATTGGAACCCAAATGATACATCCACCATAGGGGATACAAATATGGAAAAACAACAACGTCATTTAGCAATCAAACAAATTCTCGCCAGCCGTGCAATAACCACGCAAAGTGAATTAGCATCGGCAATGCGGAAAGAAGGTTATAAAACCACACAGGCGACTCTCTCGCGAGATATGAAAGAGCTTGGCATTGCATGGGTTTATACACCAAACGGCGCAAAATATATGCTCAGCCCGGAACAGGAAGAAGAACGCCTAACAACACTCATCGGTTTTGAAATTGAACAGATTGAATCAAACGAAAGCATGGTGGTAATTAAAACTCTACCCGGACGAGCGCAGGGTGTTGCAGAAATCATAGACCATCTTCATCTCCCATCGGTGCTTGGTACGCTTGCGGGCGACAACACAGTGTTCGTTCTTCCACGTTCGATCAAGAAGATTAAAGAAACCATCAGTGCAATCCGCAGCGTTCTTGAAAAAACAAAACAAGTATAAATACAAACGTGCTCCTTGAAAATATAAGTATATAGGTTGTTGAATTTAAACACGATTGAATATTCATGCGATATGAAAGAAAAATAGGAGAATTACATTGAAAAAAGAACGAATCGCTGTTGCATATTCCGGCGGACTTGATACATCGGTCATTGTGAAATGGCTGCAAGAAAAATACAATGCGGAGATTATCACTGTTACCGGAAATTTAGGGCAGAAGAAAGAAATAGTAGGCGTAAAAGAAAAAGCGCTCAAGACCGGTGCAAAGAAAGCCTACGTTCAAGATCTACGGAAGGAATTTGTGGAAGAATATATTTGGCCATCGCTCAAAGCCGGCGCACTCTACGAATACAATTATCCGATGGCAACAGCAATAGGCCGCCCGCTGTTAGCAAAATCCTTAGTTGAAGTTGCATTAAAAGAAGGATGCACTGCGGTTGCGCATGGCTGCACTGGAAAAGGAAACGATCAGGTTCGTTTTGAAGTTTCTGTTGCTGCACTCGCCCCGGAATTAAAAGTGCTGGCGCCTGTGCGTGAATGGGAATTCAAATCGCGTGAAGAAGAAATTGCGTACTGCGAGAAACATGGCATTCCCGTTTCCGCAACAAAGAAGAATCCATATTCTATCGATGAAAATCTTTGGGGCACCGCAATTGAATGCGGTGTATTAGAAGATCCGATGGTCGAGCCGCCTGCCGATGCTTATCAACGTACTGTGCCTGCAAATTTAGCGCCAGATAAACCAACATACGTCACAATTGAATTTAAGCTCGGTGTTCCGGTTGCATTGAACGGCAAGAAAATGAGCGGTGTTGAACTAATTGACCGACTCAATGAAATTGCCGGAGCAAATGGTGTAGGAAGACTTGATCTTGTTGAGAATCGCCTTGTCGGTATTAAATCCCGCGAGGTGTATGAAGCACCAGCGGCGACAGTTCTTCACTTTGCCCACCGCGAACTTGAACGTCTCGTGCTTGACAAAGACACCGCACACTTCAAAGCCAAACTTGCCAACGATTACGCCGATATGATTTACAATGGCTTGTGGTTCACGCCTCTCCGTGTTGCAATGGATGCGTTTGTAAATGAAACTCAAAAGGTAGTTTCCGGGCTAGTGAAAGTGAAACTATATAAAGGCAATCTCGATATTGCAGGACGCAAGTCGTCGTCTTCGCTTTACGATACGAAGCTGGCAACATACACAGAAGAAGATTCGTTCGACCACAAAGCAAGTGTTGGCTTCATAAAAATCTATGGCTTACCGATAAAAACATTTTACCAGGTGAACAGGGGCTTACTGAAGAAGAAAAAATAGTAGAAAGATTACATTTGTACTAATTTAAGTCGATAGCTATTGCCATCGGCTTTTTTGTTGCAAGAAGAACTTGAATTTCATCCCATTTCTTGATTGATTAATACTAAGTATTCATATCAATGTCGGGTAACTTCGTGCTTCGTTTAATCATCACAACATTATTCTTTACATCAAGTCTCTTGGCTCAAAGCAAAGTTGACACAGCCCAACTGCCGCCGCAAATACAAGTCAACATGAAGAAAGATACGCTTTTCTTGCAGGTGCAGCGACCAGAAAAGGATACTGTGCGGACATTTGCTTCTCATTATCGGATTGCCGCTTGCACACGACCGGATGCGAAGGCATTCATCAATGGCAAGCAGACAAAAGTTTATGCAAGCGGTGCGTTTGTTGACCTTTTATATATAAACGTCGATACCAATACTTTTCGTTTCACTGTAAAGGCTATAGCAGGAGATTCATTGTGGAAAGAATTCGTCATCATCCGTCCGGAGCCGATGAAGAACTCACCGCACGATACGCTCGTTATCGAACAAGCGATGATGGCACCGGCAGAAGACATGTGGCTTACATCCGGTGATGTATTGGAAGTGAAGTTTAAAGGAAGCCCCGGGTGGGAAGCTTCATTTGATATACCGGACGTCGAATCAGGTATTCCAATGCGCGAACTTTCACCGAGCGAAGGCGGCGGATTTACAGGCATCTACACTGGCCGCTACATAGTGAAGCCGACAGATGAAGCACGAGATGTGCAAATCAAGTTCCGCCTTAAGAAAAGTTTCTGGAGCAGTGAAAAGGTTTCGTCTAAAGCAAAAATATCTATTTTTCCAAAAGAACTGCCGTGCGTTGCAGAAGTTGTGGGCAAGCGTCCCTATCTCAATGCCGGACTTGGCGAAGATCGTCTTGGTGGATCGAAGCTGGGATTTATCCAAGAAGGAATTCGAGTTGAGATCACCGGTAAGGTCGGCTCGCAATATCGCATTAAGCTTTCTGCGTCTATGGAAGCATGGCTGCCAGAAGAATTCGCAAAACTTTTACCGCCAGATACGCCGCTGCCGCGAGCGCTCGCCGGAGCCATCTCTGCAACAAGCAACGGCTCAGAAGACATTGTCACGCTTACGCTTTCCGAAAAACTTCCATACAGCAGTGAAGCGTTGGTTAATCCCAGCGCAATCGCTGTAGATGTCTATGGCGCAACATCAAACACAAATTGGATTTCGCAATCACGTTTCGTAAAAGGAATAGAAAGCATCACGTGGAAGCAAGTTGCCGTCGATCAGTACCGCATTATTATCGATCTGCTTCATTCGCATTGGGGATACGATATTGATTATGCTGGCAACTCGCTGCAAATAAAAATTCGCAGACCGCCTGTGATTGCTTCGCCCGATTCAGTTCTTTCTGGGCTCATTATTGCTGTTGATGCAGGACATGGCGGCGAAAACCATGGTGCTATTGGCGCAACCGGTGTACTTGAAAAAGATATGACTATTTCGATGGCGCGTCATGTTGAGACCATTCTCACTTCCAAGTGTGCTCATGTTGTTCTCACGCGGACGGAGAATGACGTTCCGGCAATGTCTGAGCGTATTGATAAAATCATTCGTTCCAATGCGCGTCTCCTGGTAAGCATTCACTGCAATTCTGCCGGCGATGCATCCGATCCAATTGCACTCCGAGGAGTCAGCACTTACTACCGATCAATTGGATTCAAACCACTTGCCGATATTATGTATGATAAGATGCTCGTTATCGGACTAAAACCCTTTGGCGAGGTGGGCAGTTTCAACTTTACACTCAACTCGCTTACGCAACTTCCAAATGTATTAGTGGAAACTGCTTTTCTTTCTAATCCAGAAGATGAAATGCTTTTATTAGACAATGGATTTAGGAATAAAGTGGCAGAACAAATTGTAAGGGGGTTGGAAGAATTTGTAAAAATATCGGCTCATGGGGAATAATAACCACCGCGATTTTCCAATCATTTCGCTTTATTCAAGGCAAATCCATATTTACATCTTGGTGTCACTTCATATATCCAAGATAACGTATAAAGTATTGTACCGCGAAACCATGCATTTATTAAGAATAATAACTCGATATTCCTCTGTTGATGCGGTCAAAGGTCTTCTAAATTATGTTTTCTCTGAGCAAATACTTAAACCGTTAGATAAACGGATTCATCAAATTATCATATGAATTAACGGCAACTCTCAAATTATTTTCTTATAACCGCAGGTTTTCTATATTAATATCGTCCAATAACATTAGAACAGCGAATTGATGGAAGAAATTGATCTCGTACGTTCATTAAGGAATGGAGACGAGGGTGCTTATCGTTTGATAGTTGATCAATATCAAACACTTGTTTTAAATTGCTGTTTCAGGTTCGTGAGAAACAGAGAAATCGCCGAAGACTTGACTCAAGAAGTTTTTATTGAAGTTCACAGATCTATTAAAAGTTTCAAACTGCTATCGAGTTTCTCAACGTGGCTGTATAGAATTGCGATAACAAAATCATTGGATCATATCAAGAGCCTCAAGAGAAAAAAAAGATTCGGTTTTCTGAAAAGTATTTATTCTGATGATGAGCATGAAGAAGTTGTTTTGACCTCCACTCTTCCTAATCCGCAGCAGATGCTGGAAAACGAAGAAAGAATAAAAGTGCTCTCATGGGCCATTGAATCTTTACCGGAAAACCAGAAAGTAGCATTTACGTTAAGTAAATATGATGAATTAAGTTATCAAGAAATTGCAGATATACTGGATACAACGATTCCATCGATTGAGTCATTAATTTTTCGGGCAAAATTTAATTTGAAGAAAAAGTTATACCAGTTTTATAATGAACATCTATAACAACGCACCGTAAACTTCATGGGAAAAGAAAAATTGATCCTGGATCAAGTTGAAAAAACAATGCAGACATACGATCAACTGCCGAAGCTCGAACCGAATCCATATCTCTTCACGCGGCTACAGGCAATACTTACTTCGAAACAAGCTCCCGGTTTTATTCACATGCTAAAAAATATAGACCTCAAACCCCTTGTATTGTCTATCATCATCATTCTTAATATCCTCTCGGCAGTGTATGTCTTTGCAGAAAAAGAAAAATCTTTAAAGGATCAACTGGTTTTCTCGTTGAGTCAGGATTATAACTCTACACAAAACGATACCTTACTGGAAAACTAAAATGGATATGATAAAGCAGAACAAATTTATCGGTTGGGTCATCTCAATTTTAATTGTATTGAACCTTCTATCACTCACGATGGTCTGGTTGCAAAAGGAACGAACAGTCACATCTTACCCGAAAGAATCAGACGGCTCGCCGTCTGGCTCTGTGCAACTTCTGCAGCGCGAAATCGGTCTTTCCGATGAGCAGGTCAACAAGTTCCAGCAAATGCGCAGCGACCATATGAAAAAAACAAAAAAGATTAACGATGAACTTGATGATTTAAAACTCCGCTTGGTAGACAAAATATTTGATCCGCAGTCAGATCAGAAACTCGCCGATTCGATCGCAGTGCAAATTGGGATTCTTCAATCCCAGGTTGAAAAAATGCGCTTTGAACATTTTAAGGCTCTGGTCCAAATTTGCAATCCCGAGCAGAGAGAAAAATTGCAGCCGATTTTAAGAGAGGTATTCGGCAAAAAGGTACCTGTTGAAAATCCGGAACGAAGACCTCCTGAACAACGAATAGGTGAAAAACCAAAGATGAAGCCTGGTGTTGAAGAAAATAGGCCCCCGCGACCGGAGGAGAGAAACACGCCTCCCTCGAAGGATGAAAAACTCCATCGATATACGGAACGATTATCTCTTACTTCTGATCAGATAAAGAAAGTTAACGATATTTTCATTTCCACGCGGACAAAGGAGGAAGCTTTTAAAATGAAATCCCGGCCATCTCCTTCTGAATTTGAACTCGAGAAAGACAAGATTCATAAAGAAGAAGATGATTGTATTATGCGAATTTTAAATCCGGATCAGAAAAAAGAATTTGAGAATATGATCAAAAATCGAGAAAAACACATCCCCCATTAAACATTTCAAAAACAATCTTCCATTCATCAAGCAGATGAACAAAAGTGGTTTTGATCCATGTCACATTCCCAATAAACACCTGCTTCTCCCCGCAAGCTATTCTTAGAAACGTCGTCAAACCTGAAGTAGAATAACTTTTTATATTTCATGAAAGGCGCTTGAATGCGAACGAGGCCTAGTGCTGAACGCACATCAATTAGGGTTTATTGCCAAATTCCTGGCATGATTTTGAAGAAAGCAATTCTTATAAAGTAATTTACGCTAAAGTGAAATCATGAGAATAATTGTAACTACTGCATTGATAATTATTTTGCATCTGGCACTATGCAGTGCGCAAGTTCAGTTTATTTGTAATGAATTGTTGGGAAGACCGACTAACACCTCGGTGACAATTCACGCTTGTGCAAATAAAGATTTGGATGTGTACTATGAATATGGAACCGATTCTCTCAATTACCTCAATCAGACGAGTGTAAAAAGCTGTATCGATAGTCTCCCTTTTGTTTTTGTTATCAGTAATTTAAATCCTGATACAAAATATTATTATAGAATGAGATACCGGCAGGGCGGAACGATAAATTTTCTTACCCGAACCAGTCATAGCTTTCACACACAACGGCCATCAGGAAGCACGTTTGTATTTGCCATTGAAGCAGATCCACATCTCGATGAAAACTCAAATCCTGCTGTGTATGCGCTCACACTTCAAAATATCCTTTTGGAAAGTCCTGATTTTCTCATCGACTTAGGCGACACATTTATGTCGGAAAAGCTTCAAAATCCAACGCAGGACAGCATTACCATTCGTCATTTGCTTCTCCGTTCTTATTATGATTTAATCTGTCATAGCATTCCACTGTATTTAGTCATCGGCAATCACGAAGGCGAGCTCGGTTGGCTTCTGGATGGAACAGCAAACAATCTTCCTGTGATGGCTTCGAATACACGAATAAAATATTATCCTAACCCGGTGCCGGATAATTTTTACTCGGGAAATTCTACGAATGAAGCATTTGTCGGCCTACGTCAAAATTATTATTCATGGGAATGGGGAAGCGCATTATTCATTGTGCTCGATCCGTTTTGGTATACAAAATCTAAACCGGATTGGGGTTGGACGCTCGGGGTCGATCAGTATAATTGGCTCAAAACTGTCTTGTCTGCAAGCAAGGCAAAATTCAAATTTGTCTTCTGTCATCAATTGATCGGTGGAAACGGCAACGATGGAAGAGGAGGAATTGAATTTGCACCTTTCTTTGAACATGGGGGAAGAAATGCTGATTCCACGTGGGGATTTGATATATATCGCACCGGCTGGCAGAAACTGATTCATACGTTGATGCTCGAAAATAATGTAACCATTTTCTTTCACGGGCATGACCATTTTTACGGAAAACAGGATAAAGATGGAATTGTGTATCAGGAAGTACCACAACCTTCCGCAAGAAGTTACACTAGTAATTCCGCTGCTCAATACGGGTATGTCAACGGCGTCATCATTCCGAGCCGAGGTTACCTGTTAGTAAACGTGACAGACACCAGCACAGCAATAAAGTATATCAGAACGTATCTTCCGAGCGAAGAGAATACTCAGATCCATAACCGGGACATCAGTCATTCTTATACTATCGTTAAAACAGCTAGCACGACAGATGTCATTGATCTCAATCCAGTCCCGAATAAATTTACTTTAAGCCAGAACTATCCCAATCCGTTTAATCCAACTACAACAATTCGATATACAGTACCACAATCTTCGCGGGTTACTATCACGATCTATAGTACCCTTGGTCAGGAAGTGGCAAGACTGGTTGATGGAATAAAAAGTCCGGGAACGTACGCTGCCACATGGGACGCTCACACTGCAGGAAGCGGTTTATATTTCTGTACACTCTCGACCGGATCGTATCGGTCAACAATGAAAATGATGCTCATAAAATAAAATGTTAGGAACTTATCATTATAATGGAGATGATATAATGAAATTCAGAATATCCCCACTTCTTGTTTTATCAATGATTATCACCCTAACGCTATGCGCTCAAAAAAGCACGACATCGCTTCGGAAAACGACTGATGAGGGAATGATCGGTGCAACAGAAGTGAGATATTGGGATTCGACAAAAGCATATAATGGATACACCCTTTTCGCAGCATCAGGAAGGACTTATTTGATAGATATGGAAGGATACATTATCAATCAATGGAAGCTCGGGACCAATCCGCGATTGCTTGATAATGGAGATTTATTGGATGCAACCAAATCAGATCCTAGCAATTTTACCGGATTTGCTGAGCTCGATTGGAATGGAAATACGGTATGGTCCTATACTGAACAGCGTAAGACCACCTATTTTCCGCACCATGACTTTACGAGGATATACAACAAAAAGCTGAAGGCATATACAACACTATATATAGCAAACAAGAACTTGTCGAATGTACAGGCACTTGCCGCCGGCGCGAATCCTGCAAATATCGCAGATACCATTGCTCAGATGGATGCCATCGTAGAAATTGATATGAGCGGCAATGTTGTCTGGGAGTGGTGGTTCTTTGATCATGTAATTCAGGATTACGATTCAACAAAAGCGAATTATGTTGGAAAAGGAAAAAAGATTTCAGATTATCCAGGAAAAATTAATATCAATCTTGCCGGTGTCCCCTTACGGAAAGACTGGCTGCATTGCAACTCGATCGATTACAATGATTCACTCGATCAGGTTGCGATCAACTGTGTTGCAGGCGAATTTTATATTATCGATCATGGCAATACATTTATCGCAGGCAATCCAACAGCAAGCATTGCAGTGGCAGCAACAAGTGCGGGCGATTTTTTGTACCGCTTTGGCGATCCAGCGCGATACGACCAAGGCAACCCGCCTTCTATTGGTGCGAACTGGACGACATCAACAACCGGAAACAAGCAGATTGGTGGAAGTCATGATGTTCACTGGATAAAACCCGGATTGCCGGGTGCAGGCAATATTCAGATATTTAATAATGGAGAATACCTTTTCGAAAGAACATCACAGTCGTATATCTTTGAGGTCAATCCGTATTACAATTCACAAAAAATGAGCACGGGCGTATATGTGAATCCACCACAGGCAGGATATTATACCTGGATTTATCCAAACAACGACGCAATGAAGCAAAACAAACTGATCTCCAATCAAGTTGTGTGGATTTACTGCTCCGAGAATGACCAGAGCTTTTTTAGCACGATCGGTGGCAGCGAGCAGAGATTTCTTAACAAAAATACATTGATCTGTTCTGATACGCAGGGACACTTCTTTGAGGTGACATACGGCGATACGGTAAATTCACCTCAGCTTGTGTGGGAATATATCAATCCTGTCACAACCGACGGAATAAAACAGATCATTACTGATCAATATCCCATGTATAATTCCGTGTTCAGAGCTTATCGATATATTACGACAGAGTCGGCACTACAGGGAAAAAGTTTAGTAAGAAAGGCCACCATTACAGGAAAAACTCCACAATACTTAAAACCATCAAATCTTATCAGTGGAATTAGTACTGCAAATTCAGAAATCCCAAAAGAATTAGTGCTTCATCAGAACTATCCCAATCCATTTAATCCAACGACAATTATCAGTTATGAGTTAACAGTAAGCAGTATGGTACAACTGAAAGTTTATGATGTACTCGGCAGAGAAATTGTGGCACTTGTTGATCAATACCAGAAGCCGGGCATGTATACCGTTTCATTTGATTCCCAGAAGTATTCTCTGTCCAGTGGAATATATTTTTATCGGCTCGCTGCAGGTAATTATTCAAAACTAATGAAAATGATATGTTTGAAATAAATGACAATTGGGGAGCGCTATGTTCTCCTTTAACTGTCTTGATTGAATAGAACTAAGGGATTAAATTCTCCTATGTAAAGGAATTGCTATTTACGAAAGCATGGGAATACTATGAAGCGATTGTTTTATACGACATTTCTTGGATTTCTTTTTTCAATTTCGTTCCTCGTAGCACAGAATCGTTTTTCAGAAGATTCATCTCTCGTTCGCAAGAAATATTCTCAGGCGCTTAGCAAGGCAAATGTTTTAACTCTTATCACGCAGCAATATTTTATCGATTCATTATCTAATTTACTATCAACGGCAATCGCGACTAACACTACTTCAATTCAGGCATTCTGTGACTCGCTTATCCTTTCATCCAAGGAATTCCTTGATTCATCACGAATCGATTCAGCATATCAGCTTCATAAAGAATTCTCAGGAAAGCTAAAGAACTATGGGAAGATGCAAAAACAGGTTCTCGATAGACAATTGGACGGTTTTCAACGTTTGATGAAAGATCTTATGATCGCACATCAAACTTGTTCGGGCTGCAGTGGTTCGGAAGATTATGAAAGCGGTCTTTCCACTTTTCTTGATGACGCCGACAATTCATCACAGACATTTCATGATTCTATATCCGACTTATGGAGTGAAATACCCGGTACCATCACCGATTCAGCTGCCGCACTTAGGGATTCCCTTGAAATATATATTGAAACGCTCATTGAGAACCGCGATACACAATTAGATTCCATCGAGCATCATTCTTCCCATTTCATCGCCTCAATAGATGCCAATAGTTATGCTTCCTACCATGGCCGTGATGGAGGAATAAGTCAGTCGTCGGTAAGCCCACTAATCACATACCGACATGCTACAGGCATCAAACTTGCATTAGGTGTTTCATGGATGGAAGATCAGGAAAAACATTGGGATGCAATTGCTTTGGGTGCGGGATATGAATTTATGTTTTCGCAGGTCCTTGGCGGCTCAATTGGCTATACACATCTCTGGTTTGACAGCAGCAGCGCTCAAGTCAGATCGGTCTTCAACAATAATATCGGTGCTGGATTAGATCTATCAATTTCAGTTGCCGATGTATCCTTCAATGCTGGAATAGATTTCAGCGATAAATCGGAATATTATTTTCAATTTACCACGACACATACTTGGCATATCGGAAGAACAATAACAGTTGCTCCTGCTATTCTTGGCGTGTGGGGAGAACAGAATCAGGTGATTCTTGAAAGACAGCAGGAGCTTGTTCAAAAGCAAAATAAAAAAGGTAAAATTGTTACAAAAACTGTTACGACTAAGATGAAAAACAGTCCAAAGGATATATTTTCAATTTTAGATTATGAACTATCGCTTCCTGTTAGCATACGATTTGGCCGGTTTGTTTTTATACCTTCGGTCACTGCAGTCTGCCCTATGGATGTTCTTGATGGAGGCCGTGATCTTCCTTTTCTAAATGCAAAATTTACTGTTGTTATGGATCAGTTATTATAATTCTAGTCTGGAATTTATATGATATCATTCAATTCGCGAAAATTATTGTTTGGCAGCAGAATTTATTTTTATAAAATTACTGCTGGTAATTATTCGAAAAGTATGAAAACGATGTGCTTGAAATAAATGATAATCGGGGAACGCTATGTTCTCTTTAACACAAAGAATATCTTTCATCACCGGTATAATTGTTTTGTTGTTTTCCCAAGTGGGGGCACAAAAACTTCTTCCATTCAAACTGCCCGATACAGGACAATCAACGAGTTATATCTCAACGCCGGGAGAGGACGCGGATTTCATCATAAATCCTATGTCTTTTACCGACAACAGAAATGGAACAATTACAGATAACAATACTGGATTAATGTGGCAGAAGACCGATGGCGGAGAAACGACTATTGAGAATGCCACCATCTACTGTACTAATTTGACTCTGGGGGGATTTGCTGATTGGCGCCTTCCGACAAGCATTGAGTTGTTCAGTATTAATAATTACGACCATCTCAATCCGGCGTTGGATACTCTCTTCTTTACAAAAACTCAGGCACAATATTGGTGGACGAATGAAAAGCGGGCGGATGATTCTACCAGAGTGTGGGTCGTCAACTCCGGAGGTGGAATTGGACCTCATCCAAAGACAGAAACAGTAAGCGCAGGCGGAACGAAATTATTTCATGTAAGGGCTGTCAGGAATCCATTTTCAACTACATTTTCTGTCTCTCACTTTACCGACAATGCTGACGGAACAATCAAAGATAATTATACTGGATTGACCTGGCAAAAAATTCAATCACCAGATACGATGACGTGGGAACAAGGCCTCGTGTATAGTAAAAGTGTTTCACTCGCTGGAAAAACAGATTGGAGATTACCAAGTGTGAAGGAACTGCAATCATTGAACGACGAAACGCTGCTTATGCCCTCATTCAATAAACACTATTTCCCGAATGTTCTTTCAGGAAATTATTGGTCTTCGACCACTATGTATTTAACGCCGTCAATAGCATGGGATATTAATGTTGATTACGGGATTGTTTCCTACAATGATAAAACCGCCAAACAAAATGTTTTACTTGTACGGGGAGGAATGGATAATAAAGATTTAAATATCGTTGAAGTGCTGATTCCCGGTGGCAACTTTGATATGGGCGATCACTATGGTTTTGGAGATCCAAGTCATCCCAGCGATGAGCTACCGATCCATACAGTAAAAATCGACTCTCTCTTTATGACAAGAACTGACATAACCAATCAACAATATCTTGCATTTTTGAATTCATCGTTGTTACAAGGATCAATAGAGGTACGAAGTAACATCGTTTACGCTGTGGGAGACACCAACATCTATTGTTACACGCACCAGTACGCTTCCTCATACAGTATATCGTATGACGGGAAAGTATTCTATATCACTGATTTCAGGGCAAATCACCCGGTGGTAGGAATTATGTGGTACGGCATTCTTGCTTACTGCAACTGGTTGAGTTTGCAAAATGGGCTGCAGGAATGTTACACCCTCAAAACACAGAGCTGCGATTTTACAAAGACCGGTTATCGCCTACCAACAGAAGCGGAATGGGAATATTCTGCGCGCGGCGGTCAAAAAAATCCTTACTATAATTATCCTTGGGGAAATGATTTAGATATAACAAAGGCCAATTGGCCCGATTCAAAGGATCCTTATGAGAGCTTAGATTCCACAACGTATCCATGGACAACACCGGTGGTTTTTTATAATGGGGCGCTTCATTTAAAATCTGAATACAATTGGCCTGGAAGTGTAACAAGTTATCAAACCTCCAACGGTGCAAATGCTTTTGGTCTTTATGATATGGCCGGTAATGTATGGCAAGCTGTAAATGATTGGTACGAGACAAACTACTACAGTGTGAGTCCGTACGATAATCCAAAAGGTCCTGTTCTCGATTCCGCATCGCTGATGCCTGATGGCAAGCGGTATCGAGGCATGCGAGGAGGAAATTGGTACAATGGTGATATAATAAACTCCGTGAACGACGGACATTCACGAGTATCGAACCGTGATCCTGCGTACTATCGTGGACCGATCGCTGAGAAAGATTCGTGGAGTGAAGTGGGGTTCCGTGTCACGCGAAAATATATCGGAACTGCAACAGGGATCAATGAATCAGGCGAAAATCATCCGGATGGATTTCGGTTATACCAGAACTATCCAAATCCGTTCAATCCCACGACAGTCATCAGGTATCAGCTTTCAGCGGTCGGTTTGATAACGTTGAAATTATATGATGTGCTTGGACGCGAAGTTGCCGTTCTGGTGAATGAAGTAAAACCACCGGGCGGGTATTCAGTCACCTTGGATGCAACAAGATTCAGCAGCGGTATTTACTTTTACAAAATACAAGCTGGCTCGTACACGACCACGAAGAAGATGGTCTTGACAAAATAACAGAAGCTTGGAAATTCGAGAGATATGATTAAATTAAAATTACATATCGTTGCATTGATTGTTTTTGCATCATCTTTAGGTACTGGACAGACAAGGACAGTTGGATTATTTTTAAATGACACGACAAAAGTATTTACAGGGTACACGCTGTTCGTCCCCAAACAAAATACGATGACCTATTTGATTAATAATGATGGGCGCATTGTACATCAATGGACAAAGAGCCAGTATACACCTGGGCAAACGGTGTATCTTCTTGAAAATGGAGATTTACTCCGCACATGTATGACACAGGGGAATCTCGGCACCGGTGGCGGTGAGGGAGGAAGAGTTGAAGAATATACTTGGAACGACAGTCTTGTCTGGTATCTCAATTATTCGACGAGCACCTATATGCAACACCATGACATCAAGCGATTGCCAAATGGAAATATTATCATGCTGGTAGTCGAAAAAAAAACGACGCCACAAATTCTCGCTGCTGGATTCGATACGAGTAAAATACAGGAACCGGATTTTTGGCAAAAACAAATGTTGCTTCCAGATTGTGTTATTGAAATACAGCCAACATATCCCACTGGCGGGAACGTTGTGTGGGAATGGCATGTGTGGGATCATCTCATTCAAAATTTCGATGCTTCAAAACTAAATTACGGCGTCCCAAGTGCTCATCCGGAATTAATAGATGCCGCAGGTGATCATAAGAATCTGCCAATATTCTGGAATCACATGAACTGCATTGATTACAATCCTGCTTTTAATCAGATAGCTGTGAGCGTAAGGGGAAACAGCGAGGTGTGGATTATTGATCATAGCACCACAACGACAGAGTCAGCGGGTCATACAGGTGGTAAAAGAGGAAAAGGAGGCGACCTTCTGTACCGATGGGGAAATCCTATTACCTACGGAGCAGGGACGATGAATGATGAGAAATATTATCAGCAGCATGATGCGGAATGGATTAAATCTGGCTGCCCTGGTGCCGGGGACATCATGTGCTTTAATAACGGTATAGGCCGTAATTATTCTACCATAGACGAAATAACACCTCCGGTTGATACGAGTGGAAATTATTCACTCGTAGCCGGAACAGCATTCGGTCCTCAAAATCTTACCTGGACATATGTTGCAAATCCTCCAACATCGATGTATGCAGAAGATATCTCCGGTGCACAGCGTTTGCCTAATGGGAATACCATAATTACGTACGGAACGAGAGGAACTTTCTTGGAGGTTACATCATCTGGCGTGCTCGTCTGGAAATACATTTGTCCTGTGAATTCGACCGGTATTATGACCCAGGGAGACACATTACCACCTGACCCTACACATCCGGGTGAATACTTGAATTCAGTATTCAGACTCTATAAATATCCTGTGACATATGCAGCGTTTACCGGGAGAACGCTTTTCCCGGGAAACTATATAGAAAAATATCCAACATCTGTAGAAAACGGATTGAACCAGGTGCCGTCTTCATTTGAGTTGTTTCAAAATTATCCGAATCCATTTAATCCATCAACGGTTATTCGTTTCTTGATAGGAATGGATAGCTATACATCACTGCGAGTATTTGATGTGCTCGGGCGCGAAGTTGCAATTCTCGTGAATGAAAAGAAACCCGCTGGTCCTTATTATGTACAGTGGAACACAGAAGGAGTCCCGAATGGAGTGTATTTTTATCAACTGCAGGCGGGAAGTTTTTCACAAACAAAGAAGATGTTACTGTTGAAATGATACGCTATTTAAGATGGCAACTCTAAGAGAGCTGTTATATAACGGCCATTTTTCTTTCGTTGTTCTCTCCACAATTTTTAGGTAAATTGAATTAAGCAATTATCTTATATCAATCATTATTTCTCGGACATTGGTCATGCCAACTCAAACGCTTTGGGGCGGTAGGTTCAAAGAACCTCTTGCTGAAATCGCATTGAATTTTTCTTCTTCCATAGAGTTTGACAAAATACTCTACGCGGAAGATATTGCCGGAAGCATTGCACACGTTGAAATGCTTGCCGCGTGCAAAGTACTGACTGCGTCTGAGATGCGGCGCATCCGCACAGCGCTGAAATCAATCCAGAAAGAAATCGAAACAGGTGAGTTTGAATTAACTGACGAGTACGAAGATGTACACATGGCGATCGAACAACGGCTGACACAAAAAATCGGTGCGCTTGGCGGAAAACTGCACACTGCACGAAGCCGCAACGATCAGATTGCACTTGACGAGCGGCTATTCCTCCGCAACGCAATACGCGAGATTAGCAGACTTGTTATTAATCTCCAACGCATACTGCTCTATAAATCCGAAAAAGCATTTGGTATAATGATGCCTGGTTACACACACACACAGCGCGCGCAGCCGATTTTGCTCTCTCATCATTTCTTGGCATATATTTCCATGCTGGAGCGCGACTTCGAGCGCTTACAGGATTGCAGCAGGCGTTTAAATAAATCTCCGCTTGGTGCGGCTGCTTTTGCCGGAACATCGTTTCCAATTGATCGTTCAATGGTGGCAAAGAAGCTGCATTTCGATGGGATCGTTGAAAACAGCATAGACGCCGTTAGTGATAGAGATTATTTAATTGAATTTACTGCTGCATGCAGTATTCTCATTATGCATTTGAGCCGGTTTGCAGAAGAATTAGTTCTGTGGACAACGAAAGAATTTAGCTTCGCTCAAATCAGCGATTCCTATACAACGGGCAGTAGTATTATGCCGCAGAAAAAGAATCCTGATATGGCAGAACTCGTGCGCGGGAAAACCGGCCGTATTTATGGCGCGCTTATCAGTCTTCTTACAACGATGAAGGGACTGCCGCTTGCTTACAACCGCGATATGCAAGAAGACAAGATGCCGACGTTTGATGTCGTTAGCACCGTGCGGCAATGCCTCCTAATCTTTGCGCATATGCTTGTGCATACAACATTCAACAAGGTGCATTTAGAGGAAGAACTCCGTACAGATTTCCTTTCAGCCACAGATATGGCAGATTATTTGGTGCGCAAAGGGATACCCTTTCGAGAAGCGCATGAGATTACCGGCAAAGTAGTGGCATACTGCATCAGCCGCAAAATGTACTTTGGCAATCTTGATGTCGAAACGTTGAAACAATTCTCTGCTAAATTCGACGCTGATGTATTTGACTTTATTCTGCCGCAGAACAGCGTGAATCAAAAACAATCGGCAGGAAGTACAAACCCGCATGAAGTGAAGAAGCAACTTGCTTCTTGGACTCGTGTGCTGAGCAAACGAAGAGTGTAAATTTTCAGTCATCCTATATATTTAGATTACTTAACCGTACAAAAAATAATTTAACAACAACTTCAAAAACATGTTAAAGAAACAGTCTCTACTTCTATTTCTTGTGAGTATTATTTTTCTTCAGTCCAAAGTTCAAGCTCAAACTGATTCTTCTGCTACTATTTGGAATCTTGACCGATTAGATAGCATCGGCGGATGTTTAACAACTATTCTCCCCAACAAAACAAGTGGAGCGGCATCTGAGCTTCCTATAATAATAAGTACCAACCACGGAAAAGCGGCTTACTTTAATGGAATAAACGATGGATTTCTGGTCAAGGGCAATCCGCTTGGCAATGCGGTTACATGGACACTCGAGGTAATTTTTAGACCTGATTCTTCATCAAATCCTAATAACCTCGAACAGCGATTTCTTCACATTGCTCAAAATTCAGCCGCTTCAGCAAGATTACTGCTTGAAATTCGTCTTCTCAAAAACCAGAAATGGGCTTTGGATCTATATCTTGCTAATGGCAAAAGTAATTTGGTGCTCTTAGATACTATCCACGATGCAACATTACATACATCGAATCAATGGCATTACGTTGCTGTCGTTTATAAAAATCCAAGGGTGACGACTTATATCGATGGAGCAAAAGAATTGAGCGATACTGTGTCGTTTCAGGCGCTTGTGAACGCCCAAACGTCAATCGGAGCGCGACAAGATCCGAGGTCATGGTTTAAAGGGACAATCAAATTAATTAAATCGACGCCACGCGTACTGATTCCATCTAAATTTTTAAATGTAAACACACTACAAGAAGTCAAATAATCAAAAAATTCTGTCGTCAAATTATCGGCTCAATCAGAATTATCTAAGCCCGAGGAATGAAACGTTTGTTTTTCAGTCCGCTTTAAAACCAACCTTCTTCCATATAAAATACACAGGAATTCCCAGCAGGACGATAATTAGTCCCGGCCAAGTATAATTGGGTTTGAATATCAAAAGATCTATCGATATAGCAGTTGCAAGAAGAATGTACAAGGCTGGAATAACTGGATAACCGAACGCTTTATACGGCCGTTCTGCATTTGGTTGTTTCTTTCTTAGAACAAATATTCCGATAACCGTTAAAATGTAAAACAGCAACACCGCGAAGACAACATAATCGAGCAAATCACTGTAAGTGCCGGAGAGACACAGGAGACATGTCCACACACCCTGAACTATCAATGCTGTACCGGGAACAGATTTGTTATTTAGCATCGCCGCGCTTTTAAAAAACAATCCATCCTTCGCCATTGCATAATACACACGTGCACCAGCGAGTATTAATCCGTTATTACACCCAAATGTTGAGATCATAATCATAATTGCCATTATGATCGCAGCACTATCTCCGAAGATAACCGAAGCAGCAGCTGTACCCACACGATCGCTTGAAGCAAATTGAATTCCTCGACCTGTTGCATCAAGTGCTTCGGGTGAACCATTCAACGGCAGGACCAGCAAGTATCCTATATTTGCAAGAAGATAAATAAGAATCACTGTTCCTGTTCCTAAAGCAAGACTGATCGGGATATTTTTCTTCGGGTTGGTAACCTCAGCAGCAGCGAATGTAATATTGTTCCATGCATCAGCAGAAAAAAGTGAACCAACCATCGCAACTCCGATGGCCGATAACAACATCCAACCGGAAATTTGTGTTATTGAAATAATCTTACCTTCAGCAACCTGCGTCCAGGTTGCATTCCAGATGCTGCCAAGATTTGCTGCAAGTGCAGAAGTATTTCGCCCGACAAAAAGTGCAAGAAGAATGAATCCGAAAAGCGCTACGATTTTTGTAGTAGTGAAAATATTCTGTACAATCTTCCCTTCTTGCAAACCGCACATATTTACATATGTCAATAATGCCACACTCGCAATAGCAAGAATTTGTGCAGCTGTAATGTGGAATGTACCGATAGAGAGAAGAATATGTTGTTCACTGAACCACGGAATAAGAACACCAGTGAACTTTGCGAATGCAACGGCAACAGCCGCAATGGTGCCAGTTTGGATGACGAGAAACAATGTCCAACCGTACAGAAATGCGATAAAGGGATTATAAGCCTCGCGAAGATAGGCATACTGTCCGCCAACGTGCGGCATCATGCCTGCAAGCTCGCCATAACTAAGCGCTGCAATTATTGTCATCACGCCTGTGATTAACCAGACTAACAAAAGATAGCCCGGTGCTCCGACTACTCGTCCAATATCAGCACTGACAATAAAAATTCCGGAGCCGATCATCGAACCAATGACTATCATTGTCGAATCGAGCAATCCAAGTCCACGTTTGAATTGGTATTGAGATTTGGCAGCAATCATTTATAAATTCCATTTAAAAGATTTCGTGGATTCTTTCGGTAGTGGAATCACTTTTTGTAATATTGTTTTAGCAGCTGGTCCATGACCCAAGTTGTTCGGATAGCCGTTTCGCCTGTACTCGGACAATGTCCGATACCGATGAGATCATTTACAATATGTTGTATCAGAGGTTGCTGAATATGTTGTGGATAGCCGATAGCGTACTCGGTTTCTCCATTCAATGTTATAAGCTTTATGGGTTGGGCATCAAATGTCGAGAAGGAGAGTTTCCCTTTACTGCCGATGATTTCTGTGTTATCATTTTTCTGAAAGCTGGAAAAACACCAAGTCCCGATTCCCTGAACTCCCGATTGAAATCCAAACACTCCGCTTACAATATCCTCTGCAGGATAAAGTTTTAATCGGTTCGATGCAAGCCCTTGAACAGATGTAATCGGGCCTAAAATGTAATCAAGAATATCCAACATATGCGAGGCAAGATCAAGGAATAGTCCACCCCCGGCAATTTCCGGGCGTACTCTCCATGGAAGTTCTTTTTCTGGATCAATCGGATTTGGTTGAAAGAACAGGATGTTTACAAATTGGATATCACCTATTATTCCGGAATCGATTAATTCTTTGATTTTCAGGAATCGTTCTAATGCTCTGCGGTAATAAGCAACAAAAAGCGGAACACCGGTTCTTTTACACACGTCGATCATCTTTTGACATTCTTCAAAGTTCATTGCCATAGGTTTTTCTACGTATACGGGTTTACCGGCATGCACAGCACGAAGTGCGTAATCCTTATGGAACAAGGGCGGAGTCGCAATGTACACGGCATCTACTTCAGGATCATTAATTAGCATTTCGGCGTCATCATACCATTTGGGAACATTATGACGACGAGCATAATCTTTGGCGAGCTCCCCATTCCGACGCATTACGGCAACAAGTGCAGAGTTATTTGCCTTTTGAAATCCGGGACCGCTTTTAACTTCAGTGACATCACCGCAGCCAATAATACCCCATCTGGCTCTATTCATAATCAAAAACCTTATTCCAATTCATCCATAGAAAATTTCAACATCTTCTTCTGGAGCGCGTTCGATGCAACTGCTTCCTATTTTTCTGATATCGGTACGATAACTTCACCGCGTCGAATCCTTGCCGTAACGCAATGCCTTCGTCCATAGCTAAAATAAATGATGAAACCTATCCCCAGCCATATAAACAAACGCCACCAGTTTTCTACCGGCAAAGAAAACATCAAGATTAAACAGCAGACAATACCGGCAATCGGTGTGAAAGGCACGAACGGGGCACGGAACGGACGTTCTGCATTGGGATTTGTTTTTCGCATAATGAGGACGGCGGTACAGACTATAACAAATGCAAGCAACGTCCCAATGTTAGTTAATTCAGCAAGTATACGGAGTGGAAGTAATGTCGCCATTGCACCGACAAAGAGTCCGGTAAGAATTGTAGATTTCCATGGAGTCCGAAACTTCGGATGGACAGCCCCAAAAAAACTTTCAGGCACCATACCGTCACGTGCCATTGCCAAGAGGACCCTCGGCTGACTGAGCATCATCACTAACAAGACAGATGTTATACCTGTGATCGCACCAATATCAATGAGGCGCTGTGCCATTGGCAATCCTTTTTGTGCAAATGCGTTAGAGACCGGTGCGTTTATGTCTATCTTGTCGTAAGGAACCATTCCAGTCAGGACTGCAGAGACTGCAATATACAATACAGTGCAAATAAGGAGCGAGGCAATTATACCGATCGGAACATCGCGCTGTGGATTGCGCGCTTCTTCTGCGTGCGTGGAAACCGAATCGAAACCGATGTATGCAAAAAATATAATTGCCGCGCCGGCGAGCATTCCGAGTGGAACGCCATCTGCGCTGGTTTGTCCGAATAGTGTGTGGCCGAAGAAACTGATTCCTGTGTAACCGTATGGAGCAAACGGCTTCCAATTATTTGGATCGATATAGAATACACCAACAACAATCACAAATAGCACAATAACTAATTTAACTGCGACCATTGTTGTATTAAACACAGCACTTTCTCTGATTCCTTTCACTAAAATGAGTGTGATAATTGCTGTAATAATGATAGCAGGAAGATCGAGGAATGATCCAGTGGCAAAGAAGTGTCCAGCATGCAAATCAAAATCGATCGGTGCAGTAGAAAATGAATGCGAGATATAAATGCCGAAACTTTTAAGAAGATCTTGAAAGTGGGCAGACCAACCATGAGCGACGGCAGCCGAAGCTACTGCATATTCCAGTACAAGATCCCAACCGATGATCCATGCAAATAATTCACCAAGCGTCGCATAAGCATATGTATATGCCGAACCGGCAACGGGAGCCATCGAAGCAAATTCCGCATAACAAAGCGCTGCAAAGACACATGCCACGCCGGATGCTGCAAATGAAAGAATCAGTGCAGGCCCGGCTTTATCATGAGCGCCAACACCGGTCAGAACGAAAATGCCCGTGCCGATAATAGCTCCAACACCTAGACTTGTCAGTGTTACCGGACCAAGCACGCGGCGTAGGCGATTTTCTCCTTTCATTTCTTCGAGGAGGAGTGACAATGGTTTTTTGGCAAAGAATGGATTGCCCATGAAATTGTTCTCCGATAGCAGGGAATGTTATTGATTCAACAGCTTGATTATACTTTTATTATTGACTTATGAGTGACAATATAATTGCAGAAAACCTACTCACTTTTCCATCGAAACGCAATATAAAAGCCACACGAGGATAGTTATCTGGTTCGTTGCACCTCTCCACTCTTTTCCATATCATATTCCATGAAGAACATGAACATAATCCATTCCGAATTGCGAGTAACAAAATACTAATGACTGATCACAAATTACCAAACACTAATCACCAATCACTAATTCCTAAACGAATTCGTGTCGGTGTAATTTTCGGTGGGCGATCAGTAGAGCATGAGGTTTCGCTCGTCTCTGCCGCTTCAATAATCAATGCTCTTGATAAAGAAAAGTATGATGTCGTTCCCATCGGTATTGCATCAACAGGGCAATGGCTCAGCTCCAACGAAACACTACGCTTGCTAAAAGAAAAACAATCGATTGAATTTGAACATGAACAATTACTCGTTCCAGATCCTCGCAAGCAATCTTTGGTTGCCATCAATGATGGCGGCGATATTGGAAAAGTAATAGATGTCATCTTTCCAGTTGTTCACGGCAGATACGGCGAAGATGGAACACTGCAGGGATTGTTAGAACTTACAGATCTTCCGTATGTTGGTCCCGGAGTGCTGGGCTCTGCCGTTGGAATGGATAAAGTGATTCAAAAAGAATTACTAGTTCAGGCAAAGATTCCAACTGCGCCAAGTATTTGGTTTACTGTTGAAGAGTATGAATTGCAACATAAAAAAATAGTTGCGGAAATTGAACGAAAGTTGAGGTATCCGCTTTTTGTTAAACCATCGAACTCAGGTTCAAGCATCGGTATTAACAAAGCGCATAATCGCAAAGAACTACTTGTATTTATTGATACCGCCGCGCAATTTGATAGAAAGATTTTAGTGGAACAGGGAATTAAAAATGCACGCGAGATTGAATGCGGTATTCTCGGCAACGACCAACCTGTCGCTTCTGTGCCGGGCGAAATTGTTCCTTCAAATGAATTCTATGATTATGATGCCAAGTATGTGGATGAAAAATCGAATTCTATCATTCCTGCAAAATTGCCAAGTGCCGTTGTGAAAAAGATTAAACATTATGCGCTCACAGCATTTCGTGCTTTGGATTGTGCAGGTATGGCACGCGTTGATTTTCTATTCACAAAAAAAACAAATAGGATTTTTTTGAATGAGATCAACACCATCCCCGGCTTTACTTCCATTAGTATGTACCCAAAACTCTGGCAGGCATCAGGATTATCGTATGCTGCGTTATTGGATAAATTAATTCAACTTGCAATTGAACGTCACAACGCAAAGGTAAAACTCAAGACGACATACCAACCCAAAAATGAGTGGTACAAATAAGCATTGATTTGATGGAAAATCAATTTTATAGAAATCTCCAGCCTGAACGATTCCTAAAAAAAATTGCCAAGAGTGCTGCAAAGAACAAGAAACGTACGATTTTCCTCGTCATTGTATTCCTGTTCTTTCTCTATCTTCTCTTTAACAATAAAGGCATTGTTACTCGAATCCGTCTCGAATCGCAGCATCGCGAATGGATTGAGAAAGTGAAGGCTGACAGCATAGAAACCGCGCGATTGCAGGAACAGATCAAGGCGTTAGAGGATGATAAGAAGACAATAGAAAAAACCGCCCGCGAAAAGTATGGCATGGCACGCGAAGGTGAAACCGTATATCAAGTGAAGAAAGAAAAATGAATATTGGCGGCCATTAATACATAATTCAAATATTAAATGATGAAATTCTTTCGATTTAATGGTAATCCACTTTTCACAATTCGTATTCTAAGATATTCCCATGTCTGATTTATTCTCCAAAGAAGAATCTCGTAATGTGCGTTCGCCAGCGGCGCCTTTAGCAGAACGTATTCGTCCAAAGACGCTGGAAGAATATGTCGGGCAGGATCACTTAACTCAATCAGGCAAACCGCTTCGGTTAATGTTAGAGCACGGCGAAGTTAATTCAATGATTTTGTGGGGACCGCCGGGAGTTGGTAAGACGACGCTTGCGCGGCTTATTGCCAATCATGTAGAAGCTGAGTTTCATCAACTCAATGCTGTCGCCGCCGGCGTTAAAGATGTCCGTGAAATTATATCTCGTGCTGAGAAAAATTTAAGCCGATTCGATAAACGTACTATTCTTTTTATCGATGAAATTCACCGATTCAATAAAGCTCAACAGGATGCACTACTGCATTCCGTAGAAGATGGAACCATCACACTCATTGGCGCGACGACTGAGAATCCATCGTTTGAAGTGATATCTCCATTGCTTTCCCGTTGTCAAGTGTATGTGCTGGAATCGCTCGGCAGAGATGCTCTGAATAAAATTCTCGATCATGCATTAACAAATGATTTGGTTTTATCAAGGCGAAAAATTGAAATTGTTGATCGTGAATTTTTCATGCTTCTTTCCGGGGGCGATGCGCGTAAATTATTAAACGGATTGGAAAACTCTATTCGTTTAACAAAACCAAACTCTGACGGTTCTGTTACCATCACAAAAACAAAAATTGAAGAGGCGTTCCAGCGAAAATTTATGCTCTACGATAAGGAAGGCGAACAGCACTATGATATTATCTCGGCATTTATTAAAAGTGTGCGCGGCAGCGATCCAGATGCCGCAATATACTGGATGGCTCGAATGCTCGATGGAGGCGAGGATCCAAAATTCATTGCTCGCCGAATGATTGTGCTGGCCTCGGAAGATATTGGCAATGCTGATTCGTACGCCATCACGTTGGCAACATCCTGTTTTACAGCCATCGACTATATTGGCATGCCGGAAGCGCGGATTGTTCTGGCACAAACGGCGGCATACCTTGCTTCGGCGCCAAAGAGCAATGCATCATATCTTGCTATTGACCAAGCTTTAGCTGATGTGCGGAATCTTCCCAATCTTCCCGTGCCTCTTCCTATCCGTAACGCACCAACGAAATTAATGGATGAACTCGGTTATGGAAAAGAATATAAGTACAGTCATGATTTTCCGGGTCACTTCGTTGAGCAGCAATTTCTTCCGGACAATTTGAAAGACAAACTCTATTACAAACCTACCGATATAGGCAGAGAGAAAGATATTCGCGAACGTTTGAATAGATGGTGGAAGAAAAAACAGAGATAGAGAAATGCCGGCAAGCGAACTTATTCGTCAGGCTTCAAAATTTAGAACAATATTATCGAACGCAGATGATTCTGAAGTCCTAGCGCATGCAGATGAACTGCTTTTATTTCTTAATCGCTTGCGGGATTTTCTTCATCATAGTTTAAAAGCACAAATTCCAATCTCCTCAATCGACGACATCATCTATGGACTTGAATCCGATCCAGGGGTAACTCTTCATGATAAAAGCATTCGCGCACGTTTGCTCAATCTTTTTATGAAGTTATAATCACAATAATTACAAAAATTTTTAAAAAGACGAGGTTCATTGGGAACCGAAGGTTGCTTGACATTCATCCGAAAAATATCGAACATTCGTTTAGAAAAATAGTGCAACCTATCAGAAAAATCCTATAATATTTCCATTGCATGCAAGAATTCGTTTGTTGAAATTGCATATTGGTCATCTGATCGGTTTATGAGGGGTGGTAATCTTGGCTCTTGACACGCAACACAGAATGTTTCTATGATAATCGTTATTATAGCGTGTCATAAATGAATAAGGAGTTTATCATGGAACGAAGAATTGTTCTCTGCGTGTGGCTAGTATTAATTATAGCCACATCAGTTTCCTACTCGCAGCAGGAATTGTATATAGAGCAGCTTCAATCTATAGATGCCGTTAAAAATTCTATTGATTTCTGTGCAGTTTCATTGAAAGCTAACTTGCTCGGAATTCTCACTTCGGAAGGTAAAGTCAAACTTTATGATATTCCAGCACTCAAAGAGAAATCGATACTTGTCTCCGTACCGACACACGTGAATACGTTATCTTTTTCCGCATCAGGACAAACACTGGCACTCGGAGCCGCAGATGGAAATGCATACTTGTTCAACATAAATGCTCCAAACGATCTTAAAAAACTATCCCCTCACTCACTTGGAATCACATCGATAGCATTTCAGGGAGAAAATTGGGTGTTTTCTGCCGGTTTTGATAAAAGGGTAATCATTACAGAAACTAGTAATGGTGATGAGATAGGATCGTTACCAGATTTTCAGGAAGAGGCAACAGCGATGGCCGTTCATCCAAACGCTAAGTATTTTGCAGTTGGATTATCTACAGGCAAGATTCAAGTTTATGCTATTACAAAATTAGAACTTCAAAAGACTTTCATCGATAGCAAAGATAAAATTTCAACAATTACTTATAGTGCTGATGGAAAATTTCTTGCCGCCGGCGCTGTTGATGGAAGTGTATATCTATGGGATACTCAAACAGGCGCCTTAAAATTAAAGTACAGTCAGAGAGGTATGATTGCCTCTGTGTCATTTGATCCGAAATCGCGCTGGCTTGTTTCCGCTGCTGCTGACAGTTCGCTTAAGTTCTATGATTTAATAACGCTATCTACCGTCAAGACAATGATTGAGCGCGATGGCCGTACCACTTATGCGGCTTTCTTGAATGATGAAACACTTCTTACAAGCACAAGCGGGGGTAAACTGAAAAGTTGGAAAATCGCCCTAGCCCCGCCTGATACGACAAATCCTGGAATTGTTTTAGAGAATACCGCTGATAGTACGACTATAGCCAAGGTATTTGGTGGAGAGTATGAAATCCACGGCGTAGTATTTGACGATTCAGGATTGAAAGAAGCGACATTCAACGGAAAGCCGCTTATGCTGTCAGCGTTTACCGCAAAAGATACTGTCAAAGTTCCGGCGGGAATGAAAGCCATCAAGCGTTTTAGCACAGTATTGAAATTGGATTCGGTTGGTCTGATTCCATTTGAAATCAAGGTTGCAGACAATGCGAAACATTCTGTCAGCCAAAGGGGGTTTGTTCAGCGCCTTTCAAATGATCAGGCAGTAGAAGTAGAATATCCGCTCGTTAATTCAGAAACAGAATTGATGTCTGCTCCCGTAAAATTCCGGACATGGTTTGATGTCGCCTCATATTCGATTTCCGTGAACATGGTTGATATTGTGAATAGTCAAGTACCAGAATTCAAAGTAGCAGGCGATGTAATTACAGATGAAGTGCCGCTGGTTGCTGGATATAATCAGATTCAACTTTCTATCACTAGTAAAAGCGGAGAAAAATTTTCCAAAACGATCGGCATTAATAGAAAAGCATCGATTCTTGGAAATGCCCCTCTCATTTCAAGCGGTGCAAAGAAAGAGCGTATTCAGGGTTCTGGTCCGCAAGCATGGGCAGTAATAGTCGGTGTTTCAGAATATCAAAATCCAGGCATTCCCAGCTTAAAATTTGCTGATAAAGATGCTGAAGCCTTCGCAAATTTTCTGCGCCGGCCAGAAGGTGGCGGTTACGATTCTGACCACTTGCATTTATTGTTAAACAAAGATGCTACGCTTGCAAATGTAAGAGCTAATTTGATCAATTTTCTCAACCAAGCAATTGATATGGATCTTGTTATTATATACTTCGCAGGTCATGGTGCACCAGAGCCGGCACGTCCTCAGAATATGTACTTGTTAACATATGACAGCGATCCAACATCATTGGGAACTTCAGCATTTCCTATGTGGGATATTCAAACGGTGTTAGCGCGGTACATCAGCGCCAAGCGTGTTATTGTGTTTACCGATGCTTGCCACAGTGGCGGCATCAGTGTCAACTTTGCCACACGCGGCTTGGGAAGCTCAGAACCCAATTTAGTAAATCAATACCTCGCAGACTTGTCGAAAACAAAAGAAGGTATTGTAGTATTTACTGCGAGTGCTGCAGGTGAAGTGTCGCAGGAATTCCCGGACATGGGTCATGGCGTATTCACCTATTATATGCTAGAAGGTTTAGAAGGCAAGGCGGATTACGATAATGACTATACTGTGACAATCAATGAATTAATGCGGTACGTAGAAGAACAGGTTAAACGCAAGACGCACGGTGCTCAAAATCCAACACGGAGTCAGACGGAATACGATAAAGAAATGACTATTGCAACTGTCCCTCATTGAATAAATGAAGAAAGGATCCTAAGTATGCGTTACTTCATTCTTTTTGTGGTTTTTTTGGGTTGTTTCGCAGTCGGATTTCGATCCGGCGAACAATCACAGGCGCCAGCCGATCCGATAGTTCAACAAAGCGAGGCAAACATCGGATTTGATTGGGCATTTGGCGCTCTTATCGGTAAAAGCAAGACAATGGTCTCCATCACGCATGATACCACGCTGATAAGCGGAGAAGAAATAAAAATGATGGTGAAGCTGAGAAAGGATTGTTTTGTTTATGTTGTTCACCAGGATTCAAAGGGTGAAATAAATTTGCTCTTCCCTTATGAGGTACGTCAGTTTCAAGCCGACTACACCGCCGACAAAAATTACTATGTTCCCAAAGGTCGCAGTTGGAGGGCGTTTGATAAAAATACGGGTAAGGAAGTTTTCTTCCTCCTCGCCTCTACCGAACGTTTGCTTGATCTGGAAGTAAAACTTGGCAATTATTTTTCTGCCGATACGTCGAAGAGGCAGTCCATGGCCGATGATATTGTATCACTAATTCGCAGTGTGAGGAAGCGTTACTCAACCTATGCAACAATTGCCGAGAAACCGCTAACCATAGGAGGTAACATACGCGGAACAGAGAAGGTGGAAGGTGCGCGACGCCCGGATGTCGCTACAATTGCCACGCAGATCAGCGCCAATAACTTCTATAGCAAAACCATTACTATTGACCACCAGTAAAAAACGAACATTGAGGGACACGATGATCATCATCGTGTCCTCTCTCTTGTTTGGACATCTCCTTTTTTGGCTGCTGCCGAACGTGTTTGAAACATGGAACACGCAGGCATTCGACCAAATTTTTGTTCTCCGGTCTCAATATTTTCCTTCCCGAATTCCCTACGACAGCACTATTATTCATGTCAGCGAAACAGACAGAAGTATAGATGTGTTATCGGAAGGAACCTATATTACCCGTCGTCAATATGGACAGATTGTCCGGAATCTTGGCGAAATGCAGGTGGCTGCTCAAATCTGGGACTATATTTTCCGTGCGCCATTGATCGCAGCGGAAGACTCTTTTTTTATAGCTTGTAATCATCAAGCAGCTGGAAATGTTTATTATGGAATGTCGCTTGATCTTCAAGACAAACCGCTTCTTCAAAAACCACTGCGCCCTGCATCACATTGGGAATATCTTTCAAAAACCAAATGGCATGTTCAGGTTGAGGGGGATACCAGCAAGATGTATGTGGGCGGGATTCCGACTATTACATTTCCGGAAATGGCATCTGCAACTCGAGGTTTGGGTTATCTTAATTTAAAAGCAGACCGTGATGGTATTTTCCGCCGCGCTCCTCTCTTGATCCGATATGACGATGCATTCTATCCAAGTTTCCCCTTCAGAACAATTTGTGATTATCTGCATGTGAAACCGGAACAGATCATCCTTCACCCAGGAAAAAGTATTACCTTGATCGGTGCGTATCGCTCCGGACAGCAGCCCCACACTATTAGCATTCCGGTCGATGAACGATGTAATCTTATTGTGAACTTTGTTGGCCCTTGGGGGCGGATGGTGGATTACAAAATGGATCAGGTCTACAAAGTTTCCGATGATCATGATGCGATGGAATTTGATTGGAAACCATTGTTCAAAGACAAGATCGTTGTTGTGAACGAAGCCTCAACCGGAGCGTCGGATGTTCAATCTGTGCCAACGGATACATGGTACCCGCTTGGCGGATTACATGCAAATGTCCTGAACACAATCCTGACCGAGAATTTCTTAAAAGAAGCCAGCGGGGTGGAAAAAATCGGTATCGAAATTATTTTACTACTTATTGTTGCTATGTTTGCTATCAAATTTTCTTCCCGCGGATTATGGGTTGGTGCTCTTGCGCTTTTGGTCGGATATATTATCTTCACCATTAGCATTTTCCTTTATGGCAATCTCATCGTTAATCTTCTGCGGCCTATTCTCATCACTGCAACGGCGGTGTTTGCTGTTCTTGTGTATCGGTTCATTAATGAGGAGCGAGAAAAGGAGGCAACGCAAAGATCATTCGAGGCATATTTACCGCCGTCGGTAGTCAAACGTCAGCTTGCACATCCTGAGTCGATTTTCGAAGTTCAGAAAAAAGAACTGACAATTATGTTTACAGATATCAAGAGTTTCACAACTTATTCTTCTACGATGACACCGGATCAAATCCAAAACTTCCTGGCTGAGTATTTCGATGCAATGGTACAGATAGTTTTTAAGTACGAAGGAACCGTCGATAAGTACATTGGCGACGGGCTAATGGTATTCTTTGGCGCCCCAGAACCGCAACCGGATCATGCCGTCAGGTGTGTGAACGCTGGTATCGAGATGCAGAAGAAATGTCGTGAGCTAAAAGAAAAATGGGTTAAGGAAGGGTTGTTCCCCTTAAAAATTCGTATCGGCATTAACACCGGCGAGGTTGTAGTGGGAAATATGGGTACGCGGAAGAAACTTGCATACACCGTTCTTGGCTCCGATGTCAATCTTGCTAACCGTCTTGAATCAAATGCACCGGTAGAGGGTATTATGATTTCCCGCCGGACTTATGATTTGATCAAAGACGAAATTCCCACTCTTCCACATGAACCTGTTCTTGTTAAAGGACTTAATACACCAATTGAAGTATACACAGTTCCAGTGGATGATGTTGTTCCATCAAACGCTTGATTTTTCCACTGCCATTCTTCATATTGATTCAGTAGAAGTGGGCGCTCTATGCGTTTCACTAATCTTCTTAAAATGAACAATCCAAAACTTCATATCAAGGGCAAATACTGGTCAGCGGAAGATGGATTCCGTTACTGTGAGACAATCGCTCGCAATCACTACGAAAATTTTCCTGTTGCCTCCAGCTTTCTTCCAAAAGAAATACGAAAATATGTCTGGACAATTTATGCATTCGCTCGTATCGCAGATGATTATGCCGATGAACCGGGTTTTACACTCGCTGAACGAATGGATAACATGAATCAATGGGAACAGTACCTTGATGAATGCTATAACGGCAATCCTACGCATCGCGTGTTTGCTGCACTTGCTGAAACGGTTGAACGATTTCAAATTCCAATCGAACTATTCCAGAATCTTCTTTCTGCCTTCCGAGCGGATATAACAGTTAAACGTTACGAAACGTATGAAGATATGCTTGCGTACTGCCGCAACTCAGCTAATCCAATCGGAAGATTAGTCCTGCTACTGCTTAATTATCGCAGTGAAACAATGATGCAGTTTTCGGATTCAATCTGCACAGCTTTGCAATTAACGAACTTTTGGCAGGATGTTTCGATAGACTTGCAGAAGGATCGTGTCTATCTTCCATTAGAAGAATTGGAAGAATTCGGTTATTCCGAACAGGATTTGTTTAATCAAAAAGTTAATAATCGCTTTTGCGATTTGATGGCGTTTCAAGTACGGCGCACTGCGGAACTTTTTGCAGAAGGAAAGCCACTTTTGACTATGGTTGGCAGAGATCTGTCGATGGAATTAAAACTTACCTGGAATGGCGGGACAAGGATTTTACAAAAGATTCATGAGCAGAATTATGACGTGCTGACGAAACGCCCGGCACTTTCGAAGTTGGACAAGCTGGGACTTCTCTTTCGTTCATTTTTATTGTAACTTACAAGCATGCAAACAGCAACATCGATCATACCGGATTTCTCGCAGAATCGGAAGAGCAGTTTCTATTACTCATTTCTTATTTTGCCGCGCCCGAAACGCGACGCCATTGAAACCATTTACGCCTTTTGCCGCTTCACCGATGACATTGTAGATGAGGCCGGAGACGAGAAAGAAAAGTATGCGCTGCTCTTGCAATGGACAGAAGAGTTGCGGCGCTCGCTCTACGGAATATCGCATTATTCACTATTAAACAAACTTTCTGCTATTATCAAACGCTTTCATATTCCTATTGAACTTTTTTATGAGTTGATTAAGGGAATGGAAATGGATTTGCTAAATAAGCGCTACACTACATTTTCTGAATTAGAACAATATTGCTATCGCGCTGCTTCCACGGTAGGATTGATTTGCGCAGAAGTATTCGGTTATACTAATGAAAAGACAAAGCAATATGCCATCAACCTCGGCGTTGCCTTACAATTGACAAATATATTGAGAGATATTAAATCTGACGCTAAACGCGGACGCATTTATTTGCCGTCAGAAGATTTGCAAAAGTTCAATTATTCTGAAGATGATTTGTTGAGCTTTACATACAACGAACGATTTGTCGAACTAATGAAGTTCGAATGTAAACGTACCCATGAATATTTTCGCCGCGCTAAGGCATGCCTTTCTGAAGAAGACAAACCGCTTTTTACTGCTGCTCGTACAATGGGGAATATATATTATTTACTTCTACTCAGGATTGAGCGCGCACAATATGATGTTTTTTCCAAACGTATTCGCTTATCGTCACCGCTAAAGATTCTAGTAGCGATGGTTCTGCAATTACGGAAAAAGTTTCCAAAAAACTTTCACCGTTATGTTCATACGGAATTGCCTGCGTAAGCAGAAATGAGAACATTTCGAAAGTTTCCTCAGTTTAGTTTCAAGATGACTTCTGTAGGGTTTCAAGATTGCAAATCAGTGCAACATTTACTACTTTTCTATCGATCAAACTATCTATGAATGAGGCGCCAATGAAGAATACTAGCATCAAAAAACTTTACTATTCTATTAGCGAAGTCAGCAGGATTACAGGATTAGAGCAATATGTTTTGCGCTACTGGGAAACTGAATTTCCTGAACTGAAGCCAGCTAAGAATCGCGCAGGCAACCGCATTTACACAAACAAAGACATTAAGCTTATCATGCACATCAAGCAATTGTTGCGGGATGAAAAGTACACAATCGAAGGTGCCAAGCAGGTGATGAAAGAATTTACGCCGGAGCCGGATAGCGGAGAGCAACTAGAACTTCTCAATATTCCACAAAAGAAAAAAATTCAAGATGAAGAAATTAGGAAAGAAATGTCAGAGGTAAAAGAATTTTTAGAAGGTGTGTTGGTGAAATTAGAGAAGTGAGGAATTGGTATGGGTAAAACTGCAAAACTCGAATTGGATAACAGGGTATACGAATTTCCGATTGTTGTGGGCTCGGAGGGTGAACAATCTCTTGATATCTCATCACTTCGAAGTAAGACCGGGTACATTACTCTTGACGAAGGATATGGAAACACCGGATCATGCATTAGCAATATCACCTTCATTGACGGCGAAAAAGGAATTCTCCGCTATCGCGGCATTCCTATCGAAGAACTGGCAGAAAAGTCAACATTTGTGGAGACAGCATACCTGCTCATCTATGGAAAGCTGCCAAATTCGCAGGAGATGAAAACATTCTCCAACCTTCTCACAAAAAATGAGATGCTTCATGAGGACATGAAATTTCAGTTCGAGGGATTTCCTACACATGCTCATCCGATGGCGATCCTTTCGTCCATGATTAATGCTGCAGGTTGTTTTCTTCCCGAGGTATTAAATCCCGACGAGGTTTTTCTGACGCAGGCTGCTCGTCTTATTTCTCAAGTACGAACTATCGCTGCATTTTCTTATCGAAAATCTTTGGGACTACCCATTATTTATCCAAAACCTATTTATAAATATACCGCAAACTTTTTACATATGATGTTCTCTGAACCATATGTAGATTATGAACTGCAACCAGAAGTTGTGAATGCACTTGATCTTATTTTTCTATTACATGCTGATCACGAGCAGAATTGCTCTACTTCAACTGTACGGATGGTAGCATCAAGTCGAGCAAACTTATTTGCAAGTGCAGCAGCCGGTGTATGCGCACTCTGGGGGCATCTCCATGGTGGTGCGAATCAAGCTGTTCTCGAAATGCTTGAGGATATTCATAAATCAGGTGACGATGGATCGAGATTTATTAAAGCTGCAAAAGACAAAACATCTGGAAAACGTTTGATGGGATTTGGTCACCGGGTATATAAGAATTACGATCCACGTGCACGAATTATTAAAAAGAAATGTGACGAGTTATTGGCTGTATTAAAAAGAAACGATCCACTGCTCAACATTGCCAAACATTTGGAAGAAACTGCACTCAGTGATCCCTATTTTATTGAACGAAAATTATATCCTAATGTTGATTTCTATAGCGGTATTATTATGCGGGCAATAGGAATTCCACTGAGTATGTATACCGTTATGTTTGCCATCGGGCGTATGCCGGGATGGATTGCCAACTTTAAGGAAATCCATGAAGTAAAGGATGGCCGTATTTATCGACCGCGTCAGATTTATACAGGGCCAACGTTGTCTCATTATACACCGTTTCGCGAGCGTTCATAATCAAGCGGAATAGTTCTCAGTTTCTCAATAATCTCTTGTATTTAATCCTGTGCGGCTGGTCGGCGGCTATACCGAGTTGTTTTTTACGGTACTCTTCATACTCAGAATAATTTCCGTCAAACCATACTACACTGCTATCACCTTCAAATGCGAGAATGTGTGTTGCTACACGATCGAGGAACCAGCGGTCGTGCGAAATAATTACAGCACATCCGGCGAAATCACCAAGCGCTTCTTCCAATGCACGTAATGTGTTCACATCAAGATCGTTAGTTGGTTCGTCAAGCAAAAGCACGTTTGCCCCTTCCTTAAGCACTTTAGCAAGATGTACGCGATTACGTTCTCCACCTGAGAGTTTTCCGACAAGTTTTTGTTGATCGGTGCCGCTGAAATTGAATCGTGCCACATAGCCACGCGAATTCACCTCACGGTTACCGAGCATGATAAGATCTTCTCCACCAGAGATTTCCTGCCAGATCGTTTTATCGGGATCGAGCGGTCGCATTTGATCAACGTAAGCAAGCTTTACTGTATCACCAATCTTGATATTGCCGCTGTCCGACTTTTCCTGGCTGGTAATAAGTTTGAAAAGCGTAGTCTTGCCGGCACCGTTCGGACCAATGACGCCAATAATGCCGCCGGGTGGAAGAGCAAATTCCATGTTTTCAAACAGTAACCTCTCGCCAAATGCTTTCGATACATCTTGCGCTTCGATAACTATATTGCCCAAGCGTGGGCCAGGTGGAATATAAATTTCCATTTCTTCATCATGTCTATCGGTTTGTTCAGCGAACATCTTTTCGTAAGACGTAATGCGTGCTTTGCTCTTGGCATGGCGACCTTTCGGATTCAACCGTACCCAATCTAATTCGCGCTGCAGAACTCGCTGACGCTTGGATTCCTGCTTCTCTTCCACTTCCAACCGGCGTTTCTTTTGATCTAGCCATGAAGAGTAGTTTCCTTCAAAGGGAATACCTTCACCGCGATCGAGTTCTAATATCCATCCTGCTACATTATCTAGGAAGTAGCGATCGTGTGTAACCGCGATAACAGTTCCTTTGTACAAACCCAAATGATGTTCCAACCATGCAACAGATTCAGCGTCAAGGTGGTTAGTTGGTTCGTCGAGCAACAATACATCCGGTTCCTGCAATAACAGTCGGCAAAGTGCAACACGGCGGCGTTCGCCACCGGAAAGAATATTTACAGGTGTTTCGGGCGGTGGGCAGCGTAATGCATCCATTGCTTGTTCCAGTTTGCTGTCCAAATCCCATGCATTGAGATGATCAATATTTTCTTGAAGCTTGCTTTGTTTTTCCAGTAAAGTATCATAATCAGCATCCGGTTCTGCAAGCTGAAGATTTACAGCTTCGTACTCTTTTACAAGATTTACTATTTCCTGAACGCCTTCTTCGACGATGTCTTTCACGGTTTTTGTTGGATCAAGTTTCGGCTCTTGTGAAAGAAAACCAAATGTAATTCCTTTTTGCGCGGTTATCTTTCCAAGATAGTCCTTATCGATTCCAGCAATGATGCGCAGGAGCGTGCTTTTGCCGGCACCGTTTAAACCCAGTACACCAATTTTAGCACCATAAAAAAACGAAAGGTAGATATCTTTAAGAATCTGGCGATTAGGTTTAACAACTTTACCGACGCCGATCATAGAAAAAATGATTTTGTTGTCACTCATAATGTTTTCATTTAATGTTTGAGAAAAAAGCAGCGAGCTTTTGCGTATCGAGATGGCCATTGGTACGAACACCGCTGCATACATCGAGAGCATAAGGATGAACTTGCTCGACCGCTTCATGCACATTTTCTGGTTTTAATCCACCGGCAAGGTAAATCGGAATATGAACATCTTCGCAAATACGCCTGCTTACAGACCAATCATGTGTGCGACCGGTACCTCCAAGTTCTTTAGTCGCCAGCAAAGGATTGCCAGAATCTAAAAGGATTGCATCTACATGTGGAGCAATTGCAGCGGCCTCTTGTATTGATTTATCTCCGCTTACATGAATTACCTGAACAATACGAATACCTGACAACGCCTGCCGAAGTATTGCGTAGCCAGAGAGTGAAAAGGTGTCTACTAATTGAATTGTATTGACAAATGTTTTTTGCTGCTGCGCGATAACAGCTTCCGGATTTTGCTTACAGGTAAGAAGAAAGGTGTCTATACCGGCTGGAACATTACGTGCAATCTCTCCTATGAGTTTTTCCGAAATCACGCCCGGGCCACTTGGCATTTCGGATACTAAGCCGATCGCCGATGCGCCAAAGCGAATTGCTGTTTGTGCTTCTTCAATGCTGCTGATACAACAGATTTTTACTCGCGGTTTATGATAATCCATCTCATTTTAAAATATTTAACTCTGATTCAGAATTGTGCAATTGCAATGATAATATACGAAATTGTACAGAAGGTTATTTAATTGAGATTGGAAAATCGCTGACCAATAACATTGTGTGTCATCGTTTGTTGTAGAAACTTAGATTACACGTTACATCATATAGGAAGTATGGCGGATAAACAAGCAACTCAAGAAGGAGGGGATTGATTGCTTGTTTGTATTTGATTATCCGATGCCAAGTAACGCAAATCTCCGCCAGTAACTTCCTAACTATACATTTTAAAATTATTGGCACAGGGTAAGGTAAACCACATTGCTTTCTTCCACCAGAAAAGAAACGTGTTCTACCCTGTGCCTATTACTCTACTAAGATGATTCCTTATTTCATCAAAACCACTTTTTTTATTGCTGTAAAATTATCAGCTGTCATTTTGCAAAAATAAACTCCACTGGAAAGAGACGTGGCATTGAATGTTACTGAATACCGCCCAGCACTCCGCCGTTCCCGAACGAGTGTTGCAATATGCTCTCCAAGCATGTTGAATACTTCTAAATTTACAAAGCTCTCTTTCGGCAATTCAAAAGAAATCGTTGTTGTTGGGTTGAACGGGTTAGGATAGTTTTGAGATAATTGAAAAGATGATGGAACTGCTGCCGATACCTGCTGTACGCCGGTTGTTGCCGCAGCCACGCACTTCTTTACCCATGCAATGAAGTTAGTGTTTGCATTTCCGCTGTCTTCGGCCTGTGTGTGTCCCTGTCCCCATATAGTCTCAAAGTCAACGCTCTTCACGCCGCTGTAGTTCTGAAGAGCAAGAGCGATGTCCATTTCGGTATTGAGCGGAGCGTCGCTCTGATCTATGCCGGTACGTATTCGCCAGTAGGGTGCAACGTCGCTGCCACCCCTGCCTCCGCCGCTATAATATGTACTATTATCGATGAGATAGTAAAGTGGAGTGTACATCATCAGTCTTTTCTGCACAGTCTTTCCCACAGCATCCACATTGGTGCTTGCAAGGTCGGACATGAAATAAGAATAGTAGCTCGATGCGTATGTGTTTACGAGTGCTGCCAGATACTGGTCGAAATGTCCTGCTATGCCCGATATTCCGAACACCGTGTTCTCCGGATTCCCCTTTGCGGCATAATCATCATATGCGCCCAGACCCTTTGATGCCTTCTTGTATTTTGACACGAA
>JBEKLV010000299.1:0-3738 GCA_050008835.1 Bacteroidota bacterium | reverse complement strand
TCTAACTGTGGCGGGTGGACCATTAACTCAGTTTACAACGAAGTATAATGCATACAACAGATGGCCATATGATTTCAAACGCATGCGAATGGACTCTTTACTGGATTGGCTCGATTGCGGCTTTAATGCTGGTCTTAATTTGAAGACTGCTGCTTCTGATGGAAAAGTTGTAGGCAGTACTATGTGGGCATTTGGAAAAGTAGTTACATCAGTCTCGAACAACGCAACGGGTATCCCCGATAAGTTTGCTCTTAATCAGAACTATCCGAATCCGTTCAATCCTTCCACAAAGATTGAATATACACTTCAAAGTGCAAGCAACGTAACGTTGAAAGTGTACAATGTTCTCGGGCAAGTTGTTGCAACTTTGGTTAGCGAAAAGCAAGACGTAGGTTTCCACTTTGTAACGTTTGATGCATCCAAATTCACATCAGGCGTTTACTTCTATCGAATCAATGCCGGAAACCACACTGCTACAAGGAAGATGATACTGATGAAATAATTGGTTGTTGGGTAAAAGAATATTGCTAACGAAGGCGGTTCTGAAATTAGGACCGCTTTTTTTATTTTCAAGAATGCTATCGTGCAGAGACTAATACCTTTCTTGCTATCCGTTCGCATTCGTCGCAACAATTCTTTCTATTTATATCAATTTCTTCTGCAAATGTTGAAGAATGCATAACGCACTAAGGATTATGTCTATATCTCCTTAATTTGTATAAGCAATTCAATCCCATTTTTCTATTTCTATTTTTACAAATTTTAGTTTGATTAATGCAAAGATCGTACATCATCGAATGACTTATTGAAGGAATATGACATGAACAAACACATGACCATTTCGGTTTTTGCTATTGCAGCATTCTGTTTTTCATCCTCTTTCGGCCAGTTTAAAGTTCCAACAGATCCGTTGGTTGCACACATCGATTCTACTGTAAAACCGGAAGATGACTTCTTTCTCTTCGCCAATGGGAAATGGTTTAAAGAAAACCCGATTCCCACCAGCGAACAGAGTAACGGGATATGGCAATTAGTGCAGGATACCATTAACGCGCAGATATGTACTATTTGTGAGTCTTCTGCTTCTCTCACTAATGCCGAAAAAGGAAGCAACAAGCAAAAGATCGGTGATTTCTTTTCTACTGGCATGGACAGCATTTCGCTTAATAAGAAAGGAATTACTGATGTTAAAAAAGACTTTGGAATGATTGATGCTATCAAAGATTTGGATGGTGTTGTGAAAGCGGCGGCATACATCCATACTGTTGCCAGCTCACCTTTATTTGGATTTGGCGTGGGACAGGATGATAAAATCAGCAGCAAGAATGCAGTCTTTATTGCGCAGGGTGGATTAAGCTTGCCGAATCGCAATTATTATTTCGATAATGATGCGCGAGCTGTAACGATACGTCAGAAATTTGTTGAGCATCTTAATAACATGTTCAAGATCATTGGGTATAATGATGCCAAGGCGATGCAAGCCGCTAACAATCTGATGAAGTTAGAAACCGCAATCGCGAAAACATCTCGCAAGCGTGAAGACACACGTGATCCGCTGAAGAATTATAACAAAATATCTTTTAAACAATTAACCGAATCTACACCGAATATTGACTGGATATTATTCACAAAAGGTGTAGGTTTGCACGCTGTGGATACGGTTGTAGTTGGTCAGCCGGAATTTCTTACTGCAATGAATGAACATCTCAAATCGTTTCCGTTAGATGACTGGAAGAATTATCTCAAATATCATCTCGTGCGCGGTCTTGCACGTTACTTAGATGACAAAACGTATCTAGAGTCGTTCAACTTTTATTCCACAGTTTTGCGCGGCGTGCAGGAACCCAGACCGCGGTGGAAGCGTGTTGTAGAGCAAACGGATCGCTCCCTAGGCGAACTGATTGGGCAAGTGTATGTGTTTGAATATTTACCGAAAGGGACGAAAGATAAACTGCAGGAAATTGGAAACGCAATCAAAGAAGTATATGCAGAACGGATAAAAAAATTAGATTGGATGAGCGAAACCACAAAAGTAATGGCGTTGAGCAAACTCAAAACTATTGTTATGAAGGTCGGATATCCAGATAAGTGGAAAGATCTCAGCAGTATGCAAATTGATCGCTCTTCGTTCGTACGGAATGTGATGAATGCAAATCGATGGGAATTTAATTATATGATTGCAAAGTACGGCAAGCCTGTTGATAGATCCGAATGGGACATGGAACCGCAAACCTACAATGCATACTACAATCCATCTAACAATGAAATAGTTGTTCCTGGGTGTAATATCATTCTTCCGGGATATGAACGTATACTCGCTGACGATGCACTGCTCTACTCTGTTATCGGCGGCTCCACGTTTGGTCACGAGATTACTCATGGATTTGATGACCAAGGAAGCAAATACAATGAACAAGGCAATTTGGAAAATTGGTGGACATCCGATGACAGCATAAAATTTTTTGCGAAAACAAAAATGATTGTTCAGCAGTTTAACGGATATATTGCAGTGGATAGCCTGCACATTAATGGCGAGCTGACGCAAGGTGAGAACATTGCCGACCTTGGCGGAATTATGATGGGATATGAAGCATTCAAAAAGACAAGTCAGTACAGAAGCCATGAAATCATTGCCGGATTGAATCCCGACCAGCGCTTCTTCCTTGGCTATGCATTTGCATGGATGGTTGACGATCGTCCCGAAGCTATTGCCAATCAGGTGCGAAGCAATGAACATTCGCCCGCTAAATTCCGCGTTATTGGTCCATTGTCTAATATGCCGGAGTTTTATACGACTTTCGGAATAAAAAAAGGCGATGCAATGTGGCGTGCAGACAGCGTCCGTGTGAAAATTTGGTAACTTGACTGTAATTATTATTTCTGAGTAACATTTCTGATGAAAGCTTCGTATAGAAAGAGGGAAATGAGATAATTATTAATGTCTTCTTTACTACAACATTCTTCAGATTATGTGGTAAGCGGCGAGCGAAACCAATCGTACATAGAAGCGCTATATCAGGAATTAAATTCTTGCAAGCACACACTTGAAGATTTGCTTGCTCGTCAGACCAGCATTCAAAAACAATCGTATCTTAAAAAGATGCTGGTGAAGTTGAATGGACGTTTGATTATTGTACACACCGACGAGATTGATTGGGTTGAAGCTTGGGGAGATTATGTCCGTTTGCATTGTAAAGGAAAGACTCACATTGTCCGTCAGAAAATAAGTGACGTGGAAGCGCGGCTTGATCCAGAGCAATTCCTTCGCATTGGCAGATCGGCGATTGTCAATATTGACCGCATCAAAGAATTAGAATCGCTTAATCATGGCGAATACATCATCTCCTTACAAGATAATACCCAATTGAATCTGAGTCGCAATTATCGGGATCGCTTGGTAGCATTATTCGGCAACCATCTCTGAATTCCACTGCCGGCAAATTCTCCCGTTCGTCGTCGCTTTTATCCATCCCGTGTCTTTGTTTCTACCGCTTATCGAAAATAAGGAACTTCTCATCTCAGCCTCCGTACTACTTGATAAGACAATTAATTCATGCTTTCACTAAGATGTTTTTTAAATTTATCAAGGAGGTCGTTATGAAAAAAACAATCGTTCTGCTTGCATTGCTTTTGGTGGTCGTGTATGCGATCCCTGCAACAGCGCAAGAATATTTTCTTCCGCCGAACGCCAACAAAGCGCTTATCGAAGACAATTTATTCATCGGGCTGGCGTACGAT
>JBEKLV010000298.1:0-3740 GCA_050008835.1 Bacteroidota bacterium | reverse complement strand
GTCCGTATGGTGTTGCTAAGTTGTATGGGTATTGGATTATAATTAATTATAGAGAAGCGTACGGATTATATGCATGCAACGGAATTTTGTTCAATCATGAATCACCAAGACGTGGTGAAACATTTGTAACAAGAAAAATATCACTTGCTGCTGCTCGCATAAAATTAGGGTTACAAGAAAATCTCACTATTGGAAACCTAAACGCAAAACGAGATTGGGGATATGCGCCAGAATATTGCGAAGGAATGTGGCGCATGCTACAGCAGGAAAAACCGGAGGATTATATTCTCGCAACAGGTGAGACTCATTCGGTGAAAGAATTTATTGACACCGTCTTTAGCGAGTTGGAAATGGATTTGGTTTGGAAAGGTGAAATGGAAAAAGAAGTTGGAATATCAAAGAAGAATGGTAAAGTAGTCATAGAGGTTGATCCGCGATACTATCGTCCGACTGAAGTTGAATTGCTGATTGGAAATCCTACAAAAGCAAAAGAAAAATTAGGATGGGTACCAAAAACAACATTCCGAGAATTAGCAAAGATGATGGCGAAGGCAGATTTTGAGAAGGTGAAGAAAAGGGGTTATTGATATGGAGAAAAACTCTAAAATCTATGTCGCAGGTCACACGGGGTTAGTTGGATCTGCAATTCTGCGTTCTCTTAAAGCACAAGGATATTCCAAGTTTTTACTTCATACGATAGAGGAATTAGATTTAACCCGTCAATCGACGGTGGAAGACTTGTTTAAACAAGAACATCCTGAGTATGTCATTCTTGCCGCGGCAAAAGTGGGCGGCATACATGCAAACAATACTTATCCGGCTGATTTCATCTATATTAATTTGCAATTAGAAAGCAATATCATTCATTCAGCATACCAGTATGGTGTAAAAAAACTTTGCTTTTTAGGAAGCTCTTGTATCTATCCAAAGTTTGCTCAACAACCAATGAAAGAAGACTACTTGCTGGATGGAAAGTTAGAATCTACAAACGAACCATATGCAGTTGCGAAGATTGCAGGAATAAAAATGTGCCAGGCGTACAACCGACAATATGGAACGAACTTTATTTCTGTTATGCCGACAAATCTGTACGGACCTCACGATAACTTCGATTTGCAGAGTTCTCATGTTTTACCAGCGCTTATCAGAAAATTTGTTGACGCACGCAAAATCTCAGCCTCATCCGTAACTGTTTGGGGAACCGGTGCGCCGAAACGTGAATTTTTATTTGTAGACGATCTTGCAGACGCATGTGTTTATTTAATGAATCATTATGATGATGGCGAGATTGTAAATATCGGGACGGGAAAAGATATATCAATCCTTGAACTTGCCAACATGATTAAAGAAGAAGTCGGTTTTTACGGAACTATCGAATTTGATGCAACGAAACCCGACGGAACACCGCGTAAATTACTCGATGTATCAAGAATCAATGCGCTTGGCTGGACAGCCAAAACTCCTTTGCGTGAAGGAATTCGAAAAACTATTCAATGGTATCTGGAGAACCGATGATTCGATCACTGGTAACCGGCGGCGCTGGATTTCTTGGATCACATCTGTGCGATAGACTTCTTGCAGAAAATCATGACGTTGTTTGTCTCGACAATCTCAGTACGGGCGATATTGCAAATATAGCTCATTTAAAAGGAAACACGCATTTCAATTTTGTCCATTACGATGTTACAAATTACCTTTTTATTGACGGCAAAATAGATTTTATTTTTCACTTTGCTTCTCCGGCAAGCCCAATTGATTATCTCAAGTTGCCAATTCAAACACTTAAGGTTGGTTCGTTAGGGACACATAAGGCACTTGGTCTTGCAAAAGCAAAAAGCGCGCGTTTCTTTATTGCTTCGACTTCAGAGGTCTATGGAGATCCGCTTATACATCCGCAAACGGAAAGTTATTGGGGCAATGTGAATCCTGTTGGACCTCGCGGTGTTTATGACGAAGCCAAACGCTTTGCAGAAGCTATGACGATGGCATATCACAGGTATCATGGCATAGAAACTCGAATTATTCGCATCTTCAACACTTACGGTGAACGAATGCGGATAAACGACGGCAGAGCAATACCCGCATTCATATCCCAGGCATTACGCAATGAAGACGTAACTGTTTTCGGAGACGGAAGTCAAACAAGAAGTGTATGCTACGTTTCAGATTTGATTGATGGTATTTATCGATTAATGATGTCAGATTATGACGCGCCGATGAATATTGGGAATCCAGAAGAAGTAACAATACTGGAGCTTGCAAAAGAAATAATTCAACTGACCGGAAGCCGAAGTAAAATAATATTTCAAGACCTTCCACAAGATGATCCAAAAGTACGCCAGCCGGATATTACGAAAGCGCAAACAATACTTGGCTGGAAACCGAAAGTGCCTAGACATGATGGCTTGTTGAAAACGTTGAATTATTTTAAAACGAAGTTGAGTATGTGAGACGGTTAGTGAACGAATATTCAATTCAATCCTCTGCCTCTGCTAAATTTCCAATTGCACAGGACGCCAATATGGAGCATGTAACAGCGGAAGTGTTGTGTGTTCCAGTTGGAGCATTTACAAAAGCACAGCTTACATCAACATTCCTTGAGTTGTTGCAAAGTAAGAAACACGGTTGGATTAGTTATGCGAATGTGCATATGATTGATATTTCAAATCAATTACCGTGGTACAAACAGTTCATTATGGATGCAATCTTTAGATATTATGATGGAGAAGGGGCGTCCGTTTTGGCGCATATTTGCTGAAAGAACATATTCCAGAACGAATTACATTGTCGGATTATTTCTATGATCTTGCCAATACGGCGGTTGAACATAACTTGAACATATATTTCCTTGGCTGTACGCAGATTGTTGCAGAACTCGCGGTAAAACGATTAAAAGAATTATACCCTGCGATATGATTGTCCGGATATCATCATGGCTTTTTTAAAACAAGAATATAATTTTGTGATCGATAAGATCAATGCCCTCAGCCGGATATCCTTTTTCTTGGCATGGGAGTTCCCCGGCAAGAAGAATGGACAAAAGATAACTTTGATAAATCGTACACTAAAATTATTTGGATGGGCGGCGTATTTATGATGGTGATTATGTTCTGCCACATCTCACAATTAGAATTGCAATTTATAATAACAGTCCACTGCAAAAAAAAATCCCTCACTTGTCAATCTGACTTTAGATGATCGTAGGATTAATCTTGGCACCCAGCCGGATAGTTTATTCGAGACTAAATCTGCAGGATCTGAAAAAGCAGTCGTAGCATTTAAACCAACATTAAGAGGAAGAGCAGATCCGTATAAACTTATGCTTCAAGTTACAGATTCGACAGGGAACGAGGAAAATTTAACTAATCCCATATACTTTGTAGTTGATTCTGTTGGGGGTTTTAAAAATGTGTTTAATTATCCTAATCCATTTGCACGGGAGACCTATTTTACGTTTATTCTTACTGGTTATGCTGATCAAGTTGAGATAAAGATCTATACAATTAGCGGCAGACTTATTCAAGATATGTTTGTGCCGCCTCAATCGGAGAATGCATATTATCAAGTTTACTAGAATGGCAGAGATCGTGATGGCGATGAAGTGGCAAATGGAGTATATTTTTATAAAATTATTACCAGAAGTAATGGACTAGCCAAAGAAGTAATACAAAAATTAGCTAAGATCAGATAAAGTGAAGAAATGGAATTCTCGGTAGTTGTTCCAACATATAACGAAGAGA
>JBEKLV010000297.1:0-3763 GCA_050008835.1 Bacteroidota bacterium | reverse complement strand
CATGTATATTGCCAACTTGTTCCTTCCGTGAAATCTCCTCCTTCTGTATAATCGTGGGGGTTGAATGGAATTCGCCAGTGTCCCTGTGTATCTTTTCCACGCATCAGATGGATTGTCGGATCAAACAAGTTTTTATAAGACCCTGCACGCTTCATAAAATATTCTTCATCAGTTTTCACGCCAAGCTTCTTTGCTATTTGTGCAATGCAAAAATCATCATATGCATATTCAAGTGTTTTTGAAACAGACTCGTTTTCTTTATCAAATGGAACCCACCCTAATACGGCATATGTTGCAACATTGTCATATTTAGAGTTCATGGCTGTAGTCTTCACTGCTTCGTATGCATGTTGGAGATCAAAACCAGTTATATCTTTCATGATTGCATCGGCAATAATCGGCACGGCATGATATCCAATCATGCACCATGTTTCACACCCTTGTAATTCCCAAACAGGCAAAAGATGATCAACGCTCTGGTCGTAATGAGCCAGCATGGAATTTATCATATCTGCATCGCGGTCTCGTTGAATCAATGTGAAGAGCGGATGTGTCGCACGGTATGTATCCCACAATGAAAAAATCGAATACTCAGTAAAGCCTTTTGCCCTGTGGATGTTTTGATCAAATCCTCGATATTCATGTGTCACATCTTCATAGAGTGATGGAGCTAAAAAGGCATGATACATGGATGTGTAGAATATTTCTTTTTCTTCGTGAGTACCTTCAATTTGGATTTTGCTTAATTCATTATTCCATTGTTCACGCGTTTTCTGCTGGATGCGTTCAAAACTCCAATCTGGAATTTCTGAATCTAGATTTTTCAGAGCATTTGCAGTACTTGTTGCTGAAATTCCGATTTTCACCATAATCATTTCATTTGCATAAGTTTTATAGCGAGCAAGGAATTGCATATTCTTTCCAGAAGCTTCTTTATTGCTCCGAAAGCGATACGTATTATAGATGACAGGTTTTCCATCACTCATTATTTGATAATTGTCGAAGTGCCTTGAATATCGCGCAGCAAAATATAATGATCGATCTTTTGCCCATCCATTTACGACATGAAATCCTGTGATTGTTGAATCGTTTTCGACACGGATGTGAGACCAGATAATATTCCATCGTAAAACATGTTTCAAATCTGTCAGGATGAAAGCGCTATCGCTTTTTGGATATGTAAACCGAATGATGCCTGAGCGTTCAGTAGCTGTTAATTCCACATTTACACCGGAATTTAAAAGTCGAACTCTATAATATCCGACCGATGCTTCTTCGTCGTTATGAGAGTATAGTGAACGGTAACCGGAATCTGGGTGAGCTTTTGAACCGGGAATGAATTTGGGAGTTCCCACTGTCGCTGTAAATAGAAAATCACCTAAATCAGGAATACCTGTTCCATTGAGATGTGTAAGAGAAAATCCGATAATGGAACTGTCAGAATACTCATATCCAGATGCTGTCTCCCATAATTCCATGTCGGTATCCGGCCCTAACTGCATCATTCCAAATGGAGCAGAGGGACCAGGATAGGTGTTGCCATCTCCTTCGGTTCCTACGAAAGGTCGGACGTATTCAACAGGAGAAAGTCTATCTGCAACAAGAGTTTTTCCTTTCACGGTTTGAGCGATCATCATTGAATTTGAGATTATAATTAGAATAAAAATTATTTTTAATGATATTCTCAATTGAAAGTTCATGATCTCTCCTTAATTTATTAGTTACATGTAAGTTGTTTTTTCGTTGACGCCGATGATTTCTAGATGAAAGTGACCTCCCACAGACTATGTGCCAATGATAAGTCAGTATTTTTTCATTATCAAGTGCTTGCTACCTAAAAAAAGGCAACCATCACGGCTTTTTGATCTTATCTATTCCTTGCTATGAACAAATAGATACAATTAGATCTAAGGCCACCTTCCTACGGGATCACCTGATCATATTATCCGTCCATGAACATCCGAGAAAATACAATTGTTTTCAACAATGACTCTGAGATATGAAATCCATATGCCACCCTCCGAAATCTTCCAGTTTGTTCAATGATCCATAACATTCTTCTGCAGGTTAAGAATTTGCTAACACAAGAAGAGTCCGTTTGCTTTCATCACCTTACAAAGTGTTAGTACACAATTAGCACAAGAATAATGTGCAAGCATATATATTTCCACAAAAAGATATAACCAGAAGGTTGTAGGTTCAAGTCCTACCACCTACACACACTAAAGAAGAATCCTCATCAATGAAATTTGGTGAAGATTTCTTAATTTATGGACAAAACTTTGATGTGCTTTTCTTTTTTTCTTGTTTTTTAACACCCACGCTCATTCGGTCAGCTTGGATTGATAGTTAGGTAGCAAGCAGCTACACAAAAAGTTAGAATACATTTATTATGTCACTGTTAGATGTTTGATGCGACGAGAACTCTGCAAGCTAATTGTGATATGTCCTATTCCAAGCAGTATTGCAGATATCATCAGCCAAGTAGAACCTAAAAGAATGGATGCCAAAATAAAGTAGATAACCGGCATAATAGCCATTGGCAAAGGTATTCCGAACATCGATTTGTAGAACAATGTCTCACTGCATCCTTTTACAAGATACCGTACCCAACCTGTATAATACACGACAAGCGCAAAACTCATCATTATAAGTAGTACCGTATCTAAAGTGTTTGAACAGCTTAACCGATAAAAGAATGATAGAGTAAAAGATCCAATCTGACCAACTCGTTCGAAAACATTGATGATCTGTGCTAATACACTATTTCGTTTAGGAATATTAGCCAACTTAGAGTTAGGTGGAAAAAACACAACTAAGAGGTTAGGTAACAAAACCACAATTGATATGATACCACCAAAAGGAATTGTTTTCATATGATACCTCAAACAATGTTATTATTGTTTAATCTCATTTTCATTCGATCAACAATTTCGCACTGATCATTCAAAACGCAACCTAACGGATGGGCGCTCCGCCAAGAAAGATGGCGGACACGTAAGTCCCGCTGTAAGCTGGCTATCTGGCTTGCCTGCTATGTGCCGCTTTGCGGCATCCCGTACAGCGGAACTTTATCTTCCCGCCCGAATGACTGTTCAGTCGGGCGGGTTGGCGGGAAGCACTTGGTTAGGCAGTCATCAGACTTTCCTTACAGTCAATATTTTCTTTGCCCGATCAAGGTCTTTTTTGCGAACAATGAGATCTACACCTTGAGTTAGTTGAAGATGTGGCCGCATTCCACCGCTATCATCTTTTTTCACCATAACTTTAATTTTCTGAGATTTAAGATGGCCGGCTGCGACTTCTGCTTCGATTACATTTGAAAATGTTCTAAGCGTGACTAATTCTTCTGGTTTCATAATTTCTCTCCTAAGATGTCCTTCTAATGGATGGGCGCTAAGTTCAGCTTCGAGAGATTTGACATTTCTCAATCAAATCGTGGTCGAAGCATGCATGCCTGCCGCAGAGATCCCACTTGTAAGCTGGCTAGCGGGCTCGCCAGCTATGCGCCGCTTTGCGGCATCCCGTACAGCGGGACTTTATCTTCCCGCCCGAACGACTGTTCAGTCGGGCGGGTTGGCGGGAAGCACTTGGTTAGGTGGCAGTGGACAATTCTTGAACAGAACGCAAAAGTTAATATGGTAAGGGCATATTCATCCCCTGTGCTGTCGCGCGCAAAACTTGCCTAACTATTTAGTGAGAGCGTCTATTTTCCAGTGATCAGTTTGTCAAATTCCTCAACACTGACGGCTGGCTCGGTCTT
>JBEKLV010000296.1:0-3768 GCA_050008835.1 Bacteroidota bacterium | reverse complement strand
CGACAACGGCAATGTGATTTTTGTACGGCAGTACCGATATCCACACAAAAAATTCATTTTGGAAGTTCCTGCTGGAAAGCTTGAACCCAATGAAGATCCGCTTATAGCCGCTAAGCGTGAACTGCAGGAAGAAACCGGCTACACAGCCGATAATTATGAAAAACTTACAGCGATGTTCACGACTCCGGGATTCTGCAACGAAGTGCTTCATATATATCTTGCCACCGGATTAAAAAAATCCGACCGCGGACAAAATCTTGATGAAGGTGAACAAAGTCTTACGGTTGAATATATTCCACTTTCCACAGCTGTAGAAATGATCGTGCAAGGCGAAATTGGCGACAGCAAAACCATCGCCGGAATTTTATTGGCTGAACGAAAACTGAAATCAATGATTAATGAGTAATGAGCAGTTACGAATGCTCAGTAATCCCTTTTCATTGGTTACTATTCACTCATTATTAATCACTTGTTATTATGAATATTGTTGAATTGATTCGAAAGAAGCGCGAGGGCAGTTCGCTCAAGGAAGAAGAATTCCGATTTCTCATCACGGGATACGTCGAAGGCAAAGTGCCGGACTATCAGATGGCTGCGTTCCTCATGGCATGTTACTTCAGTGGAATGAGCAGTGAGGAAACGCTCACCTTCACAAAACTGATGCTGCACTCAGGCGAGGTGATTGATCTTTCTGAAATTCCCGGCATCAAAGTCGATAAACATTCTACCGGCGGAGTGGGCGATAAAGTGTCCCTCATTCTCGCACCGATGGTTGCGGCATGCAGCGTTCCTGTACCAATGATCTCCGGGCGCGGGCTCGGACACACCGGCGGCACACTCGATAAATTAGAATCCATTCCCGGTTTTCGAACCGATCTTTCTATTTCCGAATACAAGCGAGTCATCCGAGAGATTGGCGTGGTGATGATCGGTCAAACGAAAGAGATCGCTCCTGCCGACAAAAAGATGTATGCCCTGCGCGATGTGACGGCAACAGTCGAGTGTATTCCGCTCATTGCCGGAAGCATCATGAGCAAGAAATTAGCAGAAGGCATCGATGCATTAGTGCTTGATGTGAAAACCGGACGCGGGGCATTTATGCAAACATACGAGCGTTCACTTGAATTGGCTAAAACCCTTGTCGACATAGGAAATGGATTTGGAAAAGAAACCATCGGTTTTATAACGGATATGAATCAGCCGCTCGGTGTAGCTATCGGCAATTGGTTAGAAGTTATTGAATCAGTCGAATGTCTGCGCGGTGCCGTTGGAAATAACGACGCGTCAAGCGATTTAATGGAAGTGACATACGTGCTTTCCGGCGCGATGGTGTACCTCGGTAAAAAAGCGAAGTCAATCGAAGAAGGAATTGAGAAATGCAGAAAGACAATTAAAGACGGCTCGGCATATCACAAGTTACTTGATCTCGTCCGCGTACAGGGCGGAAGTGTAGAGGCAATAGATAATTTAGAAAAATATCCGCTACCGAAATTTGCAATGGAAGTGAAATCGAGCGAGAAAGGATTTGTGGATAAAATAGATTCGTTCGAACTCGGATTGACAAGTATTTCTCTTGGTGCGGGCCGAGAGAAGATCGATGACGTGATCGATATGAAAGCAGGAATTTTATTAAAGAAGAAGGTTGGCGACGCAGTAGATGTTGAAGATTCACTCGCTGTTTTCTACACTGACCGCGAAAACGTTCTTGCTTCTGCGCGCGAAAGGATTGCGAAAGCATTTAAGTTCTCTTCCGCCAAACCGGAACGTAAGCCGATGATTTTAGATATTGTGGATAAAAACGGCGTTAAGAAGTGGAAATAGGTTCGTACAGTATCTTTCCGAAGATTTCTTAAACGCTCCTTCACTTAACTAATCATCTTTCATCCCCTTTTTCAGACCTGCAATCATTTGCTCGTGAATCAGTCCATTCGTCGCGAGTATTTCTTCCTTATTAACACTTGATGGAAAACCGCGGAAATCGGTCCACTTTCCGCCTGCTTCCATCACAATCAATACTCCTGCCGCCACGTCCCAAGGATGAATCACTCCTTCCCAGAAACCATCGAAGCGTCCCGCGGCAACGTAGCATAAATCAAGCGCTGCCGACCCAAGACGCCGAATTGCCTGTGCTTCCGCAAGAAAATTTCTGAAGTGCGTAACTGCAGGTTCAGGATGCTCGTTCACATCGTACGGAAATCCGGTAACAACGAGACTTTCAATCAACGTTGTTGTCTTAGAGACTTCTATATGCTTTTTATTTAACCACGCACCCTTACCTTTTTCGGCCGCGAATAATTCATCTAGACTGGGATCGTAAACAACGCCTAGAATAATTTCTCCTTTATATTCTAAGCCTATTGATACACTGTAGATGGGCAAAGCATGCGTGTAGTTCACCGTTCCATCTAAAGGATCAATAATCCACCGGTACTCAGATTTCACTTCTGCTGCGCCGGATTCCTCACAGAGAAAATCGTGGTGCGGAAAGTGCTGCTTGATTTTGCTGATGATAAGATGTTCCGACTTCTTATCAATTTCGGTGACGAGATTGGTTTCCTGTCCGCCTTTACGTTCAATATGACGAATTTTCCCGACATTCATTTTTAAAAATTTTCCCGCTTCGAGTGCGGCTTCAATTGCAACTTGCAGCATGGTGTTTTCCTTTTTGTTTCTAAGATACAAAATATTTGTGATTCCTGCCTTCTTGCTTTTCGCACATCTTCAGATTAAGTTACTACAGATTATCTATCAGAAGAGGATGCGCGTTGACTTTTCTTAACCCCATAGCATTGATTGGACTTCTTGCAGCTGGCATTCCCATCTTGCTGCACATTTTCAATCTACGTAAGCTAAAAACGATTGAGTTCAGCACGCTCTCGTTCCTGAAGGAATTACAGAAAACAAAAATCCGCCGGCTGAAGCTTCGCCAATTACTCTTGCTAGTCCTCCGGACTCTGTTAGTTATTCTTGTCGTATTTGCATTCTCGCGCCCAACAATGAAAGGTTCGCTCCCCGGCGGTCTTGCAGATCAGGCAAAAACCACGGCAGTTATTGTATTTGATGATTCACAAAGCATGACTGCGAGAGATGAACAGGGAGAACTGCTTCATCAGGCAAAGAACGCAGCCATAGCGATAACTAATCTTCTTAAAGACGGCGACGAAGTGTTTCTTCTTAAGCTTTCCGATGTCCCGGTCGAAGGAACATTCGAAATTCCTTCTGCCCAACGAAACTTTCCAGCAATCCGAAGCACTATCAATGAAATCAAACCATCATCGGTCCATCGTACAATTGAAGACGCACTTCGCTTTACTGCTCACTTACTTGCCTCGTCTCAGAACTTTAATAAAGAAGTCTATCTCATTTCCGATTTCCAATCCGGATCACTTGAATCCAAAACACACGCGGTGAAAACCAGCGAGAAACTATTCGCACAGACAACACAACTCTTTCTCATTCCTCTTGGCAAACGCGAATTACAAAATGTCTCGATAGAATCAATAGAAATCCCGAGCACAATCTTTGAAGTGAACAAGCCCTTTACCGTGAAAGCAAAGCTAACAAATCATGGCACCTCCAACTTACAGAACCATGTTGTAAGTGTCTATCAAGATGGAAGCCGCGTGGGACAAAAAGGTATTGATATCCAGGCTGGACAATCAGTTGAGACAGAGTTCACGCTTGTGCCGAAACATCCCGGATTCATTGAAGGGAAAATTGAATTGGAAGATGACGATCTTGAATTTGACAACACACGATTCTTCACTG
>JBEKLV010000295.1:0-3800 GCA_050008835.1 Bacteroidota bacterium | reverse complement strand
CAATGGATTCTGTGATCTTGCGACAAAACTTTTACTTTTTGGATCGAGTTGTTGATGCACCCAATGCGGGTACAACCAGTCACGCTTCATTTGTAGGATTGCATAGTTCAGCAATCCCCGTGTTACCATCGGAGCGCTCAACTGAAACAATTCAGTGGGGAATCCGCCGCCATCGACATCGCTCAATTGGCCGGCAATCTGCAATTGGCGAATTGCGTCGGTAGGTACACCGAACTGCTTCAGCGCTTGTTCTAAGACAAAGGATGATACATTCATAACAATTTCTTCTCTTGCATATTAATATACGGTCACTCCTTTGCCTTTACAAGACACACTAACAGACTTAACAAATTGGTAATGAATCGGTTATTGTTCAGCAAGATGCGTTTTGTATCCTTATTATCGTACTCATAAGGAAACGATCATCATGGAATTGACACAAGCGGCACAATTTATATTCACCGCACTCCTTGCATTAATCGTCTATTTTTCGAATCCCCCTAAGGAGAACCACATAACCATGGGAGATTATTATTATCAGGCATTCGATAATAAATCAGCTCAACAGGAATACGAGCAGGCTTACAATGAATCTCCTACGAGTTATGCCTGCTTACTTCGTATGGTTCGCATTCACAACGACAATGGAAGAATTCATCTGCACAAAGACTCGGTTTCTGAGCTGGAATATAAGAAGGCTATTGAGTTTGCAGACTCTCTTGCACACAATTATCCCGATAGTGCGGCAGCACATTTCTGGTATGCACTGGCAAAAGGAAGCCTTATTCCGTTTGTTGGCGTTCTAGAGAAGATATCTATTGGGAAGGATGTGAAGTCGCACATTCAGAGATCTCTGGAGTGCGATTCGACATTTTCTTATCCGTACGTCGTTCGCGCAATTTTCGAACGTGAGGGTTCAAAACTAAGCTGGCTGGAAAAAGGAATTGTGTGTGTAGTATTCGGCGAAGATATCTCCGGTTCCCTGGAAGCATCGGAACATTATTTGAAAACTGCCTTACGGTACGACCCGTCCAATTCGTTCGCCTATTATGAACTCTTCTGGACTTATAAAGCGATGGGAAACAAATCCCTGGCAGTATCTTCATTGAAGGAAGTGATAAAGCGTGTTCCAAAGAACCTCCGCGAAAAGCAACAGCAAGACGAAGCACGCTTAAATCTTGCTGAACTGTCTTTACACACTTCAGACTAATTGATATGAAGACTCATTCTCCGAGAATTTTTTCATTACAGCCTTTTCAACTTCCTCTTTCATCTGAAGGAGCACTTCATTGGAAGGATCGAGCTCTAGTCCTTGCTCAATATACTGGAGACAGACAGCATAATCGGCATTCGTCCGGTGATAATCGGCAAAGGAGATGGAAGAGAGAATCTTCTCAGTTACAACTTCAGGCCTTTCAATGGCTGTTTTGTTTTTTAATTCTCGTGTCTGTTTCGGCTTTCCATTTTTTTCTTTGGCCGCATCTTCTAACCGCGCCTGTTGTTTCTCTTTTACTGCTGGAGTTGCCATATGGGTTTTGATTTCCAGTATCAAGGCATCGGCTTCAGCGCTATCCGGCCGGATAATACGAGCACGTTTCGCTTCTTGCAGAGCGCGTTCATATTCTTGAATATGGAATTGCTGTCTTGCTCTATGCAGCAGTGCTTGATATTTGTTCTCCAGCGCTTGTTCCCGCAATTGGTTGCTCATATCATGAACCGATGCCTGGGCTGAAAGTTTTGTCAATTGTTGCACAGCCATATGACAAACGTGTTCCAGTGCAGCAATCATTCGGGCACGAGAATGTTCCGTCGCATTAGAAGCAGCAGACGGTTTTTGCTGAAGATCAAGAACACGCTTCAGACGACGTTCAATTGCAATTGCATAGAAATTTTTTGGATCGTTTGCGAGAATGGAACGGACTCCTGACAGTGCAAACTCCAGATTATTATTGCGAAATCTTTCCTCCACAGATTGAAACAGAGGAATTATTATTGAAAGAGAAGATTGATTTTCCATAAGTATTATCTCGTATATAGTAAAAGTTCATGTTCTTGGAATTTTTTCAATCACAACTTATTCATTCCTTGGCTAATGAACAAGAAACATTCGTTACCCTTCTGTAAAGCTATTGTAAACGAAGCGCCTATGAGCACGGCTGGCAAATCTATTCTCATCGTTGATCTAGACACAGACACATCTTCGATGTTGTCAAGCGTTCTTTCGCAGCAAGGGTATTACGTGACATCCACTTCTTCAGGCCAGGAAGCGTTGAACCACCTGCAGCTTCTTCCCGACCTCATTATCCTTGATCCTCAGCTGTCTGATATGAACGGATTGGATTTGCTTCGTACTATCAAGCAACAAACAGAATTGTCCAGTATTCCCGTATTCATGCTAAGTAATAAGGAAACAGAAACGGATGAAATCATCAGCCTTGAAGTTGGTGCCGATGATTATATCACCAAACCACTACAGGTACCTCGGTTGAAAGCCCGGATACGCGCACTTTTTAGACGGCAGGATCAACAGCTGACTACGCAGGATAGAGAGAGAGAATGATATGATAACGATCGATGATCTCTCGATTCTGATTCAACAGTTTACAGTAGTCTGTGGAAAGGAATCGATTAATTTTTCCAAAAAGGAATTTGAAATTCTTGTGCATCTAGCAAAGAATCATGGACGAGTAGTAACACGTCAGGTATTGTTTCATACAATCTGGGGTTATCATGACAATTCAGCCAACCGTAAAATAGATGTGCACATTGGCCGCATACGAAAGAAACTAAAAGGATATGCACATTACATCGAAACAGTATCCGGCATTGGTTACCGGTTTCATGAATAGATATTCTAGCATATTCCTCTATCTTATCTTTTTAAAAACGTATTCCTCGTCCCATTGTCCAACAAAATATTATGAATATGATTACGCCATAAAAAATAAAATTCAGTTGTTGTTTAGTTAAGAAAGGTTGCTCTAAATTGTTTGTTTCCCGTTGTAAAAGTTTATCAGATTTTCGTAAGTATCGTGGTATTAATAGCATTGGGAAAAACATTGGGAAGTTAATTGCTTCTATAAAGGTGTCAATTGAATGTGGGTTAAAAAATGAAACTGCGATTAATGCTGAAACTCCGGCTGATAAATACGGAATTAGAAATAATTGCAGTAAATGCTGTATTGAAAAATTTGTCTTAAAAGAGTTGAATATTTTTAGGGCCACACCAGCAATTAAATAAAAAAAGATACGATAGGATAAAATACCAACAACTATTAAGAATATTCTCCATGTCAGAAGTTCGGTAGTTCCACTAATATCAAATGCAAAATCACCTTTATTAGTTATGCCTGCATAAAAACATAGCCATGAAAACCAAAACAAGTTGAACGTCATGGTGTGCAATAGCAGCAATTGCGTATAAGCTTTTAAGTGGTTTGTTTTTCGTAGCAGCGTCCAAAGGAGCAATCCTATTGCAAGGTTTGTAAGTGGTCCAAAAGCATCAGTAATAAAACTATGTATCGCACTTCTAAAATAAACAGACGTCAATAAAGTAATTTCCCCGCCTGCGATTAAACATGCTCCCCCATGTCCTATTGCTTCATGGGCAATATCTGCGATTATGTATGACATTGCCCCGATAGAAACTAATGCCAAGTAATGATATAGTTTTTCTTTTGAGTTTTGGTTCAATTCGTCATTCTTTATTTTTATAATTGTTCTGTTCTGTCGTCTTTGCTACGTCATAAAATAGTTATTCTATAGCTGAAAGGCTTGCCTGGCCCGCTGTTTTGTAGCAG
>JBEKLV010000294.1:0-3811 GCA_050008835.1 Bacteroidota bacterium | reverse complement strand
GGACAAGCATATGTCGCACTTAGCCGTTGCACATCCTACAAGGGCTTGCACCTTAAAGCTCCATTGAAGTATTCTGATATTATCCTCGACCATAGAATTCAGGAATTTCATACATAACTATAGTACATTATTAGCAATCATCATGTATATCCTGCATAAAAATGTTGAACAGTAGAAATAGTACAGAGAAGTAATCTCTGTGAGGTCGGAAGTTTTTAAGAGAATGTCTATGCAAGAGGTGAACTATGGAATACAAAACCGCAAGACGAAAAAGATTGACTCAGTATATCCATTGGACAGCACGCATCTGGAGCATTGTAAGCATTGGACTAGTGCTGGCATTTCTTGTGGGTGAAGGTTTCGACCCCTCAAAGTTTAAAGCAACAGAGTTGCTTGGTTTTCTATTCTTCCCAGTTGGGATCTCTGTTGGAATGATCCTCGCATGGTGGAGAGAAGGCATTGGTGGGATCATCACGGTCGGGAGTCTCCTCACATTCTACATAATTAACTTAGCAACCGCCGGCATGTTGCCAAAGGGTTGGGCATGGTTAGTGTTCGCAGCGCCAGGGTTTCTATTTCTGGTTTGCTGGTATTGGTCACGAAAGACAAAAACGGCAGACGATTGACAAATATAATCCCGAAAGGAGTACTTCGTGAAAATGTTGAACGGGAATTTCGCCCCCCATCCCCTTTTAACGAAGGGTGGAAATTCCGATGCAATCTATTCGGAACGTGGGATTCAAAAACAATGGCAAGAATCTATAACAATAAGAATTATACAATTGATAAAATAATATAGATTTTAATCTTAATAAAATTCTAATTTATCGGAACACTATGAATACCGTTGTCGATTTTCTGTCTTGGATCGGCGTCGCACTCGTGACGCTTCTATCCATCGTCAATCCCGTCAGTACCGCTGTCCTTCTGCTCAGTATCAGCGCACATCTCAGCGATGAAGAGCGGAACCGTCAGATCACCCGGGCATGTATGTATATGATGGCCATTCTGGTCATATTCCTTTTTGCGGGTCACCTAATTATGTTGGCCTTCAGAATTTCCATACCGGGTATTCGTATCGCTGGAGGAATGATCATCGGTTACATCGGATTCCAGATGTTATTTCCAGAAAAGGGGTTGCTTTCTCGAGAAGGTAAGGAAGAGGCACAACAAAAGCAGGATATCTCATTCAGTCCGCTCGCCATGCCGAGTTTGAGCGGACCCGGTTCCATCGCAGTCGTTATTACAATGTCATCGTCTATCAACGGGCAGCACAATATTAACAAGGTCCTCGCTTTTTCCGGTGTAGTTTTGGCAATCATTATAACTGCAATTGTCTCGTGGTTGGTTCTCCGCGGAGCTGGTGTTTTACGCCGTTACCTGGGTCTGAATGGAGTCGATGCACTTTCGAAAGTCATGGGGTTCCTACTCGTCTGCATTGGCATTCAATTTATGATCAACGGTGTTCAGGAGCTGGTACTCAACATGGGATCTTTGGTTAGATGAATTTTGATAAATTGTCCTTGCCGACCTCACCTTTAATTGAATGATTACAGGTATAATTGAAATTACAAAACAATAACATGAAAGAAATGTCAGATGAAGTCCAAGATTCATGACTCCAAAGAAGATTCAGATGGGATCAAAGAGATTGGATTGCGTCAGAACTTGCTGCAACCTGCTGATCTCAATAAAGATATTAATGAATTGAGAGAACAGCTAAATCAAGAGCGTGATCGACATCTACGAGCGCTTGCAGATTTTAAGAACTATCGTCGTCGTGTTGAACACGAGGGAAATAAGGTTGCCGAAGCAGGCAAGCGTGAGATTATTCTCCAGCTTCTGGATGTTATCGACGACTTCGAGAGAACATTGAAATGGACAAATAATATAGATCAGCAGTTTATGGAAGGTGTACGTAATATCTATCGTAAACTTCTTTCCTTAATGGAAAATCAGGGTGTTCGTCCATTCGACAGCGTCGGTAAACTGTTCACTCCCGATTTGCATGAAGCCGTAGCCGTGACAAAAAACGAAGATGTTGAACCGGGAACCATAATTGAAGACTTGCGTAGAGGGTATCTTTGGAATAACGAATTACTGCGACCAGCGCAAGTACGTGTTGCCGGATAACGTAATCAATGAAGAATGAACTCTAGGATTGAAAACCAATGACCTACAAGGACTATTATAAAGTATTGGGCGTAGCAAAGACTGCAACGCCAGAGGAAATTAAGAGAGCGTACCGAAAGCTCGCCCTTAAATACCATCCGGACAAAACCAAGGGAGATAAAGCTGCCGAAGAGAAGTTCAAGGAGGTCAACGAGGCAAATGAGGTTCTCAGTGACCCGCAAAAACGAAAGAAGTACGATCAGTTAGGAACAGATTGGAAGCATTATGAGGAAGCCGGCGCACCGCCTGGTGGGTTCGATTGGTCAAAGTACGCAAGCGGTCGTGGCGGACAAGCACGTACGATGAGTCAAGAAGAGTTCAACGCGATGTTCAATGAGGAAGGTGCCGGCGATTTCTTTGAGACTCTTTTCGGGCTGCATTCCCAAGAAAAACGCGGTAGAAGAAACAGGGCTATCAAAGGAGAGGACTTCGAAGCTGAAACAACGCTCTCATTTGAAGAAGCGTATCATGGTTCGACTCGACTTATCAAGATTAACGATCAGACAATCAAGGTGACGATTCATCCAGGTATCGAAGATCGACACGTTCTGAGAATTCCAGGTAAAGGAGCCGAGGGGATGAACGGTGGAGCAAATGGCGATCTCTTTCTCACAGTCAAAATTACATCGCATCCAGGTTTTCGACGCAAGGGAAACGATCTCTATTGCGACTTACCAGTTGAATTATATACCGCTGTGCTTGGGGGAAAAACTAAAATCAAAACGCTGAAAGGCACTGTTAGAATCGATATCCCTAAAGAAACACAAAACGGTAAAATGCTCAGGCTCTTGGGACTCGGAATGCCGATCTATGATAAGAAGAACGAGTTTGGCAACCTGTATGTAAAAGTTACGATTCAGTTGCCAGATCATCTCAGTAAAGAAGAAATTGACTTATTCAAGAAGTTAGCAGCACTAGAAAAAACGGGTCATTCGACCGCACATACATGAGATGACTTAGGAATGTGTCTATTTATAAGGAATTAAGCTTAGTATTAAACTGGAGATGATAACATGATTAAAAATACAATGAAGAATATTAAATCCAAGATTCAAAAGGAAAGCTCCGTAACGAATGAAATGAAAAATGAGTTATTGGGTTTGCTTTCGGTGCTTGAATCTGAAATCACTAATTTATCAAAAACCGATTCTGAACATGCAGAAAGCATTACCGGCTTCATTGAACGTTCAACGCACGAAGCTACACGGCGCAAAAGAAATCCAGAGTTACTTAAACTCTCGCTTGCAGGCCTGACGGAGTCGGTCAAGGGCTTCGAGGCATCACATCCTGTGCTGGTAGAGAAGATCAACAACATCTGCACAGCTCTATCGAATATGGGAATTTGAAATGTAGTGATGCTGAATAAAAATGTTGATCGAATTGTGCATCGTCAAACGCACAAAATGTGAAAGAGAAAATGATATGCCGAGACAAGAGTTTAATATTTTAATTTTTAACTGTGGAAGCTCGTCATTGACTTTAAAGATTTTTCATGTGAACAATGCAAAAGCAATTGAGCAGATATTTTCCGGGAAAGCTCACCGAGTTGGTGTTACAGGTACAGAACCATCGTTTATAGAGACAAGCTTGAATGGAAAAGTTGAAAAAAAAATAATTCCTCTAAAGAATCATGCAGAAG
>JBEKLV010000293.1:0-3833 GCA_050008835.1 Bacteroidota bacterium | reverse complement strand
GATTCGCTGAATGCTGAACTCGTGGGAATTTCGTTCGCACTCAAACCACACGAAGCATTTTATGTTGCAGTTTCTGGAAAAATACAACAAGGGCAAAGCGGACTATTTAGTGATAATTCAGAACACTCAAATACTTCTGTTGGTTTACCATTAGATTTGGTTTGCAAAATACTTAAACCGATTCTCGAAGATTCCAGCATAAAAAAAATTGGCTATAACATTAAGTATGATATTCTGGTACTGTCTCAATATGGAATCAATGTCGAAGGCACGTTGTTCGATCCGATGATTGCCAGTTACATCGTTCGTGCAGATGGTCAGCATAATATGGATGATATTGCCGCAGAATATCTTTCGTATAAAACTGTCTCCTTTTCAGATTTAGTCGGAACCGGAAAGGAGCAGAAGCATATTCGTGAAGTTTCTCTACAGCATCTTGCTGATTATTCTTGTGAAGATTCCGACATTACATTTCGGTTGTACGAATATTTTCAAAAGAAATTGAACGAACTTGGGATGATAAAACTTTGTGAAGAAATGGAATTCCCGCTCGTTTCTGTTCTTGCTAGAATGGAACGCACCGGAGTTGCTATTGATGTTGATTACCTTGCCGATATGTCGAAAGAACTTGAGCACCAACTCGAAAATCTTACACGTGAAATTCATTTAGCTGCTGGTATTTCTTTTAATATCAATTCCACACAACAGCTTGCTGAGATTCTTTTCAATAAACTCAAATTAACGCCGGTTCGCAAAACTAAATCTGGCTTTTCCACCGATGTTGCTGTGCTTGAGGCGTTAAAAGGCACACATCCTATTATCGAGATGCTACTCGAATTTCGACAATCGACAAAATTGAAATCAACGTACATCGATGCTCTTCCAAAACTGATCAATGCTCGTACAGGACGGGTGCATACATCGTTCAATCAAACGGTAACGACAACAGGGAGATTATCCAGCAGCGATCCAAATATTCAGAACATTCCAATCCGAACGGAGATTGGCAGACTGATCAGGAAAGCATTCATCGCTGGAAATTCTGAATCGCTTATTCTTTCTGCCGACTATTCTCAAATCGAATTGCGGGTGATGGCACACATTTCCAGTGATGAGGGAATGACTGAAGCATTTCGAAATAGAGAAGATATTCATACGACAACGGCGGCAAAAGTGTTCGGTGTCACTTCATCGGATGTCACACGAGAAATGCGGCGGAAAGCAAAGGAAGTGAATTTCGGAATTATGTACGGTATTGGTGCTTACGGACTTGCCAGCAGATTAGAAATTAGTCAGAGCGAAGCCAAAGAAATTATTGCACGCTACTTTGCACGCTTCCCAAAAGTTCAGCAATACATCGGTGATACAATTGCGGGGGCGCGAAAAGAAGGATATGTCAGCACGCTTCTCGGCCGCCGGCGATACATTGCGGACATCCGCAGCAACAATCAAAACGTTCGGCAGAATGCCGAACGGCAAGCTATCAATATGCCGATTCAGGGAACTGCAGCGGATATGATTAAACTTGCCATGGTCAATATTGACGCAGAAATAATTAAACAGAAACTCAATAGCTCTATGCTTTTGCAGGTCCATGATGAATTGGTTTTTGAAGTGAGGATAACTGAAGAAGCGGATATGAAAAAAATGGTGGAAAAAGAAATGCGTCAAGCGCTTCCGCTTTCTGTTCCTGTTGAAGTTGATCTCGGTATCGGTAAGAATTGGTTAGCGGCGCATTAATTTTACTATTGTCTTCGACGGAAGATAAGCGAAATTCCCCAGAGAATAATGAGTACGGGCCAATAGGTGTGCACGTAGTATTTCATATCAAACCAATCAATTACATCCCACCACCATAAATAATATAGAACGCCGTACCCGCCGAAGAAGAGCATAGGAACTAGCACTCCAAAACGACGCGGTTCATAAAAAAACAACATTAAGAATGAAAGACCAAGCGCAAGCGAAAATGTTGCGGGAACATCCCACGGAGCAAAATTTAAAAGCTCAAACCTATGGACAAGTATTGCGATGCTTGAAAAAAATAGAAAGCTTCCCCAGAAAACTACTCCGCGTCTCCGCGTGATAAATGCTTGAATTGTCGCAGTTAATCCTGCAACGCCGAGGCACACCCAAAAAATAATTCCCCATTTATAATGAAATAGATTGAGTTTGCTTAGAATAAGTCCCGCGCCAAGCAAAATCAAGAAAATCCCAAATATTGAAAATCCACCGGGCCGCTTTCGTGTAATCGTTTCCATCATTTCCTCACTGTTGAGTTCTCGTTTGCGGTTGACCTTCAGGAATTATCAAATACATTAATAAGTAAATTAGAATTCCCGTACCGCCGGAAAGCACCGTAAATATCGCATAAGCAATACGGATAATTGTCGGATCTACATCAAAAAATTCTCCTGCCCCTCCACAAATCCCAAAAAGTTTTTTATCGTTAATCGAACGTCGAAGCACTTTTAATTTCGGCTGTTCATTCGATGAAGAAGCCGGGTGTGGAGTCTGATCTTGAGAAGACGGTTCCCCTGCAATTGGCGCCTCTTGTACCTGCCGAGGTTTTGAAATCTTGTCGCCTTTTGTTAGGAAATAAATTCCGGCAAGAATAAGAAGACCGGGGAACACATACTCCCATGACATGTGCCACCATCGATGAAATGATAAAATATCAAGATTGTCAAGCAGGATAGCTACACCCGCGCCGACGAAGAGAAACCCAAAAATACGCACAGCTGTAAAATCATGGATTTGCGGTGGAGTTGCCTGGTCGGCTTCAATTAGTTTTTTCGGAATAATAAAACAGGCAATGATGTATGCAATAATTCCTGCACCGCCAAGAAGCGTTAAGAGAATCCAAATTAAGCGGACAACTGTGGTATCCACATTCAAATATTCACCGAGTCCGCTGCACACTCCGGCGATCACTTTATTGGTTTGATTTCGATAAAGGCGGCGTTGTTGATTTATCATGGAAGTCTCCATTTCATTTCGTCAGTTTACCTTTCAATACGGATTTCAGTTGTGAAGGTTACATCTTCAACCTATAAAAAAATCCCGATTTCGCTATTTCGAAACCGGGATATCATTTCTCTTCACATCCAATACTCTCTCCGTATCAGACTTCCATTATTTCTTTTTCCTTCATAGCAAGATGATTGTCGATATCTTTAATGTATTTATCTGTAAGTTTCTGTGCATCTTGTTCACCGCGCTTTCGTTCATCTTCAGACATGTGCTCGCCTTTTTCCGCCTTCTTGAGATGCTCGATTGCATCGCGGCGGACATTGCGTATGGCAATCTTTCCATCTTCTCCGAACTTTTTTACTAACTTTACCAAATCACGACGACGCTCTTCATTAAGCGCAGGGATTGGAACACGAACGATAGTTCCATCGGAAATCGGATTTAAACCAAGATTGGCTGTTAGAATTGCCTTTTCAATGACCGGGATGATATTTTTTTCCCATGGCTGGACGGCAACCGTATGCACGTCCGGTGTGCTGACGTTTGCGACTTTATTCAACGGAGTCATGGTGCCGTAGTAATCGATTTTTATTCCGTCTAATAGTGCTGTGGTGGCTTTGCCCGTGCGGATTTTAATAAGTTCTTCCCGCACAACTTCCACAGCTTTCTTCATTCTGTCTTCTGCTTGCTTCAAAATATCTTTTGAGTTTGTCATAGGCGTTCCATCAATTAGTGAATTGGATGAATGATGTTACGACTTTTGTGTCGAGATTTCAACTACTTTTGATCCGACTGCTTCTCCGCAGACCACACGCTTTAGATTCCCATGAATATTCATATTAAATATAACCAGTGGGAGG
>JBEKLV010000292.1:0-3838 GCA_050008835.1 Bacteroidota bacterium | reverse complement strand
CGGAAAGTATCACAGGCATACGAGTATGAATGTCTGTCATCAGTTTATTCGGAACTGTAGTAATAATTGTGAAACTTGGGAACTCCTCTCCTTTATCATTCTTCCATACTGAGAATAGGCCTGCGAACATAAATGTTTTCTCATTTTGCATTCGAATACAGATAGGTTGTTTCACATTCATTTCTTTATTCTTACCCTTTACCTCCACAAAAGCAGTAAACTTCTGCCATTCATAAAAAGCATCGGCAGGAATTAAACAACGGCTGGATTTGAAATAAGGAGCAAAGAGTTTGCTTTGATCTAACGTTTCAGCTTTTGCATTGAAGGTAGTCGCTTGAATCTTGCCATCTTTAGACCAATGCGGGATTAGCCACCATTGCATTTTCTGTAAAATCAGATTGCCATCTCGAATAGCAACGACAGGCATTCGTTGCATAGGAGCAGCGTTGTATCTAGGAAGATCGTCAAGAGCATCCTGCCTGTTACCTAAATGACCTTTCCCGAATAGCTGAAAAATCATTTTTCCATTTACTAGCGCATATCGGCCGCACATAGGATTAATCTAATAATTTAGGTGATAGAGATAATCCAATCGCTTGAGCGTCTAGTTAGGCAGCCCCAATGGTGATTCAAACTTATTCGTTTGGAAATGCACGCTCAATAACATCAAGTGCGAATCGCGCTGAAACCGTGACTCGACCCGCACCCATTTCAATAGCGACTTCAATTGCTTCAAGAATTTCATGCAACGTGGCACCGCATGCGGCTGCTTGGTCAATATGCCATTGCATACATGACTCGCAATCCGTAATTACAGAAATACCGATGGCAATTAACTCTTTTGTTTTCTTTGGAAGAGCACCATCAGCGTAAGTGACTTTCTCCATTTGTAGAAAAGCATCATAAACCTTCGACTTCAATGAAAGTAGTTTCTGATTTGCTATCTTACGTTTGCGTATAATATCTTCAATATTGTCCATTGTTATTTCTCATATGTTGTTGTTTTTGGGGCTGCCTAATGGATGGGCGCTAAGCTGCGGCGCTGATAATTTTCAATATGCACAAAATGAAACGAGTTCATGCTGATAACCAATTTAATTTCTCCCGATCAACGAGGTACTGAAAAGTTATTAATAAAAACGTAAATCCACCATTAGCCATGTAAATTGCTCCCACGCTTATTCCGTTAGCTTGCGCGCCTGGTTAGCTGGCATTCTTACAATCAATCACCTGTAAGGATTGCAGAAAAGTTACCATTGTTATACAATACGACTTCAGAAGCTTTTCCAATTACAATCAAATCGATAGCATCACTTTTCAAAACAAAAGTGTTATCTCTAGTTGTAGTATCCTCAGCGCCCACGAAAACAGATTCTTTTGTTCCTTTCTTTGCCAACCAAATATAGTTTGCGATGTAAACTGGTTCTATTACATCTTTTAAAACAAATTCCCGAAAGATTAAACCGCGAGATAGAAAAACAACAAGCATTTCTTCTAATTTTCCAGAACTATTTGTGCGTTGTGCATAAATTGCATAGTCTAATCTTTTGTCATTATCAAAATCACCCCAAACGAGATTTGGCATACAAATCGTTGTGTCTAGATATTCAGAAATTACTTCTGGATCTTTCAGAATATTCATATTATTGGCAAGATGCCAACCAGGATATTGGCGGTTAAGAGTGTCAACAATAGATTGGGGAATTCGAGAAAAAGTCTGCTGTGATAAAGCATACTGGAACAAGACTATTGTAAGAATGGAAAGTAAATATGCTTTTTTCATGTTGTATTCTTTATGAATGCCAGCTAACGGATTGCGGCTAAGCTGCCGCGTGACCAACTTTAATATTACACAAAACGAAACAGGTTCACGCTATCAAATGAATTATTAAGCACCATACTTCTATTAGCCATGTTGATTGCACCCACGCTCATTCCGTCAGCTTGAGTTGCTGGTTATACCGCTTGCATTTATTTCTATTGATCGATTACTGCAATAATTGAATTGCATGCTCTAGTTGTTTGTCTCTTCCTTGTTTGATGTCATCTTCAGTTTGCGAAACAAGAATATTCGGAAGAACGCCATTCCACTCGATCGGCGACCCGTCATATCGGAGGATATCTTTGGTAGAAACGTTTATTTTTTTTCCACTCGGAAGCGCAAAAAGCTGTGGAGCGCCAGAAGCACCTGCTGTCGTATCACCGACTGCCGTGACAGTTGGAACGTGTTTCATCATCTCTGCAAAATCCTCACATGCACTGAAGCAAGTTCCATTGATAAGCATTGCAACCGGTTTTGTATATTGAAAAGGACCCCGGGGATATATTAGGCCGCCTTGTTGAATTCCTCCAGTGGTGAGGCGAATAGAAAGAACATTCATGGCGGATGAAATCAACCTTTCTATTATTCCATTTGAATTATTGTCCGAACCGCCTCCATTATTCCGCACGTCGATAATGAGTCCCTTTGTATCCTTGAGATATACTAGAGCTTCATCGAATCCATCAAGTATAGGTTCATTGTTCGAAAGGCTTGCAATATATATATATCCGACATTGTCGGAAATGATTTCATATTCAACTTGCTGATCGCCGGAAAGGCGGAGTTCTTTATTAAAATATTTACGAACAACAAAGGGACTGTACGTGTATTTGTCCTTTTCTACTCTCGGGGGATGATACGTCGAAACCGCTGAGCCTCCTTGAGCCTGTAAGCTCACGTGTCCGTCTCTAAGTTCGGCAAGCATATTAAAAAGGACCGTGAAGATTTCATCTCCTTTCGCGGCATTGGCCAATGGACTATAGACCGAATGAATGCTGTCCCAATCGATGTGTTTAAATTGAAAATACGGATAAACCGACTTAACGGTTTGCCATGCCGCTTCAAAGTCCGCAACATTTTGAGATGTGTCTGGCTCAGTAACGATCAGATCGCGGCAGCCTGTAAAAGCGAAACAGAGTAAAGAAAACAATATGATTTTTTGAACCTTCATAACTTCATCTATATTCGATACGCGAGAACAACGATCACGTTATCACTTGCCGAAAGCAGATAATCCCAAGAAGTTGACTGGCTAATCTCAAACCGATAACCAACTTTCAGAAGAAAAGTTTCGGTGATATTATAGCGAAGAAGAATATTTGTATAGCCGCTTATTCCAGAAATAACCGAAATAAATTTAGTTTTATTTTGCGGAACGCTCGATCGGTTACCCCAGCCGATGAGATTCAACATCCCAGACCACTCAGCAGAAAAGTCTGATCCAAGAGGAAGGATTAATGTTGAATTGATACAGAGAAAAAAAAGTGTAGCGTATGAATGATAAAAATCACCGCTCCCACCAGCAATATTTTCTGTTCTGTCATAAGCATACATTTCCATTGATGGACCGAAAAAAGCGAAAATATCATGCTTGATGATTTGAAATGTGCCAATGGGATAGATATAGTCTAAATTCAATCCTCCTTGGATAACTTTTGCTGAGACATTATTGTTCCTCACATCCGAAGAGCTGCGGTATTCTATGCCGAATCGAACGGCGGATGAATCATGACTTTTAATCCAGCCACCTTCAAAATAAGGTAGGGAACCTGAATATTTTTCTTTTGAAATGTACTCATCGCGCACAGCAAGGTACCCTAATCCGCCTTGGACAAAGATACCATCACCAAGCAGGTGATTCAAAGATTGTGGAGTTTGGGCAGAAGCTATGGTTACAAGAATCGAAATATACACAACAACTAAATTAATTCGTTTCATTGCTGCTCTTTCTGATTGACGTTACAGCTAACTTTCATAAATGTACAAGCGATATAACGGACCGGCGCTAAGCTGCGG
>JBEKLV010000291.1:0-3839 GCA_050008835.1 Bacteroidota bacterium | reverse complement strand
AAAGTAAATGCAATTCTTGCAAAACTTCCTACGGATGCGAAGGCACCTACCGTATCAAAGATTGCATTTGATGAAATTCCCGTTCTAAAAATGGGAGTTACCAGTCAAATGGACTCACGGGAATTCTTTCAATTCTTAAAAGACCGCGTGCAACCTAGAATATCCAAGATTGCCGGCGTTGCCCAGGTTTCTCTAACGGGTGGTGAAGAACGCGAGATCAAAGTAAATATGGATGCGAATAAGGTACGTGCATACGGTATGTCTATTATGCAGGTTGTTCAAGCAGTACGTTCGGCCAATATGGATTTTCCAACAGGGAAAATAAAAGATGAGGATGCACAATTTGTAGTGCGTATCGCAGGCAAATTCAAATCTATTGAAGATCTCAGGGATCTTATTGTGGGACGTTCTCGCCAAGGCGGTGATATACGCTTGCGGGATATTGCAGAAGTCCAGGATGGAATTAAAGAATATGAACAAATGAACCGTGTCAACGGAAAAACTTCCGTAGGAATTCAAGTTGTCAAGCAATCCGATGCAAATGCAGTGAGCGTCAGCGAATTAGTACGGAAAGAATTGCAAATAATTCAGGCGGAATACAAACAGCAGGGTATTATTTTTGATATTGCTCAAGACAGCTCTACTTTTACAATAGAATCTGCAAATGCAGTGAAGAGAGACCTCATGCTGGCAATTATGATGGTAGCTATCGTGATGCTGCTCTTTTTACATAGTATTCGGAATTCGCTTATTGTGCTTGTTGCCATTCCTTGTTCTTTAATAGCAACATTCATATTCATGTATGCATTTGGTTTTTCCATGAATATAATGACACTGCTTGGTCTGTCGCTCGTGATTGGTATTCTTGTAGACGACTCTATAGTTGTTCTGGAAAACATTTATCATCACATTGAAAAAGGGGAAGAATCTCGTAAAGCAGCATTACGTGGAAGGAATGAAATCGGCTTAGCAGCACTTTCCATTACGATGGTGGATGTTGTGGTATTCTTACCGTTGTCATTAGTTACCGGTATTGTTGGACAAATTATGCGGCAATATGCGCTTGTTGTTGTGGGCGCAACGTTAATGAGTCTCTTTGTATCCTTTACTGTTACACCGACACTTGCATCGCGTTTCGCAAAATTGGAACGATTGACAGATCGGACATTGCTGGGGAAATTCGCGCTTGCATTCGAAAGGTTTTATCACAGGTTCTCTGATTTATATCAGGAAATACTAAAATGGTCTCTCGTGAACAAGGCAAAAGTTGGAATAGGGGCAACAGCCATTTTTATTTTAGCGTTGCTTATTCCTGCCTTTGGACTTATCGGTAATGAATTTATGCCGCAGACAGATCGTGGTGAATTTGGAGTATCTGTTGAATTTATGCCAGGCTATTCTGTGGAGCAGACCAACCAGGCAGGATTGCAGATAGAAAAGATGCTGTCTCAAATGCCGGAAATAAAAAAGGTCTTTACGGGAGTTGGGGCACAAGAAAGCGGATCTCTTACTTTATCCTCCAATAACCTGGTACAGTTTAATGTGGCGCTTATTCCAAAAGAAAATCGTAAAAAAACCACATTACAAGTGGGTGAAGAAATCAAAACAAAAGTGCGTCAGATTCCGGGAGCGAAGGTATATGTAAACCCAATCGGTATATTTGGTTCGTCAGATCAATCTGCAATTCAGATAGGAGTTAACGGGACTGATTACAAACTTATTGCGCAAGCTGCAGATCAGGTTAAGAATGTTTTAAGTTCTGTAGAAGGAACAACAGATGTTCGTCTTTCTTCGGAATCGGGAAAACCTGAAATGCAGGTTTCGATTGATCGCGCGAAGTTGGCGCAGCTTGGCTTATCTGTTGCAGATGTCGGCACAACACTGCGTGTGGCATTGACAGGAGACGATGAGTCAAAATACCGTGATGGTACTAACGAATATGACATTCGCATTCAGTTCGATGAGTACAATCGTTCACGTACTGAAAGTATTGGTAATATTACCTTTATGAACAACCGCGGCCAATTGATTGAGCTGAAGCAATTTGCCGATGTGTCTATGTCTTCCGGGCCAACGAAATTGGAACGAAGAGATCGCGTTAGTATGGTATATGTAAACGCTCAGACACTAGGCAGAGCGACAGGTACGATTATGCAAGATTTTAAAGCCAAAATTGCGAGCGTGCAACTTCCGACCGGAATCACCCTCTCGTACCTTGGTATGGAAAAGATGCGCGGTGACAGCTTCATCAACCTTTTTCTTGCCCTGTTAACCGGCATTCTATTTGTCTATCTGATTATGGTTGCTTTGTACGATTCGTACGTCTATCCTTTTGTTGTTCTATTTGCAATTCCACTGGCAATAGTTGGCGCAATGATTGCACTGGCAGTAACCGGGAAATCGCTTAGTATTTTTACCATCCTTGGCATTATTATGTTAGTTGGACTAGTGACCAAAAATGCAATTCTGCTTGTTGATAGAACCATTCAGACCAGACTGGAACAAGGCTTATCAGTTCATGACGCCTTATTAGAAGCTGCTAAATCCCGATTGCGGCCAATTTTAATGACGACATTTACCATGATTTTTGGTATGATGCCGATTGCATTATCGACTTCTTCTGGTTCAGAATTTAAATCTGGTCTGGCATGGGCAATCATCGGCGGCCTAACAAGTTCATTGTTTTTAACATTGATTGTTGTGCCTGTTGTTTATATGAAAGTGGATCAATGGAAAGAAAAGATTCCAGCATTGTTTAATAAGCCGTCGTCCATGTTAAAACGATCACGTAATGGAAAGCTCTTACAAACAAGCAAGGCAGCATGATATTTAGAAAAATGAAGTAGTGAAGTAGAGCAGTAATCAGGGTATGAATAAATGTTCATGCCCTTTTCTTTTTTTATTCTGCTTTGCTAAAAGATAAAACATGCTACTGATTTGCAAGAATTAATCGATTGATATTAAGATGGAAAAAGGAAAGATGATAAAGACTTTACAATTTATCTTTAAGGATGAATAGACGAATTTCAGAATATAAAAATCCAATATGGGGGCGAGGTTATTTATACGGTGAAATCATCGTGAGTTCATATGTAAAAATAAAAAGGATTCCTTCTGTCATAAAAAGAACCCTTTTTATTTGTTACTTTGGTAATATGACTTCAACGTGTCATGCGAAAGTCAATCGGTATCATGATTTTAGATGTTACCGGGCCTGTGGACATCATTGCAGGTTTAAAACTATATTTCATAACAGCTTCAATCGCAGCTTCGTTAAAAACGTCGCTGGCACTTTTTACTACTCGCGCCTGAATTGGTTTACCCTGTGCATCGATAGTAACTTCAACGGTTACTCTGCCCTGAAGTCCCATTTTCTTCGCAATTTCCGGATATACTGCTGGCTCACGACGGATTAACTCCGGTTGAGATTCGATAGCGACAAACGGTATTGGTGCAGGAGTGCTTTCCACCGCTTTGGTCTGTTGTTGGACTGGTTGCTGCGGTGGCGGAGTATTAACAACTGGCTGCGGCGTTGGCTGTTGAGCCGGTTGAACAAGTGATCGTGATTGCTGTGTTGTTGATGGCGTTTGAACAGGTTTTTGTTCTGGAGCAGCAGGTTTTATATCGGGTGTTTGCTTCTGGATTTTTGCAGGTTGTTTTGATGTCTCTGGGATTTGCGCAGGTTCTTTTCCAGATTGAGGAGTAAAAGTTGTTGCTGTTGGTAATGTTGGAGTTACACTTTCCTTTGAAGGAATAGGTTGTTGTAACGATACTTGATCGGTAGGTTGGCTAGTGGAACCTTTTAAAAAAATGAGCCACGCTCCAACTAAGAGAATAAC
>JBEKLV010000290.1:0-3915 GCA_050008835.1 Bacteroidota bacterium | reverse complement strand
AAGACGAGACCGGTTTGGTTCTGACATTGACAGATAGACTTATGAGCGAAGGATATTCAGTAACGCATGCTGGGGATGGAGAGAAAGGCGAAAGAATGGCATCTGAAGGACATTTCGATGTAATTCTTCTAGATGTGATGCTGCCTAAGAAGAATGGATTTGATATTATCAGGGATCTGCGCAAACGAGGAGTCACCACACCGGTTTTGATGCTAACTGCTCGGGGGCAACTAAACGAAAAGGTTGTCGGTTTAAAACTTGGTGCTGACGATTATCTCACAAAGCCGTTTGAAATGTTAGAACTGCTTGCGCGGATCGAATCACTCCTACGGCGACCTGCACCGATAATAGTTCCTGTTTTGGAACTTGCATCATATTCTTTTGGACTAATAAAAATTGATTTTACGAAGATGGAAATAAAGCGTAAAGGCAAACCGATTGAACTTTCAGCGCGCGAATTCCAGCTGCTTCATTACTTCATTGAGCATCGTGGCAGTGTCTTGTCACGCGAAACTATTCTTAACGATGTGTGGGGCTACGATGCAATGCCCACTACAAGGACTATCGACACCCATATTGCTTGGCTTAGGCAAAAATTAGAAGAGAACCCGAAATTTTCTAAGTACATTCTCACCGTTCATGGATTTGGATACAAATTTGTCGGATAATCCATAATCCAAGGCATTGAAAAAACACAAGGTTTTTTGACATGTGCCATTCAGTATTTTTGACTCGTAGGTTTAAATCAATGGCTCATCAGCTAATAATATTCGGAAGTGGAATTTATAATGACAATATGCGAAATTGTATCGTGAGTAACTAAAATGGGGTTCACAATCCAAAGATTTTTTTTCCTTGCATCAATCACTACAGCTCCTCTATTGTTATTTGTTCAACGCCCCCTATCTGCACAGGAGCAAAAGAAGCCACAGGCATTTCGAAGTTACGAATCGGCTTCGGTGCCGCTGGTACTTCCCTCCACTCTTGACCTTCAGTTACTCGAAGAATTCGTTCTGATGCAGAAAGCAAATGCTGGTGAATCACCGGCACAACATGAATTAGGATTGCGCTATTTATTCGGCAAAGGATTTCCTGCTGATACTGCAAAAGCGTCTTATTGGATTCAAAAAGCTGCAGATCAAAATCTGCCACTTGCACAATTCAACCTAGGCATTTTGTTGATGAATGGTCGTGGAGTCGAATGGAATCCATTCGAAGCATTCAGACAGTTTCGTGCCGCTGCCGAACAAGATGTACCAGAAGCACTCTATGTGATGGGTTTAATGTACACTGAAGAGCTTATTGTGCCGCGTAGCTGGCCAATAGCTTACAGCTTTTTTAAAAAAGCGTCTGAACTCGGATCAGATGCAGCGAAGATTGCAAAGAAAGAAATGGAGCGACATGGGCTGGATAAGACAGATACAACAGATTTTGTAATGCCCAGAAAAGAGCATTCGAATAATAATACAAAGCGATCAATGCCGATCGACACGGGATCCAGTTTAATGTTTATTGATTTCCACACCGACACAACTTCAACCATTGAAGATACAACTCTTATTCGTGAGGCGTACCAGGGAATTGATACTCTCTCTCATTCGACAGCCACTGAAAAGACTACAACAGCAAATTTGGACTCAAGTATTCAGTCTTTGTTATCAATAGTGGCAAAGTCTGGAAATCCGGAAGCACTCTGCCTGCTTGGACGCTGTTATGAACGCGGACTAAATGTTCATAAGGATATTATTCTTGCAAGTGTGTATTACTTGCGCGCTTTCATTCTTAACTCATATCGAGCACCAGCGTTGCTTTGGAAGTTGATGAATACAGAGGAATTTGCCCGCGAACTTCAATTGCGATCCTCAAAAAACGATCCGGATGCACTTTATTCATGGTCTGGGTTAACATCCATCGGTTTCAGTAAGATGTTGAATGAACAACAAGCGTTAGACCTTCTTCAACGTGCGGCTATTGCTGGACACTTACCAGCGATGATAGAATTAGGGTCTTGTTATCTCACCGGACGATGGGTTCAACAGGATCGTGACAAAGCAATTGAATTATGGAATCGCGCCTCTCGATTAGGCAGTGTCGAAGCAGATATTCGTCTTGCGGCAGCAAATATATTAGGCCAAATTCATACGGAAGAATTGGATTCAGCGTTATATGTTCTACGGGTTACATCTCAAGAAGGTTCATTGCTTTCAGATTTAACACTGGCACATTGCTATGAAAAAGGAATTGTATTGACGCAGAACAAAGGTGAGGCATATCGCATTTTTCATAAATCAATGCTGAGGGGAAGCGAAACAGCATTTCGCGCTATTCGCAGCATGTTTGATGAAATTCGTCCTTCTACCCAAGAATTTCAAATGCCAGACTAGGCAAAAAAACGGAGAAACCGCTCTTCGTTGCTTTAATAGTAGTTGGCATTCCGTTTGCATTATATATTATAAACGATCTCCAATTACTGTACTATATTGTCAAATATAGGTACATGAAAGATCTATCTACAAGAAATTCTTCTCTCGTTGATGTGATAGCATAAGTATCAATATATATTTGTAGAAAATATAAAGATGATAAATCGATGGAATTCTATTTAAAAAAGCATGTTTTATACAAAAATTTCATTGACATTTTAGTTCAAATAGCATTATGTTTCAACACAATAACAAGCAATAGGGTTATTCTGGTGTATACAAAGAGTAAAATATTGCATTGGTTGATCTTGTTCCTCCTCAGCAATTTATTTGTATTTTCCCAAATTTACGCACAAGAATCCCACGCAAGCCCGCTTTTACAATACATCCATAAAATATACACAAGCGACGATGGGTTGCCCCAAAATAGAAGCCGGGCACTCGTTCAAACACGCGATGGATTTCTCTGGATCGGCACACAAGATGGCCTTGCTAGATTTAATGGGATGACTTTCCAGGTATACGATAAAGAGAACACGCCAGCATTAAGACACAACGACATCACATCGCTCTTTGAGACTGAAGACAGCAGTTTATGGATTGGAACCTTCAATGGATTGACACAATTGAAGAACGGTGTCTTTACTTATCACACAATCAATACAGGCCCTGTCCGAGGATTGGCTGCTGATCGTGCAGGAAACCTTTGGATAGGTACTATGAATAATGGAATCTATAAGTACAAAGATGGAAAATTTGATTCCATTACGACAGCGCAAGGTCTTAGCAACAACTCCTTGAATATTCTTACAGTCGATAATCAAGGAAATCTATGGGTTGCAATCAGCGGAAAAGGTCTCAACGTTTATCGGCATGGTACATGGTCAGTTTATAATACGAGAAATGGTTTTCCAAGTAATTCAATTCGGAGTTTTTTTGTTGCATCTGATAACGCAGTATGGATAGGTACAGAGAATGGACTTGTTAGATGGAAGAATAATTCATTTCATACATATACAGCTACGAATGGTCTTTCCGATAATATTATTACGTCTCTTTGTGAAGACAGATCGGGTGCATTATGGATCGGAACTGAACGTGGTGGAATATGTCGGCTGAAGAATAATATACTCACATCATATCGCACTATGGACGGTCTTTCGGGTGAATACGTCACAACTATATTGGAAGACCGTGAAGGAAGTCTCTGGGTTGGCACATACAATGCAGGATTGAATCAATTTTGGAAAGGCAAATTTTTAAATTATACATCTCGTGATGGAGTGCCTGTTCGTACAATTCGTGCAATGTTGACTGCTCATGATGGTACCGTTTGGGTTGGAACAGAGGGCGGTGGCGTGTTGCATTTTAACGGAAAAAAATTTGTGCCCTTTAAAAAGAATAAACTTCCAAGCGATTATATCCGTTCTCTCTTTGAAGATTCGCATGGCAATTTATGGATTGGATTGCGCGAAGGCCTTGCGCAATACCG
>JBEKLV010000029.1:0-21284 GCA_050008835.1 Bacteroidota bacterium | reverse complement strand
TATTGCTATTTTGCAATTGATTAAAAGATATTTTCAGATTACATTTTAACAAGTAAATAATCATTTTTCTGCGGGCGTAACTCAGTTGGTAGAGTGTCAGCTTCCCAAGCTGAATGTCGCGAGTTCGAACCTCGTCGCCCGCTCAGGAAGATTCCTGAGTCCCGTTCTGATGAAACTTGCAGAGCAAGTTTCTTGTCAGAACCGGGATCCTCTATTCGGCAATCACTCACTTCGTTGGCGAGCCGAATCGGGATGGGACGTCGTCCCGATCGAAGATCGGGAATCCCCGTCTCCCGCTCTTCCAAAATGGCCCGCGAATAAAATGAGCGGCTACCATTTTGAGAATCCCGATTCTTTTTTATCGGGACACATATTGATTTTATTCGATACGAGTTAGCGTTTGTGTGCTAACTCGTATTTTATTTTTACAGATTCTAAAATGCTATAATATTCTAATTGTGAAACATGTCCAAAACTATCAGTCCTGCTATACTTGCCGCACAAAATTTAGCCGTTCAATATGGACCGCAGGTTGTGCTTAAGAATGTAACGTTAAATATCCATCAAACAGACCGAATAGGGCTCATCGGGAACAATGGTTCCGGTAAATCGACACTGCTTAAAATAATTGCCGGCGATATGCAACCGGACTCAGGATCGATCTCACGGCGCAGAGATATTATTATAGGGTACCTTCCACAGAGTTCTCAACTTGATTCCACTAAATCTGTGTACGAAAATATTGTCGAAGGTGCGCACGATGTCATCGATATTCTAAGAGAATACGAAGACCTGCCGCCGACTTCCGAGAAACGCCATGTGCTGGAAGAACAAATCCTTCATCGTGACGGATGGAATCTTGAAAATAGAATTGAAACAGCGATGTATTCGCTCAATGTACCAGATAAACAACGCGCAATCGATACACTCTCCGGAGGGGAAAAACGGCGTGTGGCATTGTGCAAGGCAATTATCTCGCGCCCCGATTTTCTTATTCTTGACGAACCAACGAATCATCTCGACACACAATCGATTGAGTGGATAGAAGAATATCTTGAGAATTATTCCGGTGCATGTCTCTTCGTTACACACGACAGGTATTTTCTAGATTCGATTGCAAATAGAATTGTTGAACTTGTGAACGGCGAGTGTTATTCCCATGACGGCAATTATGATGACTTTTTGATAGATAAAGCAGAACGGGAAATGCAATTAGAAACAGAGGAGAAAAAGCGGAACAGCTTTTTACGCCGAGAACTAGCATGGGTTCGCCGGGGAGCGCGAGCGCGAAGAACCAAAGCAAAGAGTCGACTCAATGCATATTTTGAAGCTGTGGATCAAAAAGGACCCGAGGTTGAAGCAGAAGTAGAGTTAATCATTCCTCCGGCGCTGGGACTCGGATCGACAATCTTAAATTTAAGGCATATAGGAATGGAATTAGGCGGAAAGAATTTGTTTGAAGGGCTTGATTTCAATTTTGACAGAAAAAGAAAATTAGGAATTATCGGGCGGAACGGACTTGGTAAAACAACATTGTTGAGAATTATTTTAGGAGAACTGAACGCTGCCACTGGTAATATTGTTGTTGGCGAAAAAACAGTATTCAATTATATAGATCAATCTCGTGTGGCGCTGAACAACGAGAATACCGTAGTCCAAGAACTCGATGAAGGACGGGAATGGATAATGTTCGGTGAAGAGCGGATGAAAGTATGGACATATTTGCGGCGATTTCTCTTTGCCGATGATCGAATGAATACAAAAGTGGAAAAACTTTCCGGCGGAGAACGAAGCCGGTTACTGCTTGCAAAGGTATTAAAGAATGGCGGAAATTTTTTAATTCTTGATGAACCGACAAATGACCTGGATCTTGCTACGCTCCGCATTCTGGAAGAAGCGCTTGCCGCGTTTGATGGATGTGTCGTTGCTGTCAGCCACGACAGGTATTTCTTGAATCGTGTTTGCAATGGTATCCTTGCGTTTGAGGGTGACGGCAAAGTACACTTCAGCGAAGGTGATTACAGCTATTATATAGAGAAGCGTACTAAAAGAGATACCGAAGCATTATCAAAATCTATAACTACCGCGGTACCGGAAAAACAAGATATACGCCAAAAACCTCAAACAAATAAATTGAAATGGAAAGACGCAAAGGAACTTGAGAAGATTGAACAGGATATTATGCAGGCTGAGTCGGAAGCAGTGCGCATTGAATCAATTTTTGCGTCTCCAGTTTTCTATGAGAAATACGGTGATCAAACTGTTCAATTGACAGAAGAACTTACTGCTGCTAAGGTTTTAATCGAGCGCCTTTATGCACGCTGGCATGAGCTGGAAGAAATAAAAACGGGGAAAAATCTATCCGAAGATAAATAGATTATTTAGTGCGGATTATGCTTTCTTTTCGTTTTATTCGTCGGCTTTGCAGTCAGCGGGTCTTCCGGCCAAACATGCTTGGGATAGCGAGCGCGCAATTGCGTGCGAATTTCGGGATATGTGTTTGTCCAGAAGCTGTGTAAATCCTGTGTGACTGACAACGGGCGATGTGCTGGAGAAAGTAAATGCACAAGCACATTCACTTTGCCGCGGCAAATTTTTGGCGTTTCGATCTGTCCGAATAATTCTTGTAAGCGCACAGCAAGAACGGGCTGTTCCCCGGAATAATCCAGCGCAACGTGCGAGCCGCTCGGTAAATTCAAGTGCGACGGTGCAAGGGAATCAATTTGTTGATTAAGTGAATGCGTGAGTTGTGATTTCAGTACGGAAAGTAGAGGAAGTTTACTAAGCTGTTCTTTTTTCCAAATACCATCCAGAAATGGAGAAAGCCAGTTTTCAAGAGAACTAAGCAGAGCCGAATCAGATAAATCAAGAAAGTCTTCAGGAGAATCAGAATATTTCCTTAGCCACTGAACTCGTTGCTGAAACGCACGCGTTTCTTTATCCCACGGCAAACATTCCAGCCCCAACTGTCTAACACCATCCACTATTGCTGCGTTTACTTTCTCCCCATGCAGTTTAATGTTTTGTTCGGAGATGGTAATGGCTCCGAGTCTTGAGATATTTCTTGCAACCACCGCCTCGTCACCCGGACTCCAGCGAATTTCTTCTTCCTCTATTATAGCATCGGCAAATATGTGTTGTAAATCTTTCTTCGCAATTGGTGCAGCGAGAAAAACACGCACTTCATTGCCGATGCCATCTACTTCACCGACGGCAAGATATTCCTCACGGGCAAGCAAGCTCCCTTTAGGTAAAACGCAGCTTGTCCCGCTTGCCATTTGATAACGATAGCTGTTGTTCTCGCGTCGGCGGGCTATGCGTTCCGGATATGCGAGGGCGAGTAAAATCCCGGGCGCGTTTTCTTCAATTTTTTTTGATTCATCACGAACACCTACAAGTTGTCTCAATCGCTTTGATTGAGATGTGATACGTTCGTAAACTCCTTTATCACTCGTGTGTTTCTGATGCAATGTGTGTAGTCGCAATGCAAGATCAATGTCATTGTCTTTACTTCCTGCAAGAATATCCCGCTCTTCAAGCAACGCTGCAATGTCGCATGCAAGTGCGCCCAAATCGAATTCCAGACCGCGCAGAATCATACTGGCAAATCGTGGATGGAGAGGTAACTCTGCCATTGCGCGTCCGTGTTCGGTTAACTTTCCATGACGATCCAATGCAGCAAGTTCTTCAAGTAAGGTTCGCGCTTGCGACAGGTGAGCCTCTGGAGGTGGATCAAGAAATCGTAAATTGCTGCCGGTTGGTGTTCCCCATTGCGCTAGATTAAGTGCAAGCGGTGCAAGATCCGCAGTTTTAATTTCAGGTTGCGGATAATCTGGAAGCTGTGCATGCTCTGTCTCAGTCCACAAACGATAGCACACGCCAGGTTGTTGTCGTCCTGCGCGTCCACGCCGCTGATCCGCGACCGCTTTGGAAACAGGAACTGTTACTAGTCCGGTCATTCCTCGCCGTACATCGAAGCGTGCTGTGCGCGCCAATCCAGAATCGATTACTACACATACGCCGTCAATCGTTAGGCTCGTTTCTGCGATACTTGTGGAGAGGATAACTTTGCGTTTGCAAGCCGGAGCTGGAGACAAGGCTGCTGATTGCTGTTGATATGATGCATCACCGAAGAGCGAATGAACGATTACATCACTCGGCAAATGTCTTTCCCATAAAGAGCTTTCTACCCAGTGTATTTCTCGTTTTCCGGGAAGAAATGCAAGTAGATCGCCTTCATTTTCTGCGAGCGCTCGTATGATGGTATCAGCCATGCGGGATTCAATCGTTTTATCGGAAGTAAAGCGAGCGTAATTGGTAGTAACAGGATAAAGAAAACCGGCGCTTTCAACAATCTGCGCATCGCTAATTAATTTTGCCACTGCAATACCATCAAGTGTGGCAGACATAACAAGAACGCGTAAATTATTCCGTAAATGTTCCTGCACATCAAGCGTCAGCGCAAGTCCAAGATCGGCGTGAATGCTGCGTTCATGGAATTCGTCAAAAATAATCAAAGCAACGTTTGGCAAATCCGGTTCGTGCTGAAGAAGCCGCGTAAGAATTCCTTCCGTTACCACTTCGATACGCGTGATCTTGCTGACGACTGCTTCGCCGCGAATGCGATAACCAACAGTTTGACCGACAGTTTCGCCAAGCTGAGCCGCCATATATTCTGCAGCACGCCGCGCGGCAAGGCGGCGAGGTTCGAGCATGATCAATTTCTTCCCAAACATCCATTCTGAAGCGAGAAGAGAAATTGGAACGCGCGTTGTTTTTCCGGCTCCGGTTGGTGCGGAAAGAATGACATTATTTGTTTGTTGAAACGTTATTAATAATCGTGGTAAAATGTCGTCAATAGGATATGTATGCCTGAGCTTCTGCATTCAGTGGTCTGCAATTTGCAAACGGATCATTAATTTTACATCATTCCCTGCGGGTCCACATCGATAATCATTTTGATTCTTTTGTTAGAGGCAAGCGGCGATGCGTCGAATTGTGCTTTAGCTTTAAGAAGCGCTGAGTGAAGGTACGCACCGGAAGGATCGTTATTTTTCAAATCTTTGATGACAATATGTTTGCGAAAAACGTTTTTGATTTTTGGAATAGCAGCATCAGCGGGACCGAGAATTATGAACCGCTTCTGTTGATTGTGTGCTGAAAGGTATTCGGTGAACTTCTTTGCGTGGTGCTGAACTTCGTTCTCCCGCTCACCGGAAAATTCCAGCAGTACAATCCGAGAGAACGGTGGATAATCCAACTCGCGCCGATATTCTAATTCTTCCTGATAGAACCCGCGGGAGTTGTGCGTGACGACATGTTTCAAACTGTAATGATCCGGTTGCAAGGTTTGAATTACAACCTCACCGGTAAGGTTGCTTCGTCCGGCACGCCCGGATACCTGCGTCAATAATTGGAATGTAGATTCTGATGCGCGAAAATCCGGCAGCAGCATTTGTGTATCGGCAGAAATTACGCCGACCAATGTTACGCGTGGAAAGTCTAATCCCTTTGCAACCATCTGAGTGCCGAGAAGAATGTCCGCTTCACCGGAACCAAACTGTTGTAAAATTTTATCGTGTGCACCTCTGCGGCTCGTTGTGTCGCGATCCATCCTAAGAATGACTGCCTTCGGGAATAACGCCTGCAATTCCTCTTGCACTTGCTGGGTACCGAAAGCGTGCATCCGCAATTCAATGCTTCCGCATTTTGGGCAAACTGTTGGTGGTTTCTTCACGAAACCGCAGTAATGACAGCGAAGATGTTTTTTTGTTGCGTGGAAAGTGAGCGAGACTTCGCAATTGTCGCACTTTTCAACGAATCCGCAGTCGAAACATTCCATTACGTGTGAAAATCCGCGGCGGTTTTGAAGAAGAATAATTCCTTCTTTTTTCTCTAAACGATTAGAGATTTGAGATTGCAACAGCCGAGAGACGGAAGAGTAAGGAAGCCGTTTAGGAAATTCTTTTCCACTTTTTTTAATTTCTACTTTAAGGTCGTCATATACGGCACGTCGCTCTTTTGCCATATCAACGATATCAATAGTAGGAAGCTGAGCGTTGTCAACGCGGTACGGAAGTTCTAGTAATGTATATTTTTCATGAATAGCATTTGCGAAACTCTCCGTCGATGGTGTTGCCGAGCCAAGTACCACTACGGCGTTAATGTGCGATGCACGGACCAGCGCTACATCGCGGGCGTTATAGCGTGGCGTTGCATCGAACTGCTTGTACGAACCATCATGTTCTTCATCCACTACAATAAGTCCAATGTTCTCTAATGGTGCAAAGATTGCCGAGCGCGGCCCAATGACTATTTTAACTTTGCCTTGATGTGCCATCCGCCATGCGTCATACCGTTCACCTACAGACATTTGACTATGCATTACTGCAACATCATCGCCAAAATGTGCTTTGAAGCGGCGCACCGTTTGGGGCGTGAGCGAAATCTCCGGAACAAGTACAATGGCTGTTTTGCCGAGCGCCATTACGCGGCGAATAGCGTCGATATATACTTGCGTTTTGCCGCTGCCGGTGATGCCATGTAAAAGGAACGCGTGAAACTTGTCCGCCGTAGTTGCGTTTGCGATTTCGTTCACTGCGTATTGTTGATTTATGTTTAATGAGATTTCGGGCGGCGGCCCATCAGGTTCGTACATAGAACGGCGGAACACTTCGCGCTCAGAGATCTGCAAGACGCCGTTCTTCACTAATGTCTTAAGAGAAGAAAGCGAAGCGTTGTTTTTTTTCAAGAAGGAATTTATTTCTATTGCATTGTTTATAGATGTAAGTTCCTTCTGAAGTGCTTCAATAAGAAATATTTGCTTTGAAGAAAACGATGCTCTGTTTGTTTCATTCGAAAGAACTTTTATATCTTTTGTTGCAAAATTGACGACATGCTCTATCTTCGGTTTTGCTTTTGCCCTTTCAATTTCTTCTTCTACAGAAATCCATCCGCGCATTTGCATTTCACTTACGACAGTGTGAATACTCTTTGCACGCGCTTTTATTTGAAGCTGTGAAAAGGAAAGTGCTTCACCGCTTTTCAGTGCTTGTAAAATTGCATATTGCCGAGGCGCCGATCTTTTTGTGTTTTGCAAAAGTGTTTCGACATTTTGTGCCAGAAGATGAATCATCTTTTTGCTATCTTGCAAAAATCCCTGCGGTGTGGCAGCTCTGAGCACTTCACCCCACGGCGCAAGATAATATTCCGCAATCCATTTTGTCAGTACGAGAAGTTCTGATGAGAATGTCGGTTTCACATCAAGAATATCGTTAACGAATTTAAGTCCTGGAATATTTGTCTTCGCAGGCAATCCAACTATAACACCAGTGAGATGTTTGTTGCCGAATGGAACCATCGCGCGTTTACCGATGGCAACAGAAGATTGAAGCTCGGGGGGAACAAGATATGTAAACGTGTGATCGAGTGGAATATAGAGGGCAATATCGACAAGGAATGGTTGCAAGATGAGCCAGCAAAGAGCAGGATGCAGTAAAAATTAACTGCTCAGCTCTTTTTCTAATTTACGATACACTTCGGCAAACGGCAGATTTTTTTCTGCGGCGATGCGCTTACATTCTTCAAATTCTACCCGCAGTTGTTCCTTACCCTCGAAAATAATAACCTTAGCGGTAACAGGACCGAAAGATGTGTGCACCTGCTTTGCACTGCGTGGAAGTTTTTTGCGCTCTATTGGTTGAATGCGCACTCCGAGTGTAGTCGTTTCGCGAAATATGATATCGAGAATCCGATCAATTTTTATACGTTCAACAAGCGCTGAAAGAATAATACCAGGACGCCCCTTCTTCATCAAGATCGGAATCAAATATGCATCATACGCGCCGGCGGAAATAAGCTTTTCGATAACGTACGGATAAATTTCCGGGTTCATATTATCAATGTTTGTTTCAATGCTGACGATTTCATCGGCAAGGTAGTTTTGTTCTAAATTGCCAATGAACACTCGAAGTAAATTCGGCAGTTGTTCAATTTCGCATTCACCGGCGCCATAACCAATGGCAGAGACTTGGATTTTTTCTGCCGTTAAAATGCCGTGAGAAAGCGCTTTGATTATAGCCGCTCCTGTTGGCGTCGTCAATTCAAATGGAACATCAGTCAATAAAATGGGATAGTCTTTTAGGATTTCCATCGTTGCCGGAGTTGGCACTGGAAGAGCGCCGTGCTGAGATTTCACCGTACCACCGCTGCCAACTTTTACCGGAGATGAATAGACAGCTTGAATGTCCAATTTTTCCAGACAAATCGACACGCCAACTATATCAACTAAAGAATCAATAGCGCCAACTTCATGAAAGTGTACTTTCTCGATAGCAATGCTGTGAACCTTTGATTCAGCAATTGCAACTTCTCTGAAAATCTTCTTTGAACGTTCTTTGACATTATTTGTGAGAGAACTTTTTTCGATCAGTTCTTCTATGTCTTTGATATGCCGATGGTAATGTGGTTGCTCCGAAATAACGACATCCACTTTTGTAGCAACTATACTGTTGCGTTCAATATGCCGCGCTTGCAGTTCAAATCCACCGATATCGAGTGCTTGGAGTTCTTTATTCAATTCGTCGAATGGAACACCGGCACTAACGAGCGCTCCTAAAGCCATGTCTCCACTGATACCGGCAATAGTATCGAAATAAGCAATTTTCATTTTGTGAGTTAGTTAATCCGTGATTATTAAATTGAGTGATTAATCCATTATTGTATTTTTCAATTTCTTATATACTCAAAGGCTCTTTTCCAAGTATTGAATGAATCGTTCGGTTGCGCCGATATTTTCTTCCACCAGCATAAGCGCCTGTTTTCCGGCGGTACTATTTGCATTCTTGTCATCAAGCAATGTGCGGAGCGTGCGATAACATTCCTGCTGATCATTCACAGTGAAACCACCGCCGCGCCGAGCTAGTTCCATTGCTTCTTGCGAATTTGTATGCTTCGGTCCAAAAACAACAGGAATGCCGTACACTGCCGGTTCCAGAACATTGTGGATGCCTTGCCGGAAACTTCCGCCGATATATGCTACGTTCGCATATTGATAGAGAGCCATCAAAATGCCAATGCTATCGACAATAATTATGTGTTCATTGGAATAGTCATTGAGATTGGAGAAACGAATAGTACGCGGTTTCGAGCCAAATGCGTATTCAATATCTTCAAGCGCATCTTCCGTTGGTTCGTGCGGCACGAGAATCATCAGTACGTTTGAATCATACTGAAGAATTTTTTTGATTGAGGGAATAACAATCTCTTCATCTTCAGGCCATGTGCTGCCGGCGAGAAGAACTTTTTTCCCTTTCAGAATTGCAGTTGGAATTAGGTGTCTCTTCTTTGCATCAGAGCTGCGCTGCCATACCTGATCGTATCGAGTATCGCCGATAGCTTCAATCGATGGATGTGTCAATCCGAACAGAGTAAATGAATCGGCATCTTTAGCAGATACAGTAAGAATGGATACAAAGTTATTAAATAACAATCGATGGAAATTTTTCAGCAATGGATAAAATCGCGCTGATGTTGTGCGCATTGTAGCATTTGCGATGAAGGATGAAATACCTCGCGCGTTTAATTCCCATAAATGATTCGGCCAGACATCGTACCTCACGAACACAACTGCCGTTGGCTGTATTAAGTCAAGGAAATGGCGTGCGTTTGTTTTTGTATCAAATGGTATGTACGTGATGACGTCGGCGAATTTGTAATTTTTTGAATGATCATAGCCGGATGGTGAAAAGAATGTGACAATGATGTTGATATCGCGATATTTCTTCCGCAGCGCCGCGATAATAGGTTTTGCCTGCTCGAATTCTCCCATCGATGATGAATGAAACCATACGCGCCGTTTCGATGTGAGTTTTGGCAGGTCACGTTCTATTTTTTCAAACAATCCTATCCGTCCCCTGACGCCTCGCCGAATTTTAGCGTTGAATAGTGAAGCAATTTGCAATAGCGTCCAAAAGGATGGTATAAATACCGTATTATAGAGAATGAACCAGGGTTTTTTCATTGTGCTGCGAATGAATGACTGAAACTAAATTTCGGAACTATGGTAGAGAAAGTTTAATGGAAATGCAAGAAACAGAGCCGCGGGAGTATGAATATCCGGCGGGGCTGGTGATTCAATGTTGCCTAGTTATTAATTGTTGCCGAATCATAATTCTGAAGCTTTTTAATCGTCGAAAGAATTTCTCGCTTTATCGCATCTCTTTGTATCGTGTCATTCAATTTTTTACCGCTGTCGTTTAACAAATAGAAAGAATCAACAATGCCGTCTACACGTGTGGCAATTTTTGCAAATGTGATATTCAAGCCAAGACGCGAAATAGCATCTGTGATACTATACAGAAACCCAAGCATATCCGGTGCATAAATATCTATGATAGTGAAATGTGGATGGTCTTTGAACTCGACATCGCACCGAGTATTCGGATTAACTTGCCGTGTTCGCCGTTTCCATCGTGCCCGGTGCCGTGCAATCAGGTTTGCGACAGCGGCTCGACCTGCAATTACCTCTTTCAAGTCTTGAGATATTCGATCGCGAGTTTCTTCAGAAAGCACAGTAAGCGAAACGCATTCTATTACTCGGAACTTGTCGATCACTATGCCATCGCGTCTGGTAAATATTTGTGCATCTAGAATATTTGCATCGTTCGCTGTTAACACACCGCAGATCTTTGAAAGTACACCTGGAGCATCTTGGGCAATAATAGTAATTTCCGTATATGTATCGTATTGCTGGAAGAGAGCTCGAACGTTTTCGTGGCTGCGGATAATTTGAAGATGGGCTGCAATTTCTTCCGATTTAAACGTGGAAAGGTACGCTGTATCCGAGAATAGGGAAATGTGTTCTTCTACCTCTTCCGGTGGAAATTCTGGAACGAGATAGCGCATAACATCTGTCCGTTTTTGTTCTACTTCCTGCTCGGTTCGTTCATGAATTTGTTCGCTTGTCATTTCTTCTTCCAATACAGCGCGGGTTTTGCGGTAAAGATCCCGCAGCAGTAGTTCTTTCCATTCCGTTAGAACATTTCGGTTCACTGCGGATAGGTCTGCATATGTAAGGATGTATAGATAATCGAGTTGTTCTATTCGTTCAAACATATGTGCAAATTCAGCAATGGTTTGAGGGTCGTTCAAATTGCGCCGAAATGCTATTTGCTCCATCAATAAATGATGGCGAACAAGAAACGAGACATCTTCTACGACGTCGCCGTATCGCAACCGCTGTAAAACTCGCTTAGCTATCTGTACACCTTTGATTTCGTGATTGCCAATATGCAACGGCTTGGCGATGTCATGCAGCAGGCATCCGAGATACAGCTTGTCTCTTCGTGGCAGTGATCGAAAGACAACGCCAAACGATGAACTCGATTGTTCCAAATTTTCAGCATTGAAAAGCGCTATCAATGTGTGTTCGTCAGCGGTATAGAAATGGTACTGGTTATGCTGGAAGAATGAAACCATGGGTTTCCATTCTGGTGTCCATTGCTCTAGCAATCCGAGTTCGTTCATCTTCCGAAGTGAATTGCCAACGCCATTTGGCTGATACAGAAGAAGTCTGAACAAATCCGTTTCGATCTGATTGTTCAGTGGTTTAATAAAATGTAAACGGCGGTGAATAGCATTTTCCAATTGAAATGAGAATTCGGCATGATGTTCATTACGTAGCAGCAATGCGCGAAGAAGGAGTTCGTTAGAGATTGATATGCCGCGCTTTGAGAGATAAATTCGTCTTTTGCGAAGAACAAACGGACCATAAAGTTTTGTTGCTTTCAGTTCGAGAGCGGTTGTGGACCATCGATCGTTTGCCCAATTGATAATACGGGAGCATAACAGCGCCACGGTGCGCGATGCGAAGTAATAGTCCTGCATAAAATGTTCAACTTTTGTTCTTTTCAAGCGTGAACGATAATGCAAATTAGATGCGATAGATGGCTGTAAATTAAATTCCAATGTGTCGTGCAACGCCTTTGATTGAATATGCATTTCGTTTCGTATTCTGAGAAGAGTGTCGAACGCACGATGTGCTTCTTTCAGAAATAATGGCGTGAATTGATTCCTAATGGCAGTCGATTTTAACATATGAATGATTGCAGTTTCAACCGGTCCAAGTTTTTTAGGAATGTGTATTGTATCGGTCCCGCGCATCAGCCAGAAGGCAGAGTGCATATCTCGCAATCCACCTGCGCTGTTCTTTATATTCGGCTCCAATAGTTTTGAAGAATTCCCGTACTTTTGATGACGCAAGTGCTGCAGATCCGACAACTGTTGCACGAATGCTTTATGATTATACTCTTTGATTTTATTCTCAATGGATGCAATTAATTCTTGATAGAGACCATTGTCTCCACAAACAAATCGTGCCTCCATTAGAGACATCCGAGAATTGAAATCTTCTTCTGACAACGATAGACATTCGTTTATGCTGCGTATACTATGTCCGACATCAAGGCCAATATCTAAAAGTATATGAAGAAATTTCTGAACGGTAGGTGCAATGAGAGGCTGTTGGTCGTCGGCAATTAGGAACATAATATCAGTGTCGGAAGAAAAACACAGTTCTTTTCTTCCGTATCCGCCCAAAGCAATAATTGAAAGCTGTCGGGTGTCGCCTTCGATGTGTTGGAATATAGTTTGCAGTATTGTGTCGAGATGATGCGTCAGGGCGAGGGCAACACGGACGCCTCCTGCACCGGAGCGATGCAGTTTCAGAATATTAAGTTTTCCCCTTTCATATTTTGTTTTAATGGGTTGAATAGTTTCCACTATGATATTATATATAGAATTTTGGGAACCATCGGTGCAATGCATGGTTCCCAAATAAATTCTTAATAGTTATTATTAGAAGATATACCCGCTTTCTCCATGTTGGCTGAGATCCAATCCTTCCACTTCCTGTTCTTGAGCAACGCGAACCCCCATCGTGCGGTCGAGGATTTTTAGAATGATCCAAGTCACACTAAAAGCGTACACAATTGCTACCGCAACACTTAAAAGCTGAACAAGAAAGAGGGATGGATTACCGAAAAATGCTCCATCTGCTCCGGCAGCGTTGATTGCCTTTGATGCAAAAAGACCTGTTGCAAGTGCCCCAAAAGTGCCTCCGACACCATGAACACCTACCGCATCTAGCGTATCGTCAAATCCCAATTTATTTTTCATGTTTACGCCAAAGTAACAAAGTACCCCGGCACCAATGCCTATAACCAAGGCAGGTAGCGGACCAACGAAACCAGAAGCAGGGGTTATGGCTACAAGGCCTGCCACAGCTCCTGATGCTGCTCCAAGCATCGTTGGTTTGCCGCGTAATTTCCATTCGACAAAAAGCCATGAAAGTAATGCTGCCGCAGCTGCGATGTGCGTAGTCATAAATGCAGACACTGCAAGCGAGCCGGACGCGACCGCACTGCCGCCGTTAAATCCAAACCAGCCGAACCACAGAAGCGCTGCACCGAGTAACGTCATAGTTAAATTATGCGGCGGCATATGTTCATGCCCATGTCCCTTTCGTTTCCCTATTATGATTGCAGCGGCAAGAGCAGAAACGCCGGAGCTGATGTGTACTACAAGACCACCTGCAAAGTCCAGAGCTCCTAATGATCGAAGCCATCCGCCGGTGCCCCATACCCAATGCGCGAGCGGTGCATATACGAAAGTCGACCATAAGAAAACAAAAACAATATATGTGCTGAATTTAAACCTCTCTGCAAATGCACCGGAAATTAACGCCGGTGTAATAATGGCAAACATCATTTGAAACATCATGAATGCCTGATGTGGTACTGTTGCGGCATAATCTGGATTAGGAGTAAGCCCCACGCCGTTGAGACCGGCCCACTGCAAACTGCCTATCAATCCTTTTATATCAGGACCAAACGCAAGTGAATAACCAATCAATACCCACTGCACAGTCACAATACCCAGTACTACAAAACTTTGCATGATCGTGCCAAGTACGTTTTTCTGCCTAACCATGCCGCCATAGAAAAGTGCCAGCCCCGGTGTCATAAGCATTACAAGAGCAGTGGACACTAGTAACCAAGTAGTATCACCCGTATCTATTCTCATAAGGCATCCTCTCCAGTCTCTTCAGTTCGTACGCGAATCGCTTCTTCTATGGGATAAATGAATATTTTTCCGTCGCCCACTTTACCGGATTTTGCACAGCGGATGATGCACGCGACCGCATCTTCTACTCGATTATCTGCTACAACAATTTCTAATTTTACTTTTGGCATGAAATCTACCTGATATTCTGCTCCGCGGTAAACTTCTGTGTGCCCTTTCTGTCTGCCAAAGCCTTTGACTTCCACCATAGTCATTCCCCGAAACCCCGCTTCCAGAAGTGCCTCTCTAATGTCATCAATAGAATGCGGACGGACTATAGCCTCAATTTTTTTCATAAGAAATCCTTGTTGTATTGTTGAATTATTAATAGTAAGGACTATTATTTATAAACCTTACTTACTATAGTAATATAGATAAATATGTTTAATAATCAAAGCATATTTTAATATTAACCGCTATTAATGATCGTCTATAAACTGACTGTAGGTGTGCAATAACAGAGGAATGGCATGAAATTAACTCTTAAGCAATAAAAAGTTCCCGAAAGCCCTGTCGTATTTTAACCAATTTCTTGCAGCAAAAAATGTGATAAGTTCCCGGTAAAATATTGTTGACAGAACTGAGACACTTTAGTATAATACGCTCGCTATCCGTTAGGCGGCGTGACTATAAAAAGAAATCTAGAACTAATATCTTTCAATTATTCACAAGGAGGAATCTCATGGAAAATCTTCATCCTATTTTGCGATATTTAGCAATGACCTCAGGCTTAGCGCTTACAGGTATCATGTTTTCGCTAGCGGCTGAGAATTGGAAAGAATCAAAGTACAAGTATGTATATGTGGTGATTGCATCAATAGTACTTACGCCCCTTGGAGCCTGGGTCATTTCAACAATTATAAGAATTAAATCTTTGCAGTCAAAAAATTCTGTCACACACGCCTAACCAGGCGCTTCCCTGCCGAAGGCATCACTTTGTGAGAAGGGATCACTTTGGACAAGTTGACAAATTGATAGGCGATTTGTATGTTGCAATTGTAACCCCAACCTCCCCGGTTGGGGAAGCCTCCCTACAGCCCTGGCGTCTGGTAGTGCGTCAGGGCTGATTTTTCTGTTGTGGTTAATATTACATATACCTAATTTAAACCATTCCCCAAGTCCCTAAAAGGAACTCCATATGAGAGTATGGCTATTTGTTATTTCTATGTTGGTTGAAATTAACACCGCAGTCCCGATGTACGGGATCCTCGATTCGATCGAAGATCGAATCGGGACTTAGCGCCGGTCCGTTATGTTGAATTTTGAAATAGTAATGCGAAAATTGCGTCAACTATGCTTGTTTAGAGAAGTAATCTTTTGATCTCGAAGAGTTATCAATGAAAGAAGGTTAGAATGAGTTATTTCGAACGCGCTATCACAGACGGCCACGCTAAAATATCCGGCGAGGGAAAGCAACAAAAAATTATTTATGTCGCAGTCAATCATACCGAACGCTACGCCGACGCAGAAGAACAAGTCCGAGCCGAGTTTTGGGCAGAATTGATTTATCGCTATGGGTATGAGCCAGCCAGAATCGGTGTTGAAGTCACCGTCCCAGACAGAACGCCAAGCGACCGCGCAGATTTAGTTGTCTTTCGTGATGATCAGCGTAAAAAACCTTATACAGTGATTGAGTGCAAGCAGGATGGTGTGACTGACGCGGAGTTCAATCAAGCAGTCGAGCAGGCGTGCGGCAATGGTACCTGGGCAAAATTCCGTGCAAACTACGTCGGCGTTGTCGCGGGGATGACTCGCCGCTTCTTTGATTTCTCTGAAAAATATGGTGTGCTTGAGCGCGAGGCAAACATCATCGCTGATTTGCCGCGTCAATACGGCAAGCCGGAGGAATATCGGTTCTACAAAGGCGACCCGAATAACGACATTCAACCAGTCAGTAAAGAAGCACTCATCGGCGCAATCAAGAAATGCCACCAAACACTTTGGGCAGGTGGCAAGCTCTCACCGCCAGCGGCATTTGGCGAACTTTGTAAAATCATCTTTGTGAAGATCAGTGACGAACAAACCAAGCGGAAGAAAGGTGAACCATACGAGTTCCAAATTAAAACACATGAACCGAGCCGCCGCCTTGCCGAACGCATAAAATTACTTTACGAAACCCAAAAGCAAAAAGATCCGGATGTTTTCACGGAGACAGTTAAAATTGACGACGCAAGTCTTCGCACCGTCGTTTCCCACCTTGAAAGCATCAATTTAAGCAAAACCGATCTTGACACCAAAGGACTTGCCTTCGAACAGTTCATGGACGGCTTTTTCAAAGGCGACTTCGGTCAATACTTTACACCGCGTGAAATTATTTCCTTTGCGGTGGAAATGACACGTCCCACAAATGAAGATATTGTGCTCGACCCCGCGTGCGGTTCAGGCGGTTTTCTCCTCTATGCACTCGACGCCGTGCGTCATGAAGCAAAGGAATACCACGACGAAGGAACGGACGAACACTATAAACACTGGCACGACTTCGCTAAGGAACGGCTCTTCGGCATTGAGATCAACGATGAGATTGCGCGAGTCGCTAAGATGAACATGATTATTCACGATGACGGTCATACAAATGTCATGGGCGCAGATTCACTTGACCGTGTGGAACGGCTCTATGCCGTCAACCATGGCTTCGCTAAAAACCGATTCGACCTTATTCTCACCAATCCACCATTCGGTGCGCAGGTGATTCTCGCGGAGCGGCATTATCTGGCTGACTACGAACTTGGAAATTCCGAAGACAGCAAAGGCAACAAAAAGGCGCGCAAGAATCAGAAGACCGAAATCCTGTTCCTCGAACGGGTCTGGCACTTTCTCAAGCCAAAGACAGGCCGCGCTGCTGTGGTTTTACCGGACGGCATCCTCACTAATTCATCGCTGCAATACGCCCGTGATTTTCTGCTGGAGCATTTTCAAGTGCAGGCCATCATCAGCCTGCCCCAGACCGCGTTTAGCCATTACGGCGCTGGTGTGAAATCTAGCCTCGTCTTTTTGCGAAAGCGCGCCGAAGACGAAAGAACCAATAACAACGAAGCTATTTTCATGGCTGTACCGGAAATGATTGGCTACGATGCCACCGGACGCAAATGCGACAACCAGCTTCCCGACGTTGTAAAGGAATTCAGGAAGTTTCAGAAAGATCCGAAACCTTTTTTCGTTTAAGCCCCGTTGCTGAAGGCAAGCCACAGTGCTTTGCGGTCAGGCGGGGCGAAATCAAAGAGCGATTAAATCCGAGTTTCTTTGGAAGCGGAAATCAATCGCTGCTAAAAAAAATTCAAGCGATGCCGAATGTGAGAACGCTTGGCAGCTTAATCAGTGAAGGCGCTTATGGTGTTCTGCCAAAGGGTGACAGCTATCTAGAAAGAGGAGGTGTTCGCTTTTTGCGCGCCACAGAGATGGGAATTGATAATCAAATTGACTGGACATCTTGTTTGCGCGCACCAATCGAATTTTCCAGACACGAGCGAGCAAAATTGAAGAAAGGCGATGTTTTAGTAGCTGTAAAAGGCGCGACCATTGCCTCAGAGAAATCAGTCTGCCTTGTTGACGATCTTGATGAACCGACAATCATCAATGGAAGTATTTTTCGGTTTCAACCGACGAATGAAGTAACCGGTAATTTTCTTCTCGAAGTCCTTTCGACAGAATTTTTAAAACAGCAGATGAAGGGGGCGATGATTCTCAATAACGCTGTTGATTATTTGAGCCGCACTATTCTCGATAGTCTAATTTTTCCGTTGCCCGATAAAACAATTCAGAAAAAGTTAGTTGCTGAAATGAAAGCCGCACGGTCAGCGCGGCAGCAAAAGTTGGCGCAAGCATAGGCCTTGCTTTCTGGGCTTGATGAATACTTGCTTTCTCAACTCGGTCTTGTTCCACAAACAGAAGATAACCGCAGTGTTTTTGCCGTCCGCCTTGCACAATTGCATAGCAAACGAATTGATGCAACTGCGTATCAGCCATTCTATGCTAAAGGCCATCCGCCCAAAACTCCCACAAAATCACTTGAAGAAATCGCCGAAATAGATAAAAACGTCGCCCCCAGGCCAGCGAATGAGAAAGACCTTGTTCCTTATGTCGGACTCCCCGAATGTGAATTAACGGATGTACGGGAAGTCGTTATGCGGCCGTTTTTCGAAGTACGCGGGCGCAGTGTTATAAAGCAAGGCGACATTCTCTTTGCCAGAATTGAACCGAGTGTATTCAATAAAAAATATGTGCTGGTTGACGATCTAAAAGGCAAGGACTATGCATATACTTCTACAGAGTTTTATGTGGTCCGAGCAAAGCCAATTTATGTGCTCCAAGAATATCTTTATGCAATATTTTTCTGTTCGTTTGTATTTGCGCAGGTCAAAGGTAAAACAACGGGTTCATCAGGTCGTCGTAGAATTGGCCTTGACTTATTTTCTCTTCTACAAATTCCAGTACCTAATCGTGATCTACAAAAATCCATTGCAACCGAAGTATCGCACCGCCGTTCAGAAGCTCGACGTCTGCGTGCGGAGGCAGCGTCGGATTGGGCTGCCGCTAAGGCGCACTTCGAACAGGAGCTTTTAGGAAAGAGCACTAAGCCATGAACCAGCTACCTTATTTGCTCGATGAAATTTGTGCCGGTGTTGAAATTTATTTCACTGGACGCACAGGTGGCCAATATCTGAAAACCGCTTTCATCTTGTGCGATGATTACACGGAACTGGCGGCGAAACTTTTTCTTTTAACCGATAATAAACATTGGAGTGACCAGAAGGCAAGTGGTAGTTTCAAAAATTATCATGACATTTTGCATGATGTAGAAGTCGTTTTTAGCGCAAAGCGTATAGGAGACCTGCTTACCTTAACTCGAATACAAACAAATATGGCCGCCCGTCGCCAACAGCGCAACCAGTTTTTCCATTCGACGAGTCTGCTGAATCTCAATGTCACACCGCGGATGTGCATAGAGGCTTTTTACGATCTTTTCAATTATGGTGCTCTACTTTTTGGGCTCCCTTGGCAGCAACACGTCACGGTAACACGTAATCTTGAAACGCTTGTGATCCTCCTTCAACTTGAAAATAAAGGTTTCAGCGATCCGTCTGTGTGGCCTAAGGTTGATAAAATCATCCGCGAATGGCCGCGCAATCAATCGAATGCTGCACGTAAAGGCGTCCATTTAACTGTTCATCCAGAAGATATGCACTTACGTCTGACAGTGATTCACGGCCACAAAGAATTGCGGGATAAATTGGCGGCTTTGCTGATATGAACAAAGAGCATTTGTAAACTTAGACTATTGTGGACAGGCTTAGCGCCGGTCTGTTAGACGGCACTATAAACAGAGAAAACCAAATGGAACCTTACCATGTATCAATTTCAGCAGAGGCCTTTGCCGCTGCACAATTCGCGAGAGCTGGTTGCGATGTTTCGGTTCAATATGGAGCAAATCAACCGGAGTACGATCTTCTTATCAAAAGGGGTAATCAATTCAAAATGATTTCTGTGAAAGGAAGTCAGAAAGGTGGCTGGGGACTGGTACAGTCATATAAAAAAGGCAGGACGTATCATCAAGCGATCGATGCGTGGGCAGCCGATCAAAACCAATTAATCGTTTATTGTCTTGTAGGATTCAATGAACTCGAATTCAATCAAATGCCACGAATGTATCTTGCATCTATCATAGATCTTACCAACGAGTTAAAAGCTCAACGGCGAGGAGAGGGTACCACTTCCCTCACGGAAAATTACACCTATACAAATGGTAAATTAAAAGGTTGGACAGATAGAATCCCTGATGCTTGGCTTTTCACTGAAGAACGAGTAAATAGTTTTCTTCATCGTGCCGCCTAGCCAGGCGCTTACCGCAAAAAGCGCGGGATTTTGTCCCGCAGAGAATGTTGCGGGACGCTGAAGGACGTGCAAACAGCACTCAACAAGTCCCGCTTTCAATATTAATTCTAAGTAGCGGGATGGCGCCAAAGGCGCTCACTGACTAAATGAGCGTTAGCAAACTGGCAAAGTTCATAATTGCAAAACGGAATACATATTGCTATATTCAAACAGACAAGTAATCAATAGGCAAGTGGTTACATTGGTTTGCCAAGTGGTTACTAGTAGATTGGTTTTATAGGGTTTTAGAGGAGTGATTGTACCTCAGAAACCTCGAAATTCTTCGGGACGTGGCGCAGCCCGGCTAGCGCACTTGCTTGGGGTTCTCCATCGGAGATTCAATTACACGCCAAAACGACACATTTTCATCCTCGCTGTAAAGTATTGTTGACATTTTTTCACTGTTTTTTTCTACAGTGGGTCAACGATGCAAAACCATCCGAAAGTTTATTTCTCAAAACGTAACAATGGTATTTGGTATTATGCTATTAAAGGTAATACTGACAAGATATACTGGAAGTCTACTCAGTGTAGATTGAAGTCAAATGCAATCCAATTTATAAAATCATTAATGATTCAACAAAACCCAAAAGAGGAGAATAATATTCCGTTCTTTTCAAGTTTTGTAAAATCATACCTTGATACAAAAAGAATTGACCTGAGAAAAGGTACTATAGAACTCGTAGAGTATTCAGTGGAACAATTCTTAAAGAGATTACCTGATAAGATAATTACTGAATATACAGTAGAAGACATAGAGCAATTCAAACAAAAAGGATTGCAGGACAAATTATCACCGACCACTGTAAACATCTATTTCAGAAATATTCGGACTCTATTTCGTTACGCATTTAAGAAGAATCTGATTAAACACGACATCGGAGAAACAGTAAAACAAATAAAAACACCTGAAAAGAATCCAAAGTTTATGAACAAGGAAGAACTGAATCAGTTGCTTATGGCAATTAAACGGAACAAACCAATGCATGACTTATTTCTTGTGTGTTCACTTACGGGCATGAGGTGCAGTGAGGCAATAAACCTTCAATGGGATGCTGTAGATTTTGCCAATAGAGTAATAAACGTAAAGAACACGGAAACCTTTACTACAAAAACTGGCAAGGAGCGAACTATACCGATGCATGAGAAAGTGGTTGAAGTATTGAAGGGCAGATACAATCCAGAACGCAAATATGTGTTTAATAAACCGGGCAATACTGTTCCATATTCAAGAAATTATATCGCGCACAAGTTTAAAATTGCTGTGAGAAAAGCAAAACTTCCGGAGTATTTAC